>CAYTJG010000019.1:0-39509 GCA_964437865.1 uncultured Bifidobacteriaceae bacterium | reverse complement strand
AACAAAGACACCGGAAAGTGGCGGACTTGTATAACGGTGGTGACGATTTGCAGGTCATTATATGCGAGAGCTTATGCCTTTTCTAAGCGCCATTCGGGGTTGACCCCGCAGTGGAATGACGGGCGTGGGACGGCAACCGGGATTATTTGGCGGAAGTGGCCGAACTTGGCGGTTCGCGCAAATAGAGCTCGATCGCCCGGCCCAAACCCTCGCCGACGGAGCGGTAACCGCTGATCGTGCTGGCCGGGGCGTTCCAGGGCACCTCCAGCGTCACGGCCACGGTCTGCGGGTTGGCGTGCTCGTAAACCCACGGACAGGTCAGGTGATGCCACGCCGTTTGCCACCAGCCGGCTTTTTCGGGTGCATCCCAGATGAGATTCTTCGCCACGGCCATGGGCTCGGCAATTTCCTGGCTGGCCGACTGGATAAATCGCTGCTGGTTTTGTGCCGCCAAAGCGCTGAGAAGATTGGTGGGCGTGGCCCACAACTGGCACGCGCGCGCTTTCAAGTTGGGGTCGTGCAGATCCACCAAGAGCGCCATCCGGTTTTCCGCGGCCGCGGCCAGAACACCCTTTTCCACTGCTGCTACCTCCGGGTAATTCGGCGCGTCACTCCAATCTTCATTGTGATCCCGCGGGAGGCTTTCCTTGCCCCCATCCCCGGTGGCCACGCGATCGCTGTCCATGACGGGCACGATGAAAATCTCGGCTTGGGACCGCAACCGGGTGGCGCGCGGGTCCTGGCTCAACAGCCAGTCCGTAAACCCGATGCAGACCCAGGTGCCGCCCACCTCCCAGGCATGTTGCCGGGCGATGACCCAGATGGCTGGCCGCTGCGCGGCCGGCCGGTCGCCCTCACTGACCTGCAGGGCCGGCACCGGCCGATCCTCCCGCGAGTGCGCCAGGGTGAAGGACTTGGCGCAGGCATGGTCGCGGGCCGCGTCCTGCACAAAGCTCCACGCGTTGGTCAACGTGAACGGGGGTCCCCACGCCAGCCAGAGGTTGGCGGCCGCCGGTGGGATGGAATAGCTGATTTGATCGCCCTGGCGATCGCCGATGGCGGACTGGGTCCAATCCACGCCGTTGGTGGAAACCGAAACCCGGTCGGGCAAGGACCAATCGGCTCCCAGCCGCACATGTTTGTGTCCGCCTTCGGAAGTGATGTCCGGAGTGTTGGCCAGCACGCGCAGGACCAGTGGCCGGGCGGGATCAACGCCCATGACCCGCAGCGACCACCAACAGGGCCAGCCGCGTTCGGGATTGCCATTGGGCGTGATGCGAATGGTCTGAGTCACTGGATCCAGCGACAATACCCGGGCTGACGCGCCTTCGAAATTGGTGGCTACGGTCAGCCCGGCCGGCGGTGCCACCGGCGGGGCGGCCGGCTCATTGCCGGTGGCGGAAATCTGTGTGGCGGGGGCAGCCGCGACCGGGTGTGGGTGCCGGTGCCAGACCCAAGCTCCGCCGCTGAGGAGCAAGGAAAGAGCGACCACAGTCAAGACCGCCAGCGGCCAGCTCCTGGCCCGGGAGGGTGCGGCCGGGGGCGGGAGCGGTGGCGCGAGCCGCGCCAACTGCGGGACCGAAATCGTTTGCCCGCAAGTGGGGCAGGCCACGGCCACGCCCGCGGCGGCCATATCCACCGCCAGGGTTTGGCCGCAGTGAGGGCAGTTGAATCGGATGTCGCTCACGGTGAGTTGGGGGCCAGTTTTATTGGTTGGGGCAGACAAAGGCAATGCATTTGTGGGGAGAGCCTGAGGGCCAAAGCAAGGACAAGAAGCCACAGGGGGCAGAGGGGCGGCGCGGTGCCCGATTGCTTTTGGCGAACTTAATTCTTAGGCTGGGGCTGTGAATTTACGGCCCTCCCATGACCCATCCGGCCCGGCTCGCGCGGGGCGGGCCGCGGCCCCGTCTGCCGCCGCGGCGCCGGGCATGGCCGGCCTGGCGGTGCCGCCCCGTTTGCAGGGGCTGCTGCTGGTGCTGCTGGGGTGTCTGGTTTATCTGCCGGCGTTTCATGCGGGTTTCATTTGGGATGACGACCGGTATGTGACGGATAACCCGCTGCTGACCGCGCCGGATGGCTGGTGGCGCATCTGGTTCTCGCTGGACGCTCCGTCGCAATATTTTCCCCTGACGTACAGTGTTTTTCGCCTGCAGTACGCGCTGTGGGGGCCGGAGCCGGCCGGCTACCACTGGCTCAATATCTTCTTGCACGCCATGAACGCCCTGCTGGTCTGGCGGGTGTTGCTGCGGTTGGCGGTGCCCGGGGCCTGGCTGGCCGCGGCCATTTTTGTGCTGCACCCGGTGCAGGTGGAAACCGTGGCGTGGGTGAGTGAGCTCAAGAACGTGTTGTCGCTGTTCTTCGTGTTGCTGGCGTTGCTGGCCTGGCTGGAATTCACCGGGGAGGATTCCCGGCCGCGCTGGCGCTGGTATTGGCTGGCGCTGGCCGCCCAGGGACTGGCGCTGGCGGCTAAATCCACCGCCTGCACGCTGCCGGTGGCTTTGTGGCTGGTGCTCTGGCTCCGGCACCGCCCGGCCGGCTGGCGGCGCGGCGCGCAGTTGGTTCCCTTCCTGGCGCTGGCCGCGGCCTCGGGGTTGCTGGCGATGTGGTGGGAACGGTTTCATCAGGGGACGCAGGGCCAGGACTTTGTTCTGGGGTTGCCGCAACGTTTCCTGGTGGCGGGCCATGCCGTTTGGTTTTACCTGGGCAAGCTGTTCTGGCCGGTGAATCTCACTTTTAGTTATCCGCGCTGGTCGCTCGATGTGGCCCAGCCGCTCGCCTGGGGTTGGCTCGCCGCGGTGGGGGCGTTGGGCGGACTGGTGTTTTTTCTGCGGCGCCGGCTCGGGCGCGGTCCGGAGGTGGCGTTGCTGTTCTATGTGGTAACCCTGGCGCCGTTGCTGGGCTTCGTGATGCTGTTCACGTTCATTTACACGTTCGTGGCGGATCATTACCAATACGTGGCCTGCCTGGGTCCCATCGCGTTGGCGGCGGCTGGCCTCGTGTGGCTCATCGGCCGGGCGCCCAAGGCGGCCCGGTGGTTGCTGCCGGCGGTGAGTGGCGTGTTGCTGTTGGCTTTGGGCATCCTGACGTGGCGTCAATGCACCACCTACGCCAATCCGGAGGTGCTCTGGCGGACGACGCTGCAACGCAACCCGGGTTCCTGGATGGCCCGGGTGAATCTGGGCGAATACCTGGTGCGGCATGGCCAGCGGGAGGTAGCCATGAGGTACTGGCGCGAGGCGGTGCAGTTGAACCCGCAGGATGTGGCGGCCAATTACGATTTGGGCGTGGCGGAATCGCAGGATGGCCACGTGGGCGCAGCCGTGGCGGACTTCCGGCAGGCATTGGCCGCGGAGCCGCGCTTTGTGAAGGCGTCGGATCGCCTGGCCTGGGCCCTGGCCACCTGCCCGGAGGCCGCGTTGCGGAATGGCGCCGAGGCGGTTCGCTGGGCCGAGTCAGCCAATGATCTCACCGGCGGCCGGGATGCGGATATGCTGGCCACCCTGGCCGCGGCGTATGCCTGCGAGGGACAGTTCTCCAACGCGTTGGCGGCCGGCCGACGAGCCCTGGAACTGGCGCCGGACGATGAGTCGTTTACCAACCGCGTGCAGCAGCAACTGGAGCGTTACCAAGCCAACTCCCTATTCTACGATTCCACCCTGACCCCCGCGCCGGCGGCGCACTGAGGGCGCCGCCGGACGGTTCAGTGGCCGGCTTTGGGCCAGAACGCAAAAGCCACCGCCGCCAGCACACAGAGAAAGGACACGATGTGGTTCCACGCCGGCAGCGTCTTGAAATAAAAGAACATGAACCCCACGAACACCACCAGGGTGATGACCTCCTGGATGATCTTGAGCTGGTAGGTGGAATAGGTGCTGCTGCCCCAGCGGTTGGCCGGCACTTGGAAGCAGTACTCCAACAGCGCAATACCCCAGCTCACCAGAATGACGAGCAGCAGCGGCTTGTCCTTGAATTTCAGGTGACCGTACCAGGCGCAGGTCATGAAAAGATTGGAGCAGGTGAGCAGCACGATGGGCAGCCACCGGGTTTGAGTCAGGTCGTTCATAAATGTAGCCCCCAATTTGGCGGCAATCGGCCGGTTTGCAAGGGCGCTTTGCCGTCGGGCCGGCCGGGTGCATCCGGCATAAACGCCTTGCCCGCGCGGCGTGCGAATGCTAGTTTCCCCCCGCTACTGAATCATATGAAAAAAACTCTTCTCCTGCTGACTTTGGCCTGCGTGGCAGCCGTGGGGCTGCGCGCCGGCGACATCACCGGCACCATCACCCTGAAGGGAACGCCGCCGGCGGAACACGAGCTAACGCCCATCCGCGACAATCCGGATTGTTCAAAAATGTATCCGGGGGCGCTACCGACCACGAAGTTCTACGTGGTGAGTGCGGGTGGGGAATTGGCCGATGTGGTGGTTTATCTCAAGGGCGTGCCCAGCGCCTCCACGGGTGCCAGCGCGGAGCCGGTGGTGCTCGACCAAAAGAATTGTTTGTATACCCCCCAAATCCTGGCGGTGCAGACCGGCCAGAAGGTGATCGTGAAGAATTCCGATCCCCTGATCCACAACGTGCACACCAAGCCCGCGGCGAATCCGGAAGTCAACCAGGTGCAGATGGCCAATGGCGCGGACTTGACCTTCACCTTTGACAAGCCGGAACCGTTCCTGAAGTTCCAATGCGACGTGCATCAGTGGATGTTCGCTTGGGTGAGTGTGTTCGATCATCCGTATTTCGCCATCAGTGGTCCGGATGGCAAGTTTACGATCAAGAACGTGCCGCCGGGCAAGTACACCCTCGAAGCGGCGCACCGGAAACTCGGGAAGCAGTCGGCCGACATTGAAGTGAAAGCCGACGGCGCCAGCCAGAATTTTACTTTTGAAGTGAAATAGGTTTTTCCCGGTCACGACCGCTGCGCCCGTCTGGCCGCAGCGGTCGTGTCTTTTTTGCCCATGAACAACCGCTATCATCCCGCCCTGTATTGGTTTGCCGTCCTGAACGCCGTGGCCACTTTTCTGTTGATCGGGCTGGGCGGGTTGGTGACGAGCCACGAAGCCGGCATGTCGGTGCCGGACTGGCCCACGACTTACGGATACAACATGTTTTTGTTTCCGGTCAGCCAGTGGGTGGGCGGCATTTTTTACGAGCATTCGCATCGGTTGCTGGCGTCGTTGGTGGGACTGCTGACCACGGTGCTGGCCGGGTGGCTGTGGTGGAAGGACGGCCGCAAGTGGCTGCACTGGGTGGGCATCGCGGCGTTTTTGCTGGTGGTGCTCCAGGGCATCCTGGGCGGTCTCCGCGTGCGCTGGCGGCTGGATTGGCTGGGCGTGCCGCACGGCGCCGTGGCGCAGACTTTCCTGGTGTTGACTTGTGCCATTGCGCTGTTCACCAGTCGCTGGTGGCTCGAAGTGCCCCAGGCACAACTCAAGCCGGTTCCCCGGGGCCTGCGCCGTCATGTGGGGTGGGTGACGGTGCTGATTTTTGTGCAGCTTTTGATCGCGGCCACCATGCGGCATCAGCATGCGGGACTGGCTATTACGGACTTTCCGCTGGCGTACGGACACGTGTGGCCGGCGACGAGTCCGGAGGCCATTGCCAATTACAACGCCCACCGTCCGCCGGGCACGATTGGCAACCCCATCACCGCCTTTCAGGTGAACCTGCAAATGGTGCATCGGCTGGTGGCGTACACGCTTTTTCTGGGGGTGGCCGCGGCGGCGCTGCTGGCGCGCAAGCGGCTCGGCGGGAGCGACGGTTTGGCGAAGTTGGCGCTGTTTTGGTGGGGACTGCTGACGGTGCAAGTCTTGCTGGGGGCGGCCACCATTTGGTACAACAAGGCGGCTGACGTGGCCACGGTTCACGTCATGGTGGGGGCGCTGGCGCTGTTGCTCGGGGTGATTTGGACCCTGATCGCGTGGCGGCGCAGCGCGGCGGCTGCCAACCCTGCGGCGGACCTTGTCGCCGGCCGGGGTTAAGGCTGTCACCCCGGGGTAACGGGTGGCCGAAGAACGTCCTTTTTTTGGTCAAGTCGCCTTGTATTATGCCGATAGGCAATTGGTCTTAACTCGTATTTTTTAAATGGACCAGACATCGACGGCTCATACTGTGGCCCGATTGGGCTTGGGCGACATACAGGCGCAGCTCGCGCGCTGTCCGTCGATCCCATCGCTGGGCAGTATCAACAAGGCCTTGCAAGGCCTGTTGCTTACGGACCAGCGGTACACGGCCCAGATTGCCGAGATTATCCGGCGCGACCCCAGTTTGACTTCCCGGTTGTTGCGCCTCGTCAATTCGGTTTATTTCGGGCTCACGGCGCCCGTGAACAGCATCGAGGAAGCCGTTTTTTATCTGGGGGTAAGGCAGATTCGGCAACTGGCCATGGTGACCCCGGTGATCGAGGATTTTCAACGCCTGACCCGCCAGTGCAAGTTTCCCTGGCGCGAGTTCTGGCAGCATTGCATCGGTACGGCGCTACTGACCCGGGAAGTGACGACCAACGTGCCGGGACCCACGGATGATGTGGATTACGTGGCGGGCCTGGTACACGACGTGGGTAAGATCGTCATGGCCTGGTCGTTTCCGGATCAATTTACGGAGATTCACCGGCAAGCCTTGTTGGGCGAACGGCCGCTCCAAGCAATTGAAGAGGCCGTGTTGGGCATCAACCACAGCGAACTGGGGGCTTTGTATCTGGAACGTCACCGCCTGCCTGAGTTGATGATTTATGCGGCGCGGTACCATCATTGTCCGGAGAAATCGCCGCAGTTCCGCCATACCATTGCGGCGGTGCAACTGGCCGATCTCCTCTTGCGCAGTTCCAAGATTGGCTGCAGCGGTGACTTCACGGAAGTGACGCGGGATGCCTGCTATGCCTCATCGGCGTGGAGCGTATTGCTGGCCAAGACGCCTGAGGCCGAACAAGCCATCGTCAAAGCGTCGCTCTCGCGCACCTTGGAGCAAATTCCCTTGATGCTCGAAGGCATGGTCTGAGGGGTGGCGCCCGTTTTGAGGGCGCGCGTTCAAAATGAAATCCGCAGCCCCACGGGCCGCGGAACGGAAATCGCCTGGCCACCCTCTTCACGACGCAAGATCACACCTGCCGGCGCCGCCCGTGGCTCAAGCGATCGCGATGCACCCCCCAAAAAACGGACGCGCTCCGATTGGAGAATTCCTCTTTTGCGCTCAGGCCGCCGGTTTGAGATAAATGGCGGGCTTGACCAGTTTGAGCGTGTGTTTCACGCCGCTCAGGCTTTCCGAATGGCCCACAAAAAGGTACCCGCCGGGCGTGAGCTTTTCTGCCAGCAACCGGACGAGCGTTTCCTGCGTGGGCCGGTCAAAGTAGATCATCACATTCCGGCAAAAGATCAAGTCAAACGGCCGGTCAAAGGGGTAATTCCCCTCCAGAAGGTTCAAGTGCTGGAAGCGGACGCGCCGGCGCAACTCGTCCTTGACGCGCAAGTGGCCGGCCCATTGGTTGACGCCGCGTTGAAAATGCCGGTGCAACACATCGGCCGGCACCCCCGTGAGCCGATCGGCCTCGTAAACTCCGCGTTGGGCCACTTCCAAGACGCGCGTGGAGATGTCCGTGCCCTCGATCTGCCAGTGCCCCGATTCCACCGGGCTGAAATTCTCGGCCAGGTGGACGGCGATCGAATAGGCCTCCTCGCCGGTGGAACTGGCCGCGCTCCAGATGCGGAAGGGATCTGACCGGCGCGCTTCCGCCTGCCATTTGGGAATGACCACCTCGCTCAGAAAATCAAAGTGCTTTTGCTCGCGGAAAAAGTGGGTGTGGTTGGTGGAAATGCGGTCAATGAGAAATTGCAACTCCTCTTCGCCCTTGGGCGAGCGGAGTAGATCGCAGTAATCGCCGTAGTCAGTGAGACCATGCTGCCGGAGCCGCTTGGCCAGGCGTGAGGTGACCAGCACCCGTTTGTCCGGCCCCAGATGGATGCGGCTGCGTTGGTAAATCAGGTCGCACAAGAAACGATAGTCCGCATCGGACAGCGAGGCTTCGGACGGGCCCAGGGACTCGGCCGGTTCGTGTTTGCCGAAAGTAAAGGGCATGGTTTTCAGGGGGGGTGAGGGTTAGCTTCCGTTGCTGAGCAATTGTTTGACTCCGCTGAGGAGTTGGTCGGCGGTGAAGGGCTTGTTGAGGATGAGGTCCGCGCCGGCCGCCCTGGCCTCGGCAATGCGGTTTTCCTCGCCCAGTCCGGTGATGACAATGCTCTTGAGGTCCGGGGTGATTTCGCGCAGGCCGCGCAGCATGCCCGGCCCGTCCATCGTGGGCATCATCAAGTCGCTGACCACCAGCCGGATTTGTTGCCGGTACTGCTCGTAGACCTTGATGCCTTCGCGGCCTTCGGCGGCGGTCACTGTATGGTAGCCGTTGCGGCTCAGGATGGCGCTGGCCAGCTTGCGCACAGAGGGCTCGTCATCGACCACCAGGATCAACTCGCCCCGGCCCTTGGCCAGATCCTCCCGCGCGCCGGGGCGCTCGGCCCCCAAGGCATCGCCGGGCGCTGCGGGAATGTAGACATAGAAGGCGGTGCCGGTTCCCAGCTTGGTTTCCAGGTGGATGAACCCGCCGTGACTTTCGGCAATGCCCAAGACCGTGGGCAACCCCAGGCCGGTTCCCTGGCCCAGCGGCTTGGTGGTGAAGAAGGGGTCGAATATTTTGTCGATCAATTCCGGCGGAATGCCGGTGCCCGTGTCCCGGACGGAAATGACCACATAGCTGGCCGGCTTGGCCTTGGGATGGATCTTGGCGCCGGCGGCATCCAGTTCCTTCCAATCCAGGCCGATGGTCAAGACGCCGCCTTGGGGCATGGCGTCGCGCGCGTTGACGCAGAGGTTCATGAGCACCTGCTGGATTTGCGTGGCGTCGCCGAGCAGGATGCACGCCTGCTTGGAAATACGCGTGTTGATTTCGATGGAGCGCGGGAAGGTCTCCGTGGCGATGCGCTGCATCTCCAGAATGAGGTGCTTGGGATTCAGCAGGATCCGTTCGCCTTCCACGCCGCGCGCGAACATGAGCACTTGCCGGATGATGTCGGCGCCGCGGCGCGAACAGGTTTCCAAGGTCTGGAAACACGCCCGCATGCCGTCGTCCTCCGCGTTGTCCTTGATGAACTGCACGGCCATCATGATGGGGGCCAGGACGTTGTTCAAATCATGGGCCAGGCCGCTGGCGAGCGTGCCGATGCTTTCGAGCCGCTGCCCGCGCAGGAGCTGGGATTCGAGCTGTTTTTTCTCGGTGATGTCGCTGTTCACCACCAGGATGGCCTTGGGTTTGCCGTCCGCCTCCCGCATCAGCGTCCACCGGCTTTGGATCACCAACTCGCGGCCCGTCCGCGACTTTTGCCGGATTTCGCCGGCCCACTCGTCGTGGGCTTGGACGGTATGCAGCGCCCGGGCGGAATCCAGCGAGGCGTTGTCCGGCATGAGCTCGTTGGTCGTGTGGCCGATGGCCTCGGCCGGCGTCCAGCCGTACAGCCGTTGCGCGCCCTCGTTCCAATAAATGATACGATCCGAGAAATCGCGGACGAAGATGGCGTCGCGCGTGATGTCCAGCAGGGCGGCTTGGGAGCGGATTTGCTCATCGGCGCGGACATTTTTGGTGATGTCTTCCAGGCACATCAGGACGCGCACGGTGTAGCCCAGTTGGATGCGTTCGGTGGAGACCAGCAGCACGACCTCCTCGGGCGAGCCGTTGCGGAAGATGGTCTTGTTCATCTTCACCTGCCGCTGGCTCTTGCCGGTGGTGAGCGTTTCCTGCAGCACCTGACGCAAGTGGCAGCCCAGGCAATCGGCTTCCGTCCCGCAGTTGCCGCCGTTGATGGCCATGGATTGGCAATTGAAGAACTCGCCGACCTTGAGCGGCTGCGTGTTGGCGCCGGGATGGCCGGCAAATTCGGTGGCGGCCAAGTTGGCGCGCACAATGTGCAATTGTTCGTCGAACAGGCAGAGCACGTTGGGCACGCGATCGTACACGCTCGAAAGCTCCGCTTCGCTTCGGTTCACCGCTTCCCGGGCCTCCAGCCGGCCAAACAAGGTGGCCAGGTAGTTTGCCAGGCTGCTGACGGCCTTCACCACGCGCGGTTCCACCGGGATGCGCTCGCGATGCGAGAGGCTCAGCGTGCCCACCACGTTTCCGTCCGACTTGATCGGCACGCAAACAAAGGTCTGCACGCCCAGCAGCCGCAAAATCGGCGCGGCGTACTCCCGCCGGTCGGATATGTTGTGTTCCACCAGCGGCTCGCCGGTATGCGCCACCTGGCCCGAAAGCGATACGTCCATGGGCACTTCAAAGGGCGTTGGCATTTCGTTGAGCGGAATGCCGTAGGCCCCCCGGTAGATCATCACCGCCCGGTCAAAATCGCACAGCTCGATCGCCACCATGGGAAAATCCGTCATGCCGCTGGTCTCGCGGGCAATGGTGTCAAAGATGGACTGCGTGTTGCGGTCCGCCAGCATCACTTCCGAGATGCGGTGAAAGGCCGTCAACTCGCGATTCTGCCAGAACAGTTCCCGTTCCACCCGCCGCGATTTGGTGGTGTCGGTGACCACAAATGTGCGCTCGACCCCGTTGGCCGCCGCATCGGTGACGATGATAGTGACCTCCAGCACCGAGCCGTCCTTGCGCCGGAACTTGGTTTGACAGGATGCCGCCCCTTTTTGGTCCGCCGCCGGATGGGTGCAGGGGCCGGCGGCTTGAAAATCCTTGTCGCTGGCGTAAATAAGCTCGGTGCACCGTCCGACGAGTTCCTCCGCGGGATAGCCCACCAGGGCGCAGAACTGGGCATCCACGGAGGTGAATATCCGGTTGTGCACCCGGGCGACGCCCATGGGCAAAGGACAGAATTCAGCGTGGTCCTCCCGGCGGGCGGGCGTGGCAACGTCTGCGCTTGACATCGTATTCATGAATGGCCGAACCGGACACAATGGCTGACCGGTTGAATCCAAATCATCATCGGCGATCCGGCCGGGAACTTGAGGCAGGAGCGAAACTTTGCGGCCCGGAAAAAGTTTCCTCAAGTCTCCCCCTTGGCGGCCGATAGCAAACCGGGTCGCCTTCCAACCTGGTGCGCCCGCCGATACGTCGGCCGCCGTGAAGCCCATGAATTTTTTGTCGAACGTCCGTGATCGGAAAACCTCAATGTGGTTTCGAGCGTTTAGGCGAGACGCCGCCTGACCGACGCGCTATATTATATGCCACCGACCAACAAATGGGTGATTCCGCCGCCACGCAAAACCCTCGTGGTAGGGGTGGCCGATATGGTGGCCAGCAACGACAGCAGTGCGGAAATTGTGACTTATTCGCTTGGGTCGTGCCTGGGCGTGACGGTTTACGACCCGGTGAGAAAGATCGGTGGTATGTTGCACCTTATGTTGCCGGACTCAAAAATTGACGCTGCCAAGGCTATCAGCGCCCCGTTTATGTTCGTGGATACGGGCTTGCCCCGTCTGTTCCATGCGGCCTACAACCTCGGCGCCGACCGGAGCCGGCTGGTGGTGAAGGTGGCCGGTGGAGCGCAACTGCTGGATCAACAGGGCATTTTTAACATCGGCAGCCGCAATTTTGACGCCTTATCAAAACTGCTGGCGCAAAACGGACTCCAGGCTCACGCTACTGATACTGGCGGCATGTCCTCCCGGACCGTCCGGTTGGATTTGGCCAATGGTAATGTGAGTGTCAAAACCCCGGCCGCCCCGCTTTATCTGCTATGACCGCCCCGGAGATCATCAACAAGGTCAAAAACCTTCCGCCAGTTTCGCAGGCCGCCCTCAAACTGGTCAACTTGCTCGAGCAATCGTCCATCTCCAACGACGAGATTGTGCAGGTGATCAAGTGCGACAACGTACTCACGGCCAAGCTTTTGCGGGCGTGCAATTCCCCTTATTTCGGCCTGGATGAGCCGGTGGCCTCGGTGGATCAGGCGGTGTTGATGCTAGGACACCAGCAGATTCTGCACATCGTTTTGACGCTGGCCTTTGGCAGCGCGATGGTGGTGCCGCTGCCGGGGTATGCCGTGGAAGCCAATGAACTGTGGCGCCACTCCCTCATGACCGCCACCGCCGCGGAAATTGTGGCCTTGGAAGCCTTTGACCTGCATGTGGAAACGCCGGTGGCCTTTACGGTCGGCCTGCTGCACGATATCGGCAAGTTGGTCATGAGCCAGGCCATCACCCCGGAGGTCCAAGCCGAGATCCGGCAACTGGTCGAAAAGCAAGGGCAGTCCCGGTCGGAGGCCGAGAAGCAGGTACTGGGCGCCGACCACGGTGAAATTGGCGGCTGTCTGCTCAAGAGCTGGAACCTGCCGGACGAAATCGTGGAATCGGTGACCAATCACCACACCCCCATCTTCAAACCGCGGCCCCGTTTGTCGGTGATTTCGCATGTGGCCAATTGTCTGGCACATCTGGCCGGCTCGGCCCCCGGCTGGGATGGTTTTGCCGTGCGGGTGGATCCGCAAGCGGTCGCGGCGCTCGATTTGGACGAGGCGCGGCTGGAGATGCTGCTGTGCTCCGTGCGGGACCGGTTTGATCGCGTCGATGAGTTCATGAACCTCGTATGAGTATCCAAGGAAAAATACGCGTGCTGGTGGTGGACGATTCGGCCGTGGTACGACGGATGATTTCGGACGCCCTCAAGCAGGACCCGGAAATCGAAGTTGTGGGCACCGCCTGCGATCCGTATGTGGCGCGGGATATGATTTTGGAATTGCAACCGGACGTATTGACGCTGGATATTGAAATGCCGCGCATGGACGGGTTGACGTTCCTGAAGATTCTGCAGCAGCACCGACCCATGCCGGTGATCATTGTCAGTTCACTGACGCAGGCCGGTTCAAAAATCGCCATGCGGGCCATGGAATTGGGTGCGGTGGACGTGGTGGCCAAGCAGAGTTCAGCCTGGAACATCGGGAGCCTGCGTGACCAATTGGCGCACCGGGTCAAGGGCGCGGCGCGGGCCCGGCTTTCGTTGATGCATCAGCCGGACTCGACGGCCGCCGATACCGAGAGCGCCACCGGCATTCAGTTTTCGCCCCGCCAATTGGTGGTCATTGGCGCCTCCACCGGCGGCACGGAGGCGGTGAAGAGCGTTTTGACGCGCCTGCCGGCCGGGTTGCCCGGCATTTGCATCGTACAACATATTCCGCCGGTGTTTTCCCGGACGTTTGCCGAGCGGCTGGATGAATGCTGCGCCCTCGAGGTGCGCGAAGCCGCCCACGGCGACGAAGTGCTCCCGGGTACGGCGCTGATTGCCCCCGGGGATTATCACATGGTGGTGGAATGGACCGGCAACCGGTACCGGGTACGGCTGCGTCAGGATCCGCCCATACATTTTACCCGGCCAGCCGTGGATATGCTGTTCAACTCGGCCGCGCAATGTGCGGGTCGGCACGCTTTGGGCGTGTTGCTTACCGGCATGGGACGGGACGGGGCTTCGGGAATGCAACAACTGAAGGCGGCGGGGGCCGTCAATCTGGCGCAAAATGAGGCCACTTGTGTGGTGTATGGCATGCCGCGGGCAGCCGTGGAACTGGGCGTCGTGGACCGATCCCTGCCCTTGGATCATATTCCCCATGCGATCATCCAGGCGCTGCGCGAACCGGCGTCACAATCGGCCGCCTCCATGGAACCAAAACATTGAACTATGACTCGGACCATCCAAATCCCAAACATTCGTGAATTCATGAGCCGCCACCTGGTGGACGTCTTTGAGACCATGCTGTCCATGAAGGCCGTACTGCAACCCAGCGGCACCGTGCCCGTCTTTGAAGAACGCGTCACCGGCTGCGTGGCTTTTGCCGGCGACCACATCAACGGCGCCGTTTACCTGCACTTGGGCACGCCTTTTGCCACCCAGGTCGCCGCCACCATGCTCGGGCTGGAGCCCGGCGACCTCGGCGACGCGGAGGTCAACGACGTGGTGGGGGAGGTGACCAATATGCTCACCGGCGGCCTCAAATCTTGGTTATGCGATTCCGGCGCCGAATGCGCCGTCAGCACTCCCGCCATCATCCGTGGTTCCTCCTTCGTCATCGAAGCGGTGCCGGAAGTGGAGCGGGAGTGGCTCATTTTTACTTCCGATCAAAATCGCATTGTGGTTGAAATTCACGTCAAAATTGGTTAGTCTAAAAATTGGAATAAATTGTTATGGCCATCAAAATACTGAGCGTTGACGACAGCCGCACGATCCGGCTCATCGTGGGCAAGGCCTTCCGACCATACGATGTCATTCTTCTCGAGGCCGCCAACGGCGAAGAAGGTCTGGCCACCGCCGCCCGTGAAAAGCCCGATTTGGTGATTCTTGACGTCACCATGCCGGTCATGGATGGCGTCACCATGTTGACGAAACTCAAGGAGGACCCCGCGTTGAAGGCCATCCCGGTCATCATGCTCACCGCCGAATCCGGCCGTGAAAACGTGTTGCAGATCGCCCGGCTCGGCGTGCGCGACTACTTGGTCAAACCGTTCAAAGAAGACCAGCTCCTCGAAAAAGTGGGCCGCTGTGTCACCCTCGAAAAACGTCCCGCGACGATTGCCCCCGCCTGATGCAAGGTTCATCCGACATCAACCAATACCGAGAGTTCGCTCGCAAGTACGGCATCTCCGGAGTGCCCGAGAGCGTCACCCGCCTGACGCAATTGGTGGCCCGCCAGGATTCCTGTGTGGACGAAATTGTTCGCGTCATCGAGAAAGATCCCGCCCTGAGCGCGCGCCTGCTGCGCGTGGCCAATCCGCGCGCCGACGATGAGTCGGAATACACCGTCAATTCCGTGGAGGAAGCGCTCATGCGCCATGGCATCGGTTGCGCCCTGTTGCTCGCCATGGGCACCCCCTTGTCCCTGGCGCTGATCAAAACCTTTCAAACCATGCTGTCCCTCCAACTGGAGGGCGTGGACGTGCATCAGTTGGATAGCCTCACCGGTTCACACATGCATTGTTCCATCGGTTTTGCCGGCAAGGTCACCGGCAAGGTCCACTTGCGCATGAGTCCGGCTGCGGCCAAAGCCATTGCCGCCGGCATCCTGGGCCTGCAACCCTCTGATATCAACGACATCGCGGAAATTCGCGATGCGGCCGGCGAGTTGCTCAACATCATGACCGGCAATTTCAAATCCAACCTCTGCGATGCCGGACTGGACTGCAAATTGCAACCGCCCCAGGTGGGCATGACCGAGGACTGCGAAACTCCCGTGGAACCGGGCGGCGGTCTGGAACGCCTCGCCTTCCGCGCCGGCCCAATCGAGTTCTTCGTCGATGTCACGGCCAATCCCTGGTCCGACGATTGAACGGCGGCGGGAAACGGCGGCCGATCGCTAGTGCCAGGCAAATTGCCAAAAAAAGCCGTTTTTTTTCCGGGCCGGAGCCTCAGCGTCCTTTTGAAACCGGTTCCCTCAATTCCACCTGATCCGGGATCTAAATTTATAGACCCCTGAGCCGACTTGGTAGATCACCGCACCGCGTTCGGTCCGCAGTAAGGTTATGCCTTCTGCTTGGGCGGCCGGTTTGCCCGACTCCGTCACCGTTCCTGGATCGGACGCCGGCACCACCACGGTTGCCGTCGTATTGGCGGGAATGGTTGTCTTCAATTCGAATTCATCGTCCTTGGCTTTCCAATGGATGATAATCCTGCCCCGGGGAGAGTCAAAGCTGGCCTGGCACCAGGAGACTTCGCTGGTTGGGCGCGGATGGATGGTGAAGGACCGGTAGCCCGGGCCTTGCTCGTCGGGATTCAGTCCAGCGACGTCGCGCCAAAGCCATTCACTGACGGCGCTATGGGTCCAGTGATTCAAGGATAGGTTTTGGGTGTTGGCGTTGAATGCTTCCCACAGGGTGGTGCCGTGGTCGGCCATGTAACCCCAGGACGGCAGCGTGTGCTGATCCATCAGGCGGGCAGCCTCGTCCGGGTAGCCGGAGGCGGACAATGCCAGCAGTAACTCAACGCTGCTCCAAAATCCGGTCGTGGGGTGGTGGCCATTGTGGATCACCAGTTCGTCCAGGCGGCTGGCGGCTTGGGAACGCAAGGGTTCGTCGAGCAGACCGAATTGCAGGGCGAGGGCATAGCTGCCCTGCGCCCCGCCCAATAATCCATTGGTGGCAACGTAGTTTTGGACAAAGGCCCGCCGGATTCCCTGGAAGAGGGTTCGATAGCGGTCCGCGTCGGCATTGCGTCCCAGGGCTTGGGCCATGCGGGACAACAAGTCAGCCGAATGGGCAAAGAAGGCCGTGGCGCCGATTTCCTTGGGGGTGGCCGCGCCAGCGCTCATCCAATCACCCCAATCCATGCCACGATTCTCTCGCCACAGCAGATCCGGATTGCTGGCGTGAATGGCGTCGACCCACCGTTTCGCGGCGTCGTAGTGATCGGCCAGCAAGCGTCGGTTCCCGGTGTTCACATAGGTTTCCCAGGGCAGGGATACACCGGCATCCGCCCAGCCGGGTGAGCCCACGCAGATGGTGGTGCCGCGCAAGTGAGCGTGGGGACAAATGTCGGTGAAGCGGCCGTCGGCCAATTGGTCGTCGCGCAAGTCGCCGGCGTATTTGACCAAGAGCGGGGCGGCATCGAAGTTAAACAGCAGGGCTTGGACACAAGGCCGGATATCGCCGGTCCAAGCCACGCGTTCGGAGCGGGCGGCACAGCCGGCCGGCACATCGAAGAGCAGGTTTGCCTGGGTCCAAAACGCCGCTGTCTGGATACGATTATACAGGGTGTTCGAGCATTCAAAGTGGCCCGCCACCGCCGCCGCCGTGCGCAAGTTGACGGCCGACAAAGTGTCCGCTTTCGGCCGGCCTCGCAGGCCGGCCAGTTCCGCGTAACGGAAGCCATGGTAGGTGAAGTGCGGTTCCAAGATGCGCGGGCCGTGGCCGTCCAGAAAGTAATCCTCCTGTTGCGCCGTACCCCACAGGTTGTGGACGTCAATCTGGCCGTCCGGTGCCACGACCTCGGCATGGCGCACCCGCAAATGAGTGCCGGCCGGGCCATCGGCCACCAACCGGCACCAACCGGCTATTTCCTGTCCAAAATCGAAAACATACGTGCCTGGTTTCACCTCTTTCACCGCCACCGGGCGCAACTCCCCAACCTCCCGCACCGGCTGGCTCCGCTGCCACACCAAGGGGGTGCGATCCCGGGGCTGCGACCAGGCGGCCAGCCAGGCGCGATCATCGAAGCCCGGCTGATCCCACCCGGGGGTTTCACGACGACAATCATAACCTTCACCGTCCAGCAGATCGGACCAACACACTGGTCCGTCCAAGTGGCTGCGCCATTGGCCATCCGTACCGAGGCTGGTGTGCGTGCCGTCAGCCAATTCCACCTCGAGTTGCGCGAGGAATTGGGGAAAGTATCCGTACATGCAGCGGTTGTCCGCGAGATTCATGTGGCCGGCATACCAGCCATAGCCCAGCAGCGCGCCCATGGCATTGGTCCCCCGGTGCAGCAGTTTGGTGACATCGTGCATCTGGTATTGAAGGCGCACGCCGTAGTCGGTGCAGCCCGGGGCGAGCCGCTCGGAGCCGACCCGTTTTCCGTTGATCCGCACTTCATAAAAGCCGCGCGCCGTGACCGCGAGTGTGGCCCGGCGAACATTCGCCGCCAGCGTGAACTCCCGGCGCAGCAGCGGCACCCGTGACACCGTGAATTTCTCCGGCACGTCGGGCGTGTCCGTAGCCAAGGCCGGCGCATCGTCGGCCAGGGCCAACTCCGCCTTGCCCGCCACCAGAAAGCGCTTCGACCACCGGTCGGATTCGATGGAATCCGAACATTCCACGTGCGCTCCCACCCCAATGGGTTGGGACCCGTTGAAGACGGCCAAGCCGCCCAAGGCCAGGGCATAATCCCGGCCGTCCCAACAGGCCAGGCGGGTGACGGTCAGCCGCACATAACGCGCTGTCACCGGGCCAAATTGGAAGCGACAGGAATTAGCGCGCGGGGGCGGGAAATCGGCGGCGGTATTGTCCACCACGAGCTGCGCGTCGCTGAAATCCGCTTGGGCGGCGGTCTCCACTTTGAAACGAAGCGGAAACATCGCGGTGCGGAAATCCGCATTCTGGCCCTCGGGACGTGCGGGGAGGATATCCACGCAATCCAACGGTTTGACCGCGCCGAGGTCGAGGATGATCCACTTGGGATTTTCCGGTTGGCTCGACAGCTCGCTGCGGTAACAATGGATCGGGGTCAGGGGCCGATTGGCCGGGGCGGCCAGGATGGGATCACTGATCCACAGGGCGGTCCAATCTGCCGGCGCGAGCAGGCCCATGCTCCACGCGGCCGGAGGGCTCCAGGAGGAGGGTTTACCCGCATGATCCCAGACGCGCACTTGCCAATAGCACCGGGCGCGAGATCGCAACGCCTGCCCGGCATACTCCACTTGCGCCGAGTCAGCCGATGGCACCAGGCCACTGTCCCACAGGTCGCCCACGCCGCCGGCGAGTCCCTCCGCCGAGGACGCCACCCGCACCTGGTAACCGGTCTGGGTTTCGCCCCGGCGATCCGAGTCGATCACCCAACTCAACCGTGGCTTGGTTTCCTCCATGCCCTGCGGATCGTCCAGGTTCTCGCAGCGCAACTGCCTGACGCTGACGGCGGCGGCCAGGTTGGCCGCAAACGATCCCATGACCAGCCACCAGATGATCCGTTTTTTCACCACGTTAACGGCTTTCGAGAATATACGGCGCGAGAAATTTGGGCCGATTTGGCTTCAGAGCGCAACTTTTCCGGTCAGTGGCTTTCCTTCGAAAAAAGGTTTTGTGGTTCAGAAACTTCATGGCATTCAATTAAAAAGCCCGGGGACTCATGTCCCCGGGCCATCCATACACACACACATTTATTGCATCTGCAAGCGGAAATATGCCGCCGGCTGCAACGGATCAATTGGGATGGAATTCGAGCAGGCACCCGTACCATCAAGGTCTCCGGTCGCACTGACGGTCCAATTCGTCAGCGGCGTCAACAGGTTGGTGGCGGCCAACCAGGCATAACTGCGGTCGGGGGTGCCGTTGACCCCGGTCAGAATCAGGTGATTGCCCGAAACCACGAGTTGAAGACCACTCGGCGGCACTAGTGGCGCCACCGCCGTGCCTAGGAAGACAATTTCGGTATAGGAGGAAAAGCCGTAATCCAGACTTCCTTGGGGCGTGAAGTCGAAGTGGACGGCGGCCACATTGGTGGCGAGGACGGTCTGGCCCACCGGCGGTGCGATGGTTACGCTGGTGTCCCAGGGCTCTCCGTTGTTGACGTTCGGAGCGTAGGTTATGCTGGTCAGCGGAATAAAGGTAGCGGGCGCCGCGACGGTGGCATAGGACAGGTTATAGAATTGTCCAGCCCGTCCAAAATCGGGCCAGCCGGTGTAAACCACGATGTTCGTCAACGTCCAACTCCCGTTGGTGGGCGAGTAGGTAATGAACGTGCCGCCACCCTGACCGGCTCCGCCGCACGAGGCCCCCGAGCCATGACTTGCTCCCAGCATGCCATCCGTCAGTTCGGTCAGGCCGCCATTGTCATTCGCCGAGAAGCTGTCGTTGGCGTTGGTGTCATAACTGCTGGGCAATTGCCCCCCAATCAAGTTCGGGGATGGCACCACCCAGTCGGGAGTGCTCAGATTCTCGAACGCACACGTCACCACGGGTTGGGACGACGGTGTCGTCGTTGGCGAACCGAAGACGCTGATTTCACTATAGCCGGAATAGCCGTTCGGGTCGCCCGACGGGGTGGTGAAGTCCACATAGATGGCGTAGGCATTGCTTGCGAGCAAGCCGCTGGCGGCGGTGAAGGTGGCCCGGATGACGGATTCATCGGTCACCGTGGGCTCGTTGGCGACCACCGCAATCGGGATGAACGTCGCCGGATTGGCCACCGTGGAATAAGATAAGGTGTACCATTGTGAGTCCCGTCCGGAATCGTTCCAACCGCCGGCAATCTGGATGTTGGTGAGGTTATACCCGTTGGCATTGGTCCCCAGCGTATAAACGACATACTCACCCGCGTTGGGTCCGCAGGTGGCAAACGCCGGATGCGGCCCGGTATTCTCAAAATAACCGTAATTGCCGTCCGTCAATACCGGCAGGCCGCCCGCCTGATTGTGGCTGTCAGCATTGCTGTCCGGGTCATTGAAATTGCCGTTCGGATCATATCCACCTGCGGGAGGATCCTGCTGGTAGATCAAGCTGTTCGTCAATTCCGCCGTGCTCCAAGTAGGGGCAAAGCCCACCTGATCCGAGGTTTGATAAGCAAAGGTCGTCACCACGTTGCCGACGGTGGCCGGCGTTTGGTTAACGATCACCGAACAGCCACGGGTGGCGGCCGAACCGGAAGAGTTGTAAGCCACCAGGCGGTAACCGCCATTGGTGGCGGTATCCGTCAACTGCAGATTGCTCAAGGTGAGCGTGGGGCTGATGGCACCGGAAATATTGGTGCCATTCTTCTGCCATTGATAGCTGGTGGCCCCGCTGAAGGCCGCATTGAGAATCAAGGAGCTGCCCACCACGTCGGCCGCCGTCAGCGGCGTGATATCCTGGGTCAACGAGGGAATATTCGCCGAGGCTTTGCCTTTGATCAGGATCTCGGAATAACCTTCGTAGTCGTTCTTCGGCGGCGCCCCCACCAAGTCAAAATTGATCTCCACCGCGGCCACGTTCTGCACGAGCGCTCCCGAGGCGGGCACCAGGATGGTGCGGGTGGCTGATTGCGTGTTTTTCGGATCGCCGGGATTGTAATCCACCGTGGTCAAGGCGTTGAAAACCGTGGGCGCGGCGACGGTGGAATAGAGCACCTGGTATTTCTGCTCGTTCCGACTATCATCACCCCAGCCGCCGTAGACCTCAATGTTCGTGAGATCATAGCCGTACGGGGCCGAGGCCAAATTCAACGTGTACGTCATGGTCTCCCCGGCCGGCGACACCCCGCCGGTGCAGAGTGCCTGATTGGCGCTCACGCTCGGCCAATACGTGAAATAACCGGCATCCCCATCGCTCAAGATCGTCGGATCCGAATTGGCCTGACTCTCGCCAAAATCGCCAGTGCCCGGGGTAAATGTGCCCGGGCCGCTGCTGTTCTGATATCCCAGAATCAGGTCATTGTTCGTGTCGATGGCCCAGGAGGGAACGAAATTGGTAAGGCTGCTTTCCCCGCCCAGTCCGCATTGGCCGGCATAGTCCACGATGATATTATCGACCGCGGTCGGGGTGCTGCCCACCACCAGCGGGGCGGCCGAGCTGAACGAAGGCGCCGCCAAGCTGTTGGTGGCGTTGAGGGCTTCCAAACGATACGAGCCAGAGCTGGCCACTTGGACATTCGTCAAGGTCAGCGTCGCATTCGTCGCACCGGCAATGTTGTTTGTCGCGGTGTTGTTAGTGTTGATGAATTGCCACTGCAAGGTGGCCGGGGGGTAATTGCTGAACGCGGCCGTGAAGACAACCTGGTCGCCCACCACGGTCTCGGCGTAGTTGGGCAGCGTGTCTTGCAGCAAGTAGGCGGAGGGGGGCACCGCCGATGGCAACGAGTTGGTTCCCTGCAGGATGATCTCCTGATAAGACCCGGAGCCATAATCAATGGTGTTGTCTTGCGGAAAATCAAATTTCACGCGGTAAACATTCCGGGCGAGCACCCCGGTCAGACTGCTTATGCCAACCCGGTTCGCCGACGGTGTCCCAAGTGGATTCAAATAGGGATTGAACGCCACTGAAGTCAAAGGAATAAAAGTCGTTGGCGCCATGACCGTAGAATAGGATACGTTGTAATACTGCCCGTCCCGGCCGTAATCTCCCCAGGCGCTATAGGTCACAATGTTGGTGAGGTCAGATCCGTTGGCGGAGTTGGTGAGCGTATAGGTCAGAGAGGAACATGCCCCGCCGCCACTTCCCAATGACGCAGTGGTGGTGGAATCGCCAGTGGTTCCCAATGCGCCGTCTGTCAGCACAGCGGTGCCGCCCCCTCCGGCGCCATTACCCAGCGCCGGGTTCCCGGTCAAACTACTGGGCGCCATCCCGGCAATCAGGCTGGGAGTTTCAACTGTCCAAGTGGTACTGGGATCGAATGGACTGGCGTCGTTGATATTGCTGGTCGTGATCACCACGGGTTGCGGGGTGAGCGTGGCCGCCGGCGTCCCCTCCACCGTGATTTCATCGTAAGCATTGACCCCATAGGAGGACAAGGGCCAGGTAAAATCAAATTTGATGGCCGCCACGTTAGCCGCAATCGCCCCGCCCAGCGAATCGGTCAGCGCCACTTGATTGGCCATGCCGCCACTGCCAGCCGGCGCATAATTGACAAAGGTGAGCAAAATGAACGAGGTGGGATCATCAACCGTAGAGTAAGAAACAGCATATTCTTGCTGGCAAATGGCGTTGTCGCCCCAAGTAGTGTAAGTGGTGATGTTGGTGATATTGTAACCATTAGCGGCAGCCGGCAACGTGTAGATCACATAGGCGCCTGACCCATTATTGTAGCCACAGGTGGCATACTGGCCACCGTAAGCGGACGCGCCCGCGCCCATATGAGCAAGCACGCCATCCGTCAGCGCGGGGAGGCCGGCAATGGTCCCGTAAGTGCCACCGCCATAGTCTTGCGCAAAACCTCCAGCCCCCACGGAACTGGGTAGCATCCCGGCAATCAGGCTGTCGCTGGCCACCGGCCAGTTAGGTATGGCGGTGCCACCGTTGTTGGTCGTGGTGCCCGTGATGACCAGCGCCGCCGGGGCGGAACTGACGAGGACCAGCAACGCCGACAATAACAGACTGGCTGCGATTTTTGGTTTTATTTTGCGCTCAGTTTTCATAACGATTGATTTCATGACCATGGGTGGGGGGTATTATTTGCGCCATTGGCAGCAGCTTTTTTGCAACGACATCAGAACTTCAGCAAACACATTTAATCAGTGCTGAATACATTCATGCCGGGTTCAAGTAGAACCTACCTTGGCTTGGCGACATCACCAATACGCATGAAGATGCGTAGTGGCCGCAGCGGCGGAGAATGAGAAGGCCGAAATTGGGACGGCGGCAAATCAGCGGGGCGATAAGTATTTGGCCACCGCTTCGGCCCGCGAATGGACGTGCAGCTTATGATAGATGTGCCGCACGTTCATCCGGATGGTATCAATGCTCAACGTCAACGAATGCGCGGTCTCCTTGTAACTCAGGCCCTGGGACAGCGCTTCCAAGACCTTGGTTTCGCGCGGCGACAGTGTTTCGAGGGTGCACGCCCGCGCGCCCAACTGGTTGAAATAATGCACGATCTTGCGCGCAATATGATCGGTTAGCGGCGTGCCGCCATCCATCACCTGCCGGATGCTGTCGAACAATTGGTCCATCGCCGTCCGCTTGAGCAGATAGCCGCGCGCGCCGGCTTGGAGGGAATTGAAGATGCGGTCGCTCTCCTCATAGACGGTGAGCATGAGGAATTGAATCTTGGGGCAAATATCCTTGAGCCGGCGGACGCACTGAACGCCGTCGAGGCCGGGCAGGTTGATATCCATGAGCACCACGTCCGGGTTTAGCGTGGGAATTTTTTCCAGTGCGAGCTCCGCTGAGGGAAACGCGCCCAGGCATGAAAAGCCGGCCGTGCGGCTGATTTCGGTGACGAGACTGGTCCGCAGCCATTCGTCGTCCTCCACGATGGCCACGCTGATGTTTGGGCGCGGCAGGGCGGGCGAGGCGGGCGTGGTTCGCGGTGGGGAGGTTTCGCCGGGGTTCACGGGTTTAGCTTGCGGTTTCATGGTGGCAAATCAATACGCATTAAGATGCGTAGGCTTTCCAGGTTCAGCGGGCAGGGGCAGTTGAAAAATCACTTTCGTGCCCTGGCCGGGCGCACTCTTTATTTCGCTATGGCCGCCGACGGAGGCCAGTCGTTGCCGCATGTTTTCCAGGCCGCTCGCTCCCGCGCGGTTCGTTCCCGGCGCAAAGCCGCAGCCATCATCTTCCACGCTGAGGGTGAGTTGGCACGCCGCCAGTGAGAGGGTGATGACCATGTGACGCGGGTGGCCATGTTTGACCGCGTTGTTCAAGGCTTCCTTGAAGGCCATGAAAAAATTATGCCGCATTTCCGTGGTGAGCGGAATATCCGGCAGGTTCACGGGCACCTCCAGTCGATATACGATGTTGGCGGGGCGCAAGAAGCCACGCGTGTACTGGATCAGGTAATTGATGGAATTTTCCAACGTATCGTTGGACGGGTTGATGGCCCAGACGATTTCATCCATGGCGCGCAGCAATTCGCGTGTGCTTTCCGCCACCCCGAAGACGAGCGGTTGGGAACTGGACGAGAGGTTCGGTTCCCTTTCCAGGCGGGAGGCCTGCATCCCGATCTTGGTCAAATTGGCGCCGATGTGGTCGTGAATGTCGCGGGCGATGCGGGTGCGTTCGCGTTCGAGATCGTGCTGTCGCTCCAGTACCTGCATGCGCTGGCGGTAGCGGCGGCGTTGTGCGCCCAGCACTGCGCCGAGCACGACCAGCAAGCCCAAGGTCACCATTCCGATCTTAAACCACCAGGTTTGCCAGTAATAGGGGAGCACGGTGAGGTTCAGAGAGGAGTCCGTTTGGGTCCAGACGCCGTCGTTGTTACAGGCTCGCACTTGGAACTGGTAGTCGCCGTCTGGCAGAGAGCTATAGCTGGCGGCGCGGCGATTGCCGCCCTCCACCCACTCGGTTTCCAAGCCCTTGAGCCGCCACCGGAACCTGACTTTGTCGGGGGAAGTGAAGCTTAAGGCGGCGAATTTAAATTCAAGGTAATGACGGCCGGGGGCAATGCGAATGGAGCCGGACGGGGCGAGACCGGGCCGCTTGGATGAAACCATGTCAGTGGTGATCCGGTTTCCATCCACCAAGACCTCTTCCACTTGCACAGGCGGGGGCAAACGATTGATATTCAAGGCCGAGGGATTTACCCAGACCGGACCTTTGGCGGTGGAAAACCACAACCGCCCAGCGCGGCTTTGCCAGCAGGCGGGCTGAATGCCGCCGGAACATTCGATGGTGGGCAGGCCGTCGCTTTGACCATACGTGATAAAGGTGATCGGCTCGTTGGCACCGTGGGCGAAGGCGGTCAGTTCCCGTTTGGACACGCGCGAGATGCCGGCCCGAGTGCCAAGCCAAAGCTGGCCGCGATCATCCTCCAATATCTGGCTGACATGCTCGTTGGGGAGGCCCTCGCGCAGGGTGAAACGCGTAAAATGGCCGTCCTTGAATCGCAAGAGCCCACCGCCCAACGTGCCGATCCACAGGACGCCGTCGTCGTCGGGGTGGAGTGCCCACAAACGTTCCCGGCCGAAGAGTCTGCCGTTAAACCCCAGCAGAGGCGTTTGGTCAGCTTTAGCACCAGGATTGGTCGCCTCCGCGCCGCCTGGCGATTCCGGCGGAGTGAAGGAGGCAAACCTGCCCGCCCGCCACCGGCGCAATTCCCCGGCCGCGGTGCCAATCCAGATGTTCCCCGTCTGATCTTCCGCGATGGACACAACGTATGCGGCGGGAAAACCATCGGCGGGGGTGAAGCGTTTGAGCGCGTGGCCATCCCAGCGTGACAAGCCGTATTCACTGCCGATCCACAATGCCCCAGCGTGGTCAAGACACAGGCAGCGCACCACGGTGTCGAGGTCCTCCGAGGGAAACGGGCGCGTGAAGCGGCCCTGCTCCAGCCGCCACAGGCCATTGCGGACAGTGCCGATCCATAATCGCCCCGGTCCGTCCGGCAGCACCGCTGTCTCGGTGCCGGGAAACGGCTCCGCCGGCGGGGTCAAAGCCTCAAACGTGCCATCGACCCAGCGCAAAACCGTTGGTCCGGCCACGCCGAACCACATGGCCCCTTCGGCATCCTCACAGATGGAACGCATGGAGTCATTCTTCCAATCTTCCGCGGGCCAGACCTTGTGAAAGACCCGCGGGCGTATGCAAGCCAGTCCACCATCACGCAGCCCCGCCCAAAAGTTTCCTTCGCGATCCTCGCACCAACTTTCGATGAATCCGTTGGGCAAGCCCTGCCGCTCACCCACGCGCGAAACGTGGCCCCCACCGTCGATATGCCAGAGGCCCTGGCCATAATGGACCACCCACACCCCGCCGCGGTTGTCGCCGCGCATTTGTAGATTGCGTATGGAGGGCGGGAATTGGCCATCCCACGGCTTCGCTGCCGCCAGCCAGTTTCGGTTTGCACATTTTCTTAATTGGTCATCGGTTCGCACCCACAAAGAGCCATCAGGGCAGAACGCCAGGTCGCGAACCGCGCATTCCGGTTCGCCGTTGGTCGGCGTCATCGTCACAAATGTCTTCCCGTTCCACACGGCGATCTCTTTGTCGGTTCCCACCCAAAGACGTCCGAATTCATCCGTCAATAGCTTGGAAACATTCGGACTCCGCAAGCCCGGCGGTTGATCCAACGGAAATGTCTTTTCCCCAACGATTCTGGCCAAACCCCCTGCCGAGGTGCGATACCAAATTGCCCCGTCCTGATCTTCCCGCGGATCACCGCCAAAATTGGGCGTCTGGACCCCGCCAAAATTGGGCGTATGAAACATCCGCCATTGGTTCGTGCGGTTGACCTTCGCGCAGGAAAACAGGCCGCCCGAGAGCGATGAAAGAATAATGGAATGGCCGGGCGCGGAGACAACCTCGTTGATCCAGCTGGCTGGCGTTTCAGCGTTTTCAAATTCAAAACGAAACCGTCCGTCCCGGTAGGAATCCAAACTGCCATCGACCCCGCCAATCCACAGCGTGCCATCACCATCCACCAGCAGTTTGAAAATCTCGATCGACCGGAGCTCCGGCGTATTACCGGGATGAAAGCTCACAAAGCGTGCACCGTCGAAGCGCGCCAGCCCGCCGAGCAGGGTGCCGATCCAAATATATCCATCCGGCGTTTGCACCACGCCGGTCACCGTGCTGTGCGGCAACCCGGCATCCGTGTCCCACGTCTGCACCACATAGTCATCCGCTGAAGAGACAACTTCCGCGGCCACGCCGGATCCTCCAAACAGCGGCAACAGCAAAAGAAATATCTTGAACCAGGATGGCGTTTGGCTGTGCAAGTTGAGGTCAACATATCAATTGCCTCGCCGCGGCTCAAGCCACCCCTGCCCACCGGTTGTTTTCCGATCCCAACGGAAACAGCTCAGTGCCCCAGTGTGCCATTGCTCGGAGTGAGGATTGACTTGTCCAGCCCGGGGCCGGACCAGGACACGTGCAGGCTCGGTTCGCCCGCGGCGTGGCGGTACTCGATTTTTACGACCACCGGCTGATTGGCCGCCAGCTTGACTTTCTTGGCGACGAGGTCCCGGCCGGCGGTTTTCTTATTCACGACCAATTTGGAACCCACGAACAGCTTCACGCGATTGTCGCCCTCCACGTAAAAGGTATAAGCCCCCTTCGCCGGCGGCAGAACAGTTCCTGTCCAACGCACGGAAAAATTCTCCCGGGGCACCCCGGCCGAGGCGTCGGGTGAATCAGTGCCGGCTTCCGTGCCCAAATCAAAATCAATAAAGGGAGTGACGGATTTCTTGGCCAGGTCCGTGAAGTTGGCATCCTTGAAATATTCCACGGCGAAGAGCGGGGCGTTGGCAAAAGCTTCGTCCCCCAGCAAGGCTTTTACGTCGTCCACCGACCACGGGTGGCCATCAGGATAGACCACGCCGTGGAACGGTTTGGGGGTTTCGTCCGGGCGCGGATGATTCCGGTCTTCTTTCCAGGCGAAGCGGCAGTTGTCGCGGCCGATGCCGAATTCCCACAGGATGAATCCGGTCTTGCCCCGGAAGTGCTCCACAATGCCGGGCACGGTCTGCCCATCGCGGTTCATGCACTCGGTGTTCAACTCCTCCGGCGCGCCGGTGTAGTCATAATTGCCGTACTCATGCCACGACTTGAAATCCGAATACGGCTCGCCGGAAAATCCGTGGCCGGTGGCGGTGATCGGTATGAGCGTGCCGGTGGCGTGGATCCAGGCGTAGGCATCCTGCATCAGTTGCTTCGTTTCCTTGGAGTTGTTCGGCTCGTTATACGTCTCCCAGAAGGCGATACGCGCGTCGCTCTTGTGGGCGTTGACGATGTCCTGAACGTAAGCCTGGAGACGGTCCCGGTATTCGGCGTAGTGCTGCCGCACATTTTCGCCGGGCGAAACCAGCCAGCGACTGTTATGCACGCCGGGCAGGGGCGCGGGGTATTTGTAGTCGGGCGATAGAATGTCCGGATCGGGTTGATTCCAGCAATCGTCAAAGAAGACGAATTCCGTCTTGATGCCATACTTGTTGGCGCGGGTCAGGAAATCCTCGATCTCGTCCAGCAGGGCCGCCTTCTTTTTCAGGTAGATGTCAAAATGCAGATACACCCGCACGCAATTGATTCCGTAAACGGAGGCGCAATGGAGTTCGCGGTCGTTTATGGCGGGATCGTATTCGTCCCACTGCTGGGCTTCGTTCACGTCCCTGGTCGGCACGAACACCGTCCCCTTGACCCAGCGCCAATCCGCTTTGTAGCTCAGGGGCGCGGGGGCGGCGGCCGTATCCGCCAAGACGGGTTGGGCGGCGGTCGCGAACCAGAGGGCGGTGGCGGCGAAGAGTATTTGGCGCCCGATCTTTGTTAACGGCTGATCCAGTTTTTGCGGCTCTAATTTGCCCGGGAAATCGGTTTCACATTTCATAAGGTGGTCATTTTCAATGCTGTCCCGGCATGGTGTCGCTCCGCGGGGAGTTTTTCAATGGCCAAGTGTGTTGTTTTCCCGGAGCGTAATTCCTATCAGGCCGTCACCTGACCGAAGGCCCCGAAACGAACGGCGGTGCCGCCGCGCTTCACTTACGCGCCCCGCTTCAACAAGGCGGTGATCTTATCGAGCCGGTCGCAGTAGACGTTGAGGACGCCGGCGACGGTGACGGCGAATTGCTCGGCTTCCGGCCAACGGCGGTCCTCGATGGCCTCGCGAATGCCGGGCAGGGTCTTCGCGCCATAGCCGGTCTTGAGGCCGGGCGCATAAATCATGTGCCGGAACCAGCTCCGCCCCGGCAGGCCCTCGGCCGAGAGCAGCGACTGCTCGAGCGAACGGAGTTGGGTGTTCAATTCCAGGCTTTGCGCGGCATCCAGTTTGAGCCCGGCTTTGGCCGCGGCGGCCAGCGCGTTGTCACAGGCTTTGGTGGATTTCTTGAGGCGCAGCAGCGCGTTATCGAGGGGCGCAAGATTGAGCACCGGCACGGCGATTTCACGCTCCGGCGGGCGGTGGGTTCGCGTGGGGTCGGCCGCCAGCACATCGAGTTTCTCATCGAGGATACGATGTTGCAGTTCGGTGTGCTCGCGCATGGAGTCCGTCAGCTTGTGCAGTTCCTCGGCGTAGTGCGCCACCGCTTCCGCAAAGTCCCCCGTCCGATGCGGCAGCACGTCCGCGTCCGCCATCCGCAACATGATGCGGCCCGCCACCTGCGCCAGCACCACCCCGTACACGAAGCCCGGGTCGCCAAAACGCGAGTAATGGTCAAACGAATCGTAAGCGGAATGATAAACGCCGCTGGTCTCGCTCTCGCCGCCAAAGCCGAGGTTGAGCGAGGCGATGCCGAGGTGGTCAATAAACGCCGTGTAATCGGAGCCCGAGCCGAGCGCTCCCAGGGGAATGGTGCCGCCATCCGCCACGCGCTGGGCGACGTGCGCCCCTTCTTCCGACGCTCCGGGCCGGCTCGCTTCCACCATGATTCTGGCCTTCAGCCGCTGGAGCACCGTCACGCCCGTCTCCGGGTCGCGCACGGAGCCGGCCACTTCGTTGATGAACGCCTGCAGCGATTGGCTGCCTTCGGCGTCCAGAAAGCCGCGTCCGTTGCCGTCGGTGTTCAGGTAAAGCACGGCCTTCTGTTGCAGCTCCGCGGCGTGCGCCTCGGTCCACTCCGTGGAACCGAGCAGGCCGGGTTCCTCGCCGTCCCAGCCGCAATAGACCAGCGTGCGGCGAGGGTGCCAGCCATCGCGCGCCAGGGCGCCGATGGCCTTGGCCTCGGCCATGAGCACCACGTTGGCGGAGAGCGGGTCCTCGGCGCCAAACACCCAGCCATCGTGATGATTGCCGCGCACGACCCATTCATCCGGCAGCTCGGCGCCCTTCAGCACGGCGATGACGTCATAAATTTTTTTCAGGCTCCAGTCGGAGTTGACCAAGAGATGCACCTTGGCCGGGCCCGGGCCGAAATGGTACGTGAGGGGCAGCGAACCGCGCCAGGCGGCGGGCGCCACGGGGCCGTCCAGCGCCGCCAGCAAGGGTTGCGCGTCGGCATAGGAAATCGGCAGCACGGGAATCTTCAAAATGGTCTTGGCCTCGGCGATCGGCAGGCGTTTGGCCTCCGGCGTGGCGGCCACGCCGGGCGTCAACGGATCGCCCGGATAAACCGGCATGTCCAGGACCGAGCCCCGTTGCACGCCGTCGGCGGGCCGGAACCCGCCTTTGGGATACGGATCGCCTGCGCCGTAACCGTCGTCGTGCGGATCAGAATAGATGAGGCAGCCCACGGCGCCATGCTCGTAGGCGAATTTGGGCTTTAGCCCGCGCCAGCCGCCGCCGTACCGCACGATGACGATGCGCCCTTGCACGTCGATGCCATGCGCGGCCAGTTCCTTGTAATCATCCGGCATGCCTTGATTCACGTAGACGAGCTCCGCGGTCACATCGCCGTCGGCGCCGTAGACATTATAGGGGGGCAGCTCGTCGGCGGTTTGATTGGAGGTGCGGTCGCCGGGCACCGCCGGTTCCTGCAACTTGGCAACGTAATGGGTGGGCGCCACCAGCTCCACCGCGACTTTCTTGGGGATGGGGTAGAGGACATCGAAGGTTTCCAGGTGCGCGTCCCAGCCCCAGGCCTGGAATTGCGCCAGCATGAATTCGGCGTTGGTCTGGTCGTGGGGCGAGCCCACGTGGTTGGGGGCGGCGGCCATTTGTTCCAGCCAGGCTTTCTGGTCCGCGGCGTCGAGCCCGGCATCGAACTTTTTTTCCAAGGCCGTCTGGGCGGTGGCGCGGTCAGTGGTGAAGCCCAGCAGATGGTTGGTGGGCTCATCGGCGCCCGCGCCGGCGGAGGCGAGCAGAGATGAACCGGCGAGCGAGACGAGCAAGCAAAGCAGTAGGGAGCGCATGGTGGATAAGTTAAGCACCGGCTTGAGCCGGGGCGTTGACCGGGTTTGGAAAAGTAAATCCTTGCATTACCGGGACGAATTCAACCGCATCCGGCGGCAAAAGGCCAGCGGTTTTCCTTGGAAAATCCGTGGTTCCTGGCTGGCCGCTTCAGCGCCAGTGAAGCCAAGCCCAGACCTCCGCGGCAAAGGGAACCAGCGCGAGTGCATACTTGAGCTTGAACGTCCACTTGGACGTCTTGTGCCGAAAGAGACTCATGCCGAGCCAGCCAGCGGGCCAGCCGCCCAGGGCACCGAGCCACACCAGCGTCAGCTCGGAAAGCCGTTGTCCGGCGCGGCCGGCTCGCCATTTGTCCCAGGCGAACGCCAGGAGCGTTGCCGCATTGAAGGCGGCGAACCAAGACAGGGCGATGGCATCGATCAATTTCACGGCATCGAAATCATCCCGCAGTTCGTTATGGGGTCAGGTCAAATATGGGCGAGGCTCAATTCTGCAACCGACTCAGTGCTTCGGCGGCCTTGGCCCGCATCCAACTCGGGATGACGTCGGCAGCCACGGTCCGGTAATGAGCGATGGCCTGGTGCGGGTCGCCAGCATCTTCGTATGCTTGCGCAAGTCGGTAGACCGTAACATGTTTTTCAATGGGGTGAAGGACCAGTTGTTGCGCCTGGGCCAATTCAGCGAGTGCGTCTTGGTACTGCTTAAGTTGCCAATAGGCGCTGCCGGTGGTGTAATGAAACTCCCAAAGCAACGATCGTTTTGGAGTTTGTTGAACGATGGAACGCATGCGCTCGATGAATTGCTCGGCTTCCGCCTTCTTTCCTTGTGCCGCCGCGCTGCGAGCACGATAGCGGCAGTACGCCGATTGCAGCCCCGGCTGCGGGCCAAGCAACTTCTCTGCCTGGTCAAGCGCACGATCGGCTGGCTCGAAGGTTTGCTGGGCAAGATAAGCGTGGGCCAGGAAAAGCAGGCGGGCCGGCAGGAAAACTGAGGCGTACTTCTGGCGTTGCAGGTGGATCAATTTACGGCCCTCGGAAGTTGCACTTACGGCCTCCAGCCCTCCCGGCGAATAAAATTTTGCAATGTCGCTGGGCTCGTAGGCCAGCACCTGAACGGCTCGGTCGAACTCACCTTTCATGCAATACGCCAGCGACATGATGCCGCGCGCAGAATCGAATTGGGCATCTCCGGGGGAAGTCGCCTCTGCCCGCGCTAACGCCTCGTCGAGGCGACCACACTTGTATTCCAGCGGAGCCAACGCCGCGTTCGATTGCCCGCTTGATCCAGGCAGGTGCTGCAACCGTGCTGCCGTCTGGCGAGCGTCGTCATACCGGCCCATGCCGGTGAGGGCCAGGATTCGGGTTTTCAAGGCCCCGGAAAGAACCTTGAGCGTTGCGGACCGGTGAATGGCATGGAAAATCCGGGGTTTGTGTTCCAGTTGCCATATTGCCTCGTCCACTCTTGTCAGGGCTTCAGCATGACGCCCTTGGTTATTCAGAAAAAGGGCATAATGGACCGCCAGCGTTCCCGGCAAGAGATATCGATGATGAAGCCAGACAAAGGGCCGATACGTCTTCGCAGCGCGCTTAAGGTACGCTTCCAACTCACTCCATCGCCCTTCAATTGCAAGGGTCTGCCTCTGCTGGCTTGACTTAAGGATGGAACGCATATCCCAAGCAAACCAGAGTTGCCCGATAAAGGCCCCGGCGATGCAATACCAGCAGATGGTTGAAAGATGTTCCATCAGCCACTCGGGGTTCGCCGAAAATTCCGGCCCGGAGAGTGCATCCGGTTGACTTGCCGCCAGCATGCTGACATTGATTCCATATGATCCACGGCCGCGTGGGACTGGGGAAATTGGGCTGAACCTTCGTCAAATTAAGGATGACCAAGGTGGGAGGCAAGCATTTCGTGCGGCCAAGGTTGCCTGGGTAGAGATAAAATTCTGCTGGTCTCCCAAGAGCGCCCATAAAATGGGGGCGGCGGCTCGGTGGTACGTCTGTCTGTGCTAAGGGTGGGCATTTATACCAGCGCGGGTAGGGCGCTTCTCTCCGAGCGCGCCGCGAACGTAGCGTGACGTTTCGCAGACATGGGCGACCACGAGCGAAAGGCGGCGTTGATGGCGCGGAGCGGAGCAGACAGAGCATGATTTCAGGGCGGCGCGTTGGGTTGGCTTGAGCGCGTTGGTTGGCAGGCGCGGCGCGCTCGGAGAGACGCGCCCTACCCAAAAGCAACCGCTGCGCGGTTGAACCTAGAAGAATTTTGGCTCACACACAGTTGCCTGCCGGAGCGACCAGACCAAGAGCGGAAAGGCAGATTTGCGGACGGAAGCACGTGCCTTCGCCCGCGTGGTCACCCTTTCCCCGTTTTTTCCTGAAATGGGAATAAGGGGGCGAAGTGGTTGTGTCCGTTTTGCTACGGGGCCATCCGCGCGGTCATTTGCGGCTTCATGCCAAAACTCGTTGGACGGAAGATCACGTTCAACTTCAGCGACTGGATACGAAGTGCGCGATTCGGCTTGGCTCGCTGGCGAACGAGCGGTCGGCCTCGATCATCAAGAATGAACTTCATAGGAACCCTTTGGTTTGCGTTCTGGTTGGGTATCGGCCAATTACCGGCGCCACTGAATACGATAACCGGGGGGCTGTCGCCGTCCTGAAACAGCCTGCTAAGAATATTTGCCCCCAAGCATATTCTCTTTGCTGCGAAATCCGCAGGCGATCCGGGGAATGAATTCGATGCGCGGCAATTGCTGTGCCGGTCGGCCTGGCACGTGGTTGGCATGATTGTCGCTAATGCTCCGGCGAGGTTGGCTCGTGGTTTAGATTGTGATTCAAAATGATCTCCTCGGGCGCCAGTGATTGCCTTTCGCTCGATTTTGAAGTACTAGAAGCGAGTATCGCGCGGAAGCGTTGGTTGTTTTGGCGGCAAAGCCGCTGAATTGGCGCTGTGGATTGCCGGTGTTGGGCTGGTGAGCCGGAGTGGGAACGCGGCCGCCGGCTGGGGGGATCCCAGCTTTGTGACTGTTTATTCGGAAGGTTTTCCGCCGTAGCCGTAGCCGGACACTCCGTAAGCGGTCCCGTGGCTCGGCGCCGTCTTTGGCCACGGTAACGGACGTGCCACCGCGGAAGAAATGTGAGAATTATTAACCAAAAAGTTTTATGGGGACCGGGTCTGCTGCTGGTGCTGTCGGTGGCCTGCCATCGCCAGCCCCCGGTCGCGCCGCCGCCACCGCCTGAAGTTCAGATCATCACGGTCACGCCGACCAATGTTCCCATCTTCGAAGAATGGATCGGCACGCTCGACGGCTACGTGAACGCCCAAATCCATGCCCAGGTAACGGGTTATTTGCTTTCGCAAAATTACGCCGAGGGGAGCGAGGTTAAAAAGGGCGATTTGCTGTTCCAGATTGATCCGCGGCCCTTTCAAGCGACCCTGGATCAAGCGCTGGCCAAACTGGAACAAGACCAGGCCCAGGCGGGAAAGACGGAGCTGGATGTGAAACGGTATACCCCGCTGGCGAAAGAACAGGCCATTAGCCAGGAAGAATTGGACGATGCGATACAAGCCGATCTGGCGGCCAAGGCCCAAGTCAAGGCGGATGAAGCTGCCGTCGAAAATGCCCGGTTGAATCTCGGCTTCACCAGGGTCACTTCGCCGATTGACGGTCTGGCGGGAATCGCGCTGGCGCAGATTGGTGATTTGGTCGGACAATCGGGGGGCGTGCTCACCACGGTCTCCACCATTGATCCGATCAAGGTCTATTTCCCGATCAGTGAGCAATCCCACGTTAATTTCTGGCGGCATCACGCCGCCGGCAGCGGCGCGGAAACCAACGTCGTGCTGCAACTGATTTTTGCCGACGGCACGGTTTACCCGCAAACTGGAAGATTTTTCTTCGCCGACCGGCAGGTGAATCCGAACACCGGCACGTTGCAGGTCGTCGGGCTGTTTCCCAACGCGAACTCGGTCTTGCGGCCCGGCCAATATGGGCGCGTCCGGGCGCAAACGCACAGCGTGACCAACGCGCTCGTGGTGCCGCAACGCGCGGTGGCGGAGTTGCAGGGCAGCTACCAAGTCATGGTCGTGAACGAAACAAATGCCATCCGCCTGCAAACCGTCAAAGTCGGCGAGCAGGTCGGCGCGAATTGGATCGTGGAAACGGGCCTTCAACCCGGTGACCGCGTCGTGGTGGAGGGCACGCAAAAGGTGAAGGCCGGCACGGTGGTAAGTCCGCAACCGTTCGCCACGGAAACGGAGCATCCCCCGGTAAAATGAAAACCATTCCCCCGCCAGGCCAGGACGGCAGGTATCGTCTCCGGTTCCCGGCGGTCAGCCGTCACGATTAAATCTCGATGTATCGTTTCTTCATCAACCGGCCAATTGTGGCCATCGTTATCGCCATTCTGACGGTGATTATTGGGGCGGTCTCGATGGTGAGCCTGCCGGTTGCGCAATTTCCCAACATCGTCCCGCCGGAGATTCGTATCCAGACCACGTTTCTGGGCGGCGATGCCCAGTCACTCGCGCAGTCGGTCGCCACGCCCATCGAGGAGCAAATGAGCGGCGTGGATAACATGAATTACATGTATTCCGTCAGCGCGAACAATGGCGTCATGCGCATGGGCGTCAATTTCGACGTCAAGACCGACCCCAACATCGATCAAGTGCTCGCGCAGCTTCGCGAAAACCAGGCGGTGTCGCAACTGCCGCCTTCCGTGCAGCAATATGGCATCACGCTCTTGAAATCGCCTTCGAGCCCGATGATGCTGGTGGCGCTTTATTCGCCCAAGGGCACGCACGACGCCACCTTCCTGGCGAATTATGCGTACATCAACCTGGTGGACCAGATCACCCAGTTGAAGGGCATTTCGAACATCAATGTGTTCGGCGCGGGCCAATACGCGATGCGTTTCTGGGTGAAGCCCGACCAACTGGCGAAACTGAATCTCACCGTCAACGATATTCTCACCGCCATCAACGCGCAGAACACGGTCAACCCAGCCGGGCTGGTGGGCGGACCGCCCACGCCGCATGGGCAGGAATACACCTATGCCATCACCGCCCAAGGCCGGCTGGTGTCCGAAGACGAATTTGGCAAAATCATTATTCGCGAAAATCCCGACGGTTCGATCGTGCGCTTGCAGGACGTCGCGCGCGTGGAGTTGGGCGCGCAAATCTATAATCTGGTCGGAAAACTGAATGGCGAACCGGCCGCCGTGATGGCGATTTATCAATTGCCCGATTCCAACGCGGTGGATGACGAGAAGGCCGTGCTCAAGCTCATGGGGAAACTCAAACAGAATTTTCCGGCGGATCTGGAATACACGGTTTCACTCGACACCACGCTGGCCATCTCGGAGGGGATGCACGAAATCCTGCTAACGCTCGGCATGGCGCTGATCCTGGTCATCATCGTCGTTTTCGTTTTTCTGCAAGGCTGGCGCGCCTCCTTGATTCCCTTGCTGGCGGTCCCGGTGTCCCTCATCGGCACGTTTGCCTTTTTCCCGCTCTTCGGGTTTTCGCTGAACACCCTTTCGCTCTTCGGGTTGGTGCTGGCCATTGGACTGGTGGTGGACGACGCCATTGTGGTCGTGGAGGCCACCGAGCGCCATATCGAGGAAGGCATGGCCCCGAAAGACGCCGCCCTCAAAGCCATGCACGAAGTCGCCGGCCCGGTCGTGTCCCTCGCCCTCATCCTCGCGGCCGTCTTTATTCCGACCATTTTCATCGCGGGCATCACCGGCCGGCTTTACCAGCAATTTGCGTTGACCATTGTCATCTCGGTCATGTTGTCGGTGTTTAACGCGCTGTCGTTGAGCCCGGCACTGGCGGCCATGTTGCTGAAACCAAAGGAAAAAGGCCGGTCGCTCGGCCCCCTGGGGAAGTTTTATGCCTGGTTCAACCGGGTGTTTGATCATGCGCGGAACGGTTACATGCGCGTGGCTGGCACGCTCATTCGCAAGAGCATTTTTACCGTCTGCCTGCTCGCAGTGATCCTGACGACCGCGCTTTTGCTCGGCGCACGAATGCCCACGGCCTTTTTGCCGGAAGAAGACCAGGGCTACGTCTTCGTCGTCGCCCAATTGCCCTACGCCTCCTCGCTGGAGCGCACCGACGCCGTGTGCAAAAAGGTCGAGGCCATCGTGAAAAACACGCCGGGCGTAAAGTACTGCACCACCGTGGAGGGCTTCAGCCTGCTGAGCCAGGTGCAAGCCACCTACAATGCCTTCTTTTTTGTAACGCTGAAGCCGTGGAGCGAACGGAAATCCCCGGAGGAACAAATCCTGGCCATCCGCGCCCATCTCAACCGTGAGTTATCCAAGCTCCCCGAAGCCGCGGTTTCCGCCTTTCCGCCGCCGGCTATTCCCGGCGTCGGCACCTCGGGCGGTTTTACGTTCATGCTGGAAGACCGCTCCGGCAAACAAAGCGACTCATTTCTCACCGAAAATCTGAACAAGTTCATGGAGGCGGCGCGGCAACGTCCCGAAATCGCCGGCATCCTCACGACCTATCTGCCCAGCGTGCCGCAAGTGTTCGTCAAGGTGGATCGCGATAAGGTTTTGAAACTGGGCATTGCGCTCAATGACGTTTACACCACGTTGCAAACGTTCATGGGCGGGTATTTTGTCAATTATTTCAACCGTTTTGGACGCGTCTGGCAGGTCTATGTGGAAGCCGAGGGCAGCTACCGCACCCACGCGGAAAACCTGCTGAACTTCTATGTGCGCAATAATCGGGGGCAAGCCGTGCCGCTCTCGGCCTTCACTGAAATCCAATATCGCACCGGGCCGGAGTTTGTCATGCATTACAACGAATATCCCTGCGCCCAGATCAACGGCACGGCCGCCGCCGGCTACAGTTCCGGTCAGGCCGTCAAGGCCTTGGAAGAGGTGTTTGCGCAGACCATGCCCGCGGGGATCGGCCACGATTATTTTGGCATGTCATTTCAGGAACAGCAGGCGGCCGCCGGCGTTTCGCCCGTCCTCATCTTCAGCCTTTCGGTCCTGTGTGTGTTCCTGCTGCTGGCCGCCCAATTCGAGAGTTGGTCGCTGCCCCTGAGTGTGTTGCTGGGCACGCCCACGGCCATCTTCGGCGCGTTCCTCGCCCTGACCCTGCGTCACTTTCAAAACAACGTTTATGTGCAAATCGGCCTGATCATGCTGATCGGTCTCGCCGCCAAGAATGCCATTCTCATCATCGCCTTCGCCAAGTCGGAATATGAAAAGGGCCGCACCATTGCCGACGCGGCGCTGACGGGGGCGCACATCCGGTTGCGCCCCATTTTGATGACGTCGTTTGCTTTCATCCTCGGCTGCCTGCCGCTCTGGCTCGCGTCCGGTTCGGGGGCCGCTTCCCGCAAAACGCTGGGCACGGTGGTCATCGGCGGCATGCTGGGGGCCACCTTCGTGGACATTTTCATCGTGCCGGTCACTTTCTCCATCGTGGAAAAAGTCGTCGCCCGCCTCAGCCGGAAAAAGCACGCCGCGCCGGCGGTGGTACCACCGGCGCCCGAAGGATGAAAAGCCTGGTCCAACATCTTCTGGTCCAAATCCGCCGCCGGTGCCACGCCCGTGAGACCGGACTGGGGCGGCTGGGGCTGGGCGCGGGGATTTTGTTGCTCGCCGGCTGCGCCGCGGGCCCCAATTACCAACGCCCCGCCGTCAACGCGCCGGGAGCTTTTCGGGGGGACACGCAAAGGGTCACGAATTCGTTTGCCAATCTCCCCTGGTGGCAAGTGTTCCACGATCCCACGCTGCAAAGTCTGGTGCGCCTTGCGCTCACCAACAATTACGATGTGCGGATCGCCGCCGCCCGCGTGGAGCAGGCGCAGGCGCTGGCCGCGCAGGCGCGCTCGCAGTTCTTCCCCCAACTGAATTATGCCTTGCTGGCCGGCAAGGGGAAAAATGTGGCCAACAATGAGCCCTCGCCCACCGGTACCGGCGGCTCGGTCTTCGGGGCTGATTTCAACGCCTCGTGGGAAGTTGACTTGTGGGGACGCATCCGCCGGCTGAACGAATCCGCCCGCGCCCAGTTCCTGGCGAGCGAGGAAGCGCGGCGCGACGTGACCATCTCGCTCATTGCGCAGGTCGCGCAGGATTATTTACAGTTGCTGGCGCTGGACCGCCAGCTCGAGATCGCGCGACAAAGCACGAATTCATTCGGCGACAGCCTGAGGATCTTCAACCAGCGTTTGCGGGGGGGCGTGGCGTCGAAATTGGAAACAGCCTCCGCCGAGGCGCTGATGGATGCCTCTGCCGCGACCATTCCCGAGCTGGAACAGCAAATCGCCTTGCAGGAAAACCAATTGAGCGTCCTGCTCGGGCAAAACCCCGGCGCCATTTTGCGCGGCGACGCCTCGCTCGAAAACCAAGTGCCGCCGGAGGTGCCCGCCGGGTTGCCGTCCGCGTTATTGGAGCGGCGGC
>CAYTJG010000018.1:0-39543 GCA_964437865.1 uncultured Bifidobacteriaceae bacterium | reverse complement strand
TTCTGGCAGATTTGGAACATGAGTTTTGGCTTTCTGGGGATCCAGTTTGGCTGGGGACTGCAGATGGCCAACATGAGCGCCATCTACACCTACTTGGGCGCGGGGACCGGCACCCTCGCCATCCTGTGGCTGGCCGCCCCGGTGACGGGCGTGATCATCCAGCCCCTGGTTGGCCAGACCAGCGATCGCTGCTGGACCCGTTTGGGACGGCGACGTCCGTTCATTCTGGGCGGTGCCATCCTGGCTTCGCTGGCGTTGATCCTGATGCCCAATTGCTCGGCGGTCTGGATGGCGGCGGGCCTGCTCTGGGTCTTGGACGGCACCATCAACGCGAGCATGCAGCCCTTTCGGGCCTTGGTGGCCGACAACCTGCCGGACGAACAAAACTCGCAGGGATTTGCCATTCAATCCTTGTTTATCGGTTTGGGTGGCACCGTCGCCTCGGCGTTGCCGTGGATGATGACCAAGTGGTTTGGCGTGGCCGCGGATAACGTCTCCGGCCACATACCCTCTTCCGTCCGGATCTCCTTCTACATCGGCGCCGCGGCCTTCCTGCTGGCGGTGCTCTGGACGGTTTTTTCGACGGTCGAATATCCCCCGTCGGACACCGAGCTGTCGGCCATCCGCACGCGGAAGTTCGATTGGACGCTCGGGCTGGGTGATATCTTCGTGCTGGTGTTGCATCTTCCGCGCCGGATGTGGGAGCTGGGGCTGGTGCAGTTTTTCACCTGGGTGGGCATGTTCTCCATGTGGGTCTATTTCTCGCCCGCCGTGGCCCGGCACATTTTCCATGCGGCCGTGGGCTCGCCGGAAATGGAGGCGGCCGGCGCCTGGTCGGGATTCTGTTTTGCCGCCTACAACGCGGTTTGTTTCGTTTTTTCCTTTGTGCTGCTTTGGGCCACGAAATTCACCGGTCCCAAGTGGATGCACGTGGTTTGCCTGGCCGTGGGTGGCGTGGGGCTGGCCTCGGTGCCGCTGGCCACGGAGCAACACCAGCTCCTGTTCGCCATGACCGCGGTGGGCATCGCGTGGTCGAGCATCCTCTCCATGCCCTATGCCATGCTGGCGCCCTCCCTGCCGAAGGACAAGGTGGGTGTACTGATGGGCATGTTCAATCTGTTCATTGTTTTGCCGCAAATCGTGGCTTCCAGCCTGTTGGGTGGCATCCTGACGCTTTTCTTGCACGACGAACCCATGAACGCCCTGGTGGTGGGCGGCGCCAGCATGTGTCTGGCCGCCGTGCTGACCGCCTTGGTGGTGAGTTTCAAGCGCGGCGGCACTGCTCCGCCTGTGGCCGCTGCCGGCAGCGGCCATTGACGCGCCGGCGCCGGAGCATTGTCAAGTCAGGGGGGCCCCGGCCCACCCTTTTCACAGTCTGCCCGATCAATCAGGAGTAACTGAAAGCATTACCGCCAGAGAATCCATATAGTCGCGCCAGTGGATTATCTTGCGGTCCTCAATGGTGATGATGGAACAAAAGCGGTTGTCGTAGGCTTTCCCGGTACTGGGCACCCTGCCGTGGACGGCATATTCCAAAATAATCACGTTGGGTTGGGTGGTTTTATGCACGCGCAAATTATCGGCGGATTTTAGAATGTTCGTATAACCACCGAACCAGTCCATGTAGGCGGCGCGCCCCTTGATTTTGTTGGTAAATCCGGGAATGTCGTAGAGGAATTCGAAAACTGCATTTTCAGCCACCGCATCCCAAAAATGCTCGCCCTCCACTTCGCCTTTCAAACCCTTCATGATAATGTCATAAAACGGCTCCGCATTTTTATTAAATGCAGGATGATTTCGATTCACCGCCTTGGCCTTCCCGGATTTGCTTTTCATTCGTTTCTTCACAAAGCGTAATCGCTGGACCTTGAGCTTTCCACAAAAAAGGCAGGTTGCAAATCCGTTCACCTCCTTCAGGGATGACCGACAATTACGACCATGAAGCCACTTTGCATGGCCGCCATCAATTGCTCCGCAACTCCCCGCCGGCGCCGTCCACTGGGAAAAACAAGGGATGGTTGGCGGCGGCATCCCGGCCAAACCGGCGCAGGAAGTTTTGAATTTCCGGCGACACCAGAAAGTCTTCCAACGCCTCTGCCCCTTCGTAATTAGCCTTGGGAAACTTCTTCGGGTTGGCCTCCATCACGATGTACGGGCGGCGCATGACCGGATCGTTCTTCACCAAAATCTCCATGCCTTCGTTGGCCATCTTGCCAAAAAACGCCGGCACGTAGCCGACGATAACGTAGGCATTGTGCTCCCGGCAAAACTGCAGGATATTCCACTTGGAAATCCGGGTGTCATCCTTCAACAGCCAGTCGCCCTGGGGCTCCACGCCCGCCAGTCGCCAGAGCGTGTGCGACAATTCCCGGCTGCCGATGCCCTGAAAATCCACAAAGTGCGCCTTTGCGACGGCGATCTTCCGCAGCGCCGCCGGACCGTTGGTCAGGCCGCGAATCCCCGCCGGGTCGTTCGTTGGGCCGACAATCACCAGCTCATTGCGCGTCCACGGCTGCATGTTCACACCGATGCCGTCGGCTACGATATCCGTGGTGATGTCGCCGGAATGCATTGTCAGCAAATCCACCTTGCCGGCGCGAATCGCCTGGTCGAGCAGGGGCCGTTCACCGGTGGCGATTACTTCCACGTGGTAACCGGTCTTGGCTTCAAACCTCCTGGAGATCTCCTGCCACATGCCGGTCATGGTCATGCCGCCAATCACCGCGCAGCGCACGGTATGCATCTGCCGCACATGAAAGCTGTGCCAGTGGACGCCCAGCGTGATTGCCAGAACCACCAGAATTAGCAGGGCAATTTTCCATTTCATAATTCAATAAATGTGCGCCTGCGCATCGCTGACCGTTCCCGTGAGCCACCGTACCTCGTAATTGCCTGGATCGCCCACCCCGCAGCCGACCTGGCTGCCTTTGAACGCTTGCACGGCGCCACCCAGAAACAGGAGGTTGACGCGTCCCGCGTGGCGGGCTATGAGGCTGTAGGGTTGCGTGCTGGGATAGGTGGAGGCATACCGCCCCGGCGCGTCGGCCAGGGCGACCACAAACATGGGCTGAACCACCTCGGTATATTTTGTCGGTAGGGGCAGAATCCAGGGACAAAGGTTCATGTTCATGCCATAAGCCAGGAAATTGGTCGCCCACGAATAGGCTTTATCGGGGGCGGCGGCATCCGGGCAGACAAATACGCTGGGATCGCCCGGCTTGGGCCGCCGGCCGCTATCCGCCAGATCCAGGTACGACGGCTGGTTGAAATAGGGCGGTAGGGCGTTAAACCAGTCGGTCGGCCGGTCTATTTCTGCCAGCATCTGCACACCCTGGCCGCGGCGCGGAAGATAATCTTCGTAGTCGTCGGCATACATCCCGTCGGCCAGCCCCCACTGCCGTAGATTGCTGGCGCATTGGGTGACCCGGGCCTTGTCTTTAGCCTGGGCCAGCACTGGCAGCAGCAAGGCAGCCAACAGGACCATCATCGCGATGACCACCAGCAGTTCAATGGATGTGAACGCCCCGAACGATTGAAACTGGCGGGCTGACGGGCTCATTGGCTTAAACGATAATACCGCGGTGGCACAACGGCCCTGGGGTCGTCATACAGAATTACCCCGTTGGTGTCCGCGGTGACCGCGCCAATCGTCACCCAATGGGGCGAGGCCAGATTCGTTGAGGTCTCCACATTGTAGACGCCGTTGTCACCGCCAATGCCGGTCAATTGAAAGACGCCATTCGTAAACACGCCTCCCAGAAGGACCAGCAAAGGGTTGGCCACGACATTCAGGTAGGGCTGGTTGCCCCGCCCGTAACTGTAGGAGTTGAACAGGTAGCTCAGCTGGTTGTCCACCGCGAAAAAGAGAAACGACACATTGCCGCCGTTCATGATATTGCCCAGCAAATTCGTGGACAACGACAGAGGCCATGGCACCCGGACATTGTCGCCCGGGGGCAAATAGCTGTTCGTGCACAGGATTTCGCACGGCGGCGTGAGCAGTGTCGGCAGCGATTCGTAACAGACGCCATCCGTCGTGGGCAGGTTGGGTGTGCCGGTGCCTTCCACCCAATTGGAATCCGACAGCCACTCAATGGCGAACTGGCCGCCGGCGATGACATTGAAGATGGGGTTGTTGGGCTGCACCCCCGCTACGCCATAGTTGCTGGCCAAATCCAGCGCCACGCCGGTGATGTTCCAGTGGTTTGTGCCATAAGCGGCGTTGAACTGCGCCACCCCCGCCGACAGGTTGAACATGAGGACGCTTTCAAAGCTTCCCTTGGCGGAGGACGCCGGCGCAACGGCCAGCGTGCCCGCCGCACCAAAGTTCAAGCCGGTCAAATCCGCGCCGTTTTCATAGTTCGGCGAGCCGGTACAGAGAAAGGCATCCTGCGTGTCCACCGAACGGTTCGTCACCTGCGCCCCGGCGACGGTGCCGAAGCCCAGGCTGACGATGAAAAGAAAAAGCCGCAACGGAATCATCTCTGATTTTTCCAACGCCGAATGGCCACGAGTCCAGCCAGCTCGAAAGCCGACAGTGCCAGCATCGACGGTTCCGGAACTGGTTCCACCGTGACGTTTAATACCGCCGGGTTGTTATTGAGCGTGTTGAAGAGATAGCCCACCGTGCTATCGGCGGTTGGCTGGCCAAGAATGCTCACCGGGGCTCCGCTGGTGATTTCACTGAGCAGATTGGGATCAAGTGCCAGTGTCCAAGTGTTGGGGCTGCTACCGCTGGCCAGGTAGTTGAAATCGCCGAGCGAATCCATTGCGTTGTTGCCGCTTCCGGGCAGAACACTGGAAATATTATTCCAAGTAAGCGCCGTCGCGCTCCAATTGTTGTCGCTCAGCCAGTCCAGTTCAAACGCTCCCGCGGCAATGCGGTTAAAACTGCTGTTGCCAGGTTGCTGGCCGCCGGTCGCAAAATTCGAGTACAGGGTCAAGGTAACCGAGACGACCTCCCAGTTGCCGGCGCCGTAATCCGCATTGAACTCGGACTGGAGCGTTGCCGTGTTGAATTGGATAAGGGATTCCTCGGTCCGGTTTTGCCCCGCAGTAGGCGTTGCAATCTCCATCGCTCCCATGGTGCCGAAGTTCTGGGTGGGCTGACCAGAGGAGACATAAGTATTCATATCGACCACTTGACTCAGGGTCGTTGACTGAGCCTGGAGCGATGCGGGAATTGCCGCTGTCAGCAAGATGGTGAATCTTAACGCCGGTTTACTTGTCAGGTGATATTTCATTTATCGATTAGAGTCAGGTGGTTTTTTTAGAAAAAAGTCAGTCGGGCACCGGCAAATTTTTGCGTTCAAAGCGGTCATCAGCCACCACCGGTTTGTCCGGCACCGTATCCAGCCAGCCGCAGCGCTGCACCGGATAATTGTCGTATTGCGGCACGTAGGGTTTGAGGTCGAGCAGCGGCGTGTCGTCAAGAATGTCCACCTCGGAGAGACGAAGGATGCAGCCCTCAATTTTCAGCAACCGCACGCAGGACATGCCAATCGCATTGGGCCGGGCCGGAACGCGCGTGGCAAAGAGTCCGTGCGCCACCGTGTCGCGGTAAGGGATTACGCTCATCCTGGCCGCCGACGCCCGGTGAAACCAATAGATCAGCCAGACGCGGTCGAAGCCGGCCAACCCGTCCAGCCCCTCCACAAAATCCGGGCGCAAGTTGACGTAGCCCTGCGCAATGCCAGCGCGATACGGCTGGATGGGCGTACCGGCCGCCTGTTTGAACGGCGAGTGGATGCGGCCAATTTCCGTCAGCCGAATCTCCGGCGGTGGATTGTTTACGGGTGTGTTCACAACTTCGTTTCCTTGGACTGGCTTCCGCTGATCAGAACGGAAGCCGCACGGAAAATTCCCGCACCGCCGCCAGAGCCAGTGCCGAGGCGACGGAAGACGATAACCGTTTGCTTTCCATAGCGCTGACGGCTGACAGGATGGTATCTTCCGGTGGCCACATCATGTCAGCGGCGGCCTTAATGCAGGGATCGTGCCGGAGACGAAAATATTCCGACAAGCCTCATATTCCACCCATGAACATAGACGATATTTGTGACATCGCTTCCAAGAACACGGACTCTTCGGCCGACAATGAGGCTACATTTATGAAGGATTACTGTTTAAAAGCTACGCGAAGGTGGCTGGTTGAGGTCGGAATTCGTCTGGCGGTCCGCCTATCGTCGGGGCACATCATCCTCATTGTCCGTTTGGACGGTACAGTAACAAGGTGGCGGCGGGAACTATTGCGGGGCAAGCGGCAGCCCTCAAACTACATCGATGCCCCCAATGTGTTCATCGAGGCGCTTGGGCGAGATGGGATGGGCGGTGCCCAACTCTTGCGCGAAGAGCGATACCTTGTATTCCTCAACCATCCAGCGCAACGTCTCGATCCGCCGCTGGGTTTCGCGTGATTTGACCTTGGTGGCCGCCAGCGCGCGGTATTTTTCGAGATACGGCGCCAACGCTTGGCTGCGCTCCTTGTCCTTGGCCGGGTTGAGCTTGGCCCGCTCCATGCGCGTGAGGAGCGCCTTGAGATAACGCGGCACGTGGGGCAGTTGGGTGAACGGCAGCACGGCGAGGAAATTGCGTGGCAACAACGCCGCGAGTTCATCCGCCCACACGTTGGCGGGCTTCACTGCGTCCTTGGTGGCCAGGCTCAACTGGCTCAGGTCCGAGAGCGTGCGCGATTTGCCGGTGGGCAGCACCGGCGCCGGTCCGCTACGCTGCTGGACCTCCTGGCGCGCGCGGAGAATGATGCCCACCTGATCCACCAGCTTCATCGCCAGACCGGGGATCTCCAACCGGGTGCGCTGGACGGCCTGCTCGAACTCAATGCGCGTCAGCGGCTGAAAGGCTTCCGTGGGCAGCACATATCGCTTCAGATGCTCATAGGCTTGCTCGTGCAATTCCTCCAGCGGGCAGAGATTGGCCGCCAGCGTCTCAAAGCGTTGGAGCGCGCGCAAATCCCGGTGCAGCCAGGCGAAGTCCTTGGACAAGGCCAACTCCACCAGCTTCTGAATGCCGGCCAGGCTGGCTTCGCGAGCCAGGTCTTCCGTGCGGAACAGGCGCAGACAGACGTGGTCGCCTTCGCGGGGCAGCCCTGGCCAGGCATACACCGGCACCGGCCCGTTTTCACTCACCGTGATGCGGGCCGGCAGGTCGCTGAAATCCCAGGCGGTGATATTGGTGCGCTCCCACTGCTTGGCCGCACGCGTCCAGGCGGAGTTATCCGGCGCGGGCTGGGTCTTCACCTGTTCGAGCTTCTGGCGCAAGGCGGTCAGATCGCGGCTGGCGCCGATGATCTTATGGTCGTTGCCCATCACTTCGATCCGCGGGCGCAGGTGCGCGGGCACGGATTCCACCGGCCAGGCGTCCGCCGGTATCTCCACGCCATAACGCCGCCGGATAAACACCGCCAGATCCTGCTGCAAGGATTCCCCCACGGGTTGGAGTTCGTTGACGATCTCCACCACTTTCGGCGGGAACGGCTGCAATTCGCGGCGGATGCTCTTGGGCAGCGCGCGCAACAGCTCGTTCACCAAGCCCTCGCGCAGGCCCGGCACCGACCATTCCACGCAGGCTTGCGAGACCGATTGCGCCAGGCTGAAGCCCAGCTTCACCGTGACGCCGTCGTGTTCCTCGCCGGGCGAATAGGCATAGCTCAAAGCCACCGGCTGGCCGCCCAGCGGCACCGCGTCCGGAAACGCCACCCGGTCGAAATTCATGACTTGGCCGCCGGCCAAATCCGCCTCGGTGGCGCAGAGAAAATTCGGTCCGCCGCAATCGCGGATGAGCCGGTTCAGCTCGGGCACGGAAGAAACGTCGTGAATGCGCTGGGCGTAGAATGCAATCAGCGCTTCGTCCAAGTCCCCCAGATCATGCCGGCGCACGCGGGTCTGCCAGGTTTGGATTTTTTGGAGGATCTTCCGGTTGTGTTCCAGAAAGGCGTATTGCGGGGGCAGGGGCGGCGGCCGGTGATCGTCCGTGTAGACGCGCGTGTCGTTGTCATCATTGTCCGCATCCGACTCGCGCCGGCGCGTGGGCAGCAGATCGTCCTCCACCAGGGCCGAGCGGATGAAGATCTCCGTGGCTTCGGTGGGATTGATGTTGCCGTGGGAGACTTTGACGTTGCGCACTTCGAGTCCGTACAACGTGGTTCGTTCCTCCACCAGCACGTTGCCGGCGGCGGCGCTCCATTGCGGATTGTGATGGGTGACCTGGCAGAGGTGCGGCGCGAGCTGCACGATCCACAAGGGGTCGATTCCCGCCACCGTACGGGCGAACAACTGCGACGTCTCCACGATTTCGCCGGCCACGAGCCACGGCGGCTGCGGACTGGCGGCCGGTTTGGCCGGGGGCTGTTTGCGGTGCGTGGGCTGTTTCTTGGGCTGCTTTTCGTTGCGGTCGAACAGGGCCGAGCCGGGGAACACGGCGAGCTGGCGGTTGCCCACGCCCTGGTAGGTGTTGCGTTCCTTGCGGGTGGCCACATGCGCGAACAGACCGGTGAGAATGGAGCGGTGGATGGCGGCGTAATCGGCGCTGCTTTCGTTCAACTTGAACCGCCCCAGCTCCTCCAGCGCATCGTGCAACTGCGTGTATACATCCTGCCACTCGCGCATCCGCTGGTAGGATAGGAAATTCGCCTTGCAGAACTTGCGCCGGTGGTTCTGCGAGCGGAGGCGGTCCCATTCCTCATGCACGCTGTCCCAGATCTTGAGCAGCGTCAGGAAATCGGATTGCGGATCCACAAACCGCTTGTGCGCCGCGTTGGCGGCGTCCCGCGCCTCCAACGGCCGTTCGCGCGGGTCCTGGATGCTCAGACCGGCGGCGATGATGAGCAGCTCGTGCGTGGCGTGCTCCTGCTGCGATTGCAGCAACATGCGGCCCAGCGTGGGGTCGATGGGCAGACGCGAGAGGCTTTCGCCCAGCGGCGTCAACCGGCGCTCCGCATCGAGCGCCCCCAACTCCTGCAACAGCCGGTAGCCGCCATCGATGGCCGCGGGCGGCGGCGGATTCACAAACGGAAACGTCTCGATGTCCCCCAGCCGGAACGCCTTCATGCGCAGGATGACTTCGGCCAGGTTCGCCCGCTGGATTTCCGGCTGGGTGTAGGGCGGCCGCTCCGCGAAATCCTCCTCCGAGTAGAGCCGGATGCAGATGCCGTCCTCCACGCGGCCGGCGCGGCCTTTGCGCTGGTTCGCGCTGCTTTGCGAGATTTCCTCCACCGGCAGCCGCTTGGTGCGCGTGCGGGGATTGTACCGGCTGATCCGCGCCAGGCCGGAATCGATCACATACCGGATGCCCGGGATCGTGAGGGAGGTTTCCGCAATGTTGGTGGCCACCACGATTTTCCGGCGGTCGCTCTCCGCAAACACGCGCTGCTGCTCGCCGGCGCTCAACATGCCAAACAGCGGAATGATCTCCGCCTCCGTCTCGAACCGGCCCGCGAGCAGGTCGCTCGTTTCGCGGATGTCGCGTTCGCCGGGCATGAAGATGAGCACGTCGCCGCGGTTGGAACCGGCCATGATCTGCTCGGTCGCCCGCACTGCGGCGTCCACATAAGTCAGGTCGCCTTCCTCCTCCGAAGCCTCGTCCAGCGGCGCATACAGCACCTCCACGGGAAACAGCCGGCCCGAGACCTCGATCACCGGCGCGTTGTCAAACGCGCGCGAAAACATGGCGGTGTCGATGGTGGCCGAGGTGATGATCAGCTTCAAATCCTGCCGTTTCACCAGCAGCCCCTTGAGGTAGCCGAGCAGGAAATCGATGTTCAGGCTGCGCTCGTGCGCCTCGTCGATGATCAGGCAGTTGTACTCGGATAGCAACGGGTCGCCCTGGGTCTCGGCTAGCAGGATGCCATCGGTCATCAGCTTGATGTACGTCTGGGGACTACTGCGGTCATCGAACCGGATTTTGCAGCCGACCTCACGGCCCCAGTTCACGTTGAGTTCGTCGGCGATGCGGCGCGAGATGGAGAGGGCGGCCACGCGGCGCGGCTGGGTGCAGCCGATCCGGGCTTCGATGCCCAAGCCGGCCTCCAGGCACATTTTGGGGATCTGGGTGGTTTTGCCTGAGCCGGTCTCGCCGGCGATCACCACCACCTGGCTTGCGCGGATGGCGGCCACGATATCATCTTTCCGGGCGGTGATGGGCAGATCGGGCGGGTAGCTGACCTTGGGGGCATTGAGCCGGCGGTCCTCGCGGAGCGCCACGGAGGCGAGCACCTGGGCATGGAGCCGGCTCAAGACGGCCTCGTGCGCGTCGGGATGCAGCCGATCACGCAACAGCCGCACCATCCTGCCGCCAAGCCGCACCCAATCGGGCAACATGGCTTGGGGCAGCAGCTTCCGAATCTCTTCCACGCGGTTGTCTTGCATGCCGGAGCGAGGATTATAGCAAAAAACCCGGCCGGGGAAACAGCGACGATGCAATTTGCGGGAATTTCCCGCCGCGCATACTTTCTGGACAGCGGGCGATAATTCCGGCTTACTGTAGTGAATTTGATTTCGTTCGATGCCGTCACTTAACTCTGAAAAACTCGCCCGCGCCAAATCGCTCGGATTCTCCGACCGGCAGATCGCCCATCTGGTCGGTGCCACCGAGGACGAGATTCGCGCGTTGCGTAAGAAACTCCACATCGTTCCCAGCTACCGTCTCGTGGACACCTGTGCTGCGGAATTCGAGGCCTACACTCCCTATTATTATTCCACCTACGATCGCGGCGACGACGAGGTGAAGTCGGATTCGAACAAGAAGAAGGTGATGATTCTGGGCGGCGGGCCGAACCGGATCGGCCAGGGCATTGAATTTGACTATTGCTGCGTGCATGCCGCCTTTGCCCTGAAGGAGGCGGGTTTCGAGACCATCATGGTGAACTCCAATCCGGAGACGGTTTCCACCGATTACGACACCAGCGACAAGCTGTTTTTTGAGCCGCTGACGCTGGAGGACGTGCTGCATATTTACGAACGCGAAAAGTGCTGGGGGGCGATCGCCCAATTCGGCGGCCAGACCCCGCTCAACCTGGCGCTAGGCCTGCAAAAAAACGGGGTGAACGTCATTGGCACCTCGCCGCAGAGCATTGAAATCGCCGAGGACCGCAAGCTGTTTGCGGCCATGTTGCGCAAGCTGGATATTCCGCAGCCGCCCAACGGGCTGGCCACCAACGAAGTGGAGGCCCTGGAAGCGTCCAAGAAACTGGGCTACCCGGTGCTGGTGCGCCCGAGCTTCGTGCTGGGCGGGCGCGCCATGCAGATTGTCTATTCGGACGCCGAGCTGTCCCATTACATGAAGTTCGCCGTGGAGGCCTCGCCCGAACGGCCCGTGCTGGTGGATAAGTTTTTGGAGGACGCCACCGAAGTGGATGTGGATTGCATTGCGGACGTGGGCCTGCCCCACGTGGCGCAGGCCGGCGGCCCGCATATCGTCATCGGTGGCATGCTCGAGCACATCGAGTTTGCCGGCGTGCACTCCGGCGATGCCGCCATGGTGATGCCGCCGCACATGCTGTCCAAGAAGGTGATTGCCACCATCCGCGAATACACGCACGCCATGGCGCGCGAATTGAAGGTGGTGGGCCTGATGAACGTGCAGTACGCGGTCAAGGGCGACACGGTGTACGTCCTCGAAGTGAATCCGCGGGCCTCGCGCACCGTGCCCTTTGTCAGCAAGGCCATCGGCGTGCCCCTGGCCAAGCTCGCCGCCAAGGTCATGGCTGGCCAGACCCTGAAGGAATTGGGGTTCACCGAGGAAATCTGGCCCAAGTACTGGGCCGTCAAGGAATCCGTTTTCCCCTTCAACCGTTTTCACGGACAGGACATCCTGCTTTCGCCCGAGATGCGGTCCACCGGCGAGGTGATGGGATTGGATGCCGACCGCGGCGTGGCCTATGCCAAGTCGCAGATGGCCGCCGGCTCGCCGCTTCCGCTGAGCGGGAAAATATTTATCAGCGTGAGCGACGCCCACAAACGGAAGATTGTGGAGGTGGCCCGGCAATTTGCCGACCTGGGTTTCCAATTGATCGCCACCAGCGGCACCGCCGCCACCCTGGAGAAGGCCGGTCTCAAGGTCGAGCGCATTCACAAGCTCCAGGAAGGCCGGCCCAATGCCATCGACCTGCTCAAGAACAAAGAGCTGCAAATGGTCATCAACACCCCCAGCGGCGCCACGCCCCGCGCCGATGAGATCAAGATCCGCACCACGGCGGTCTATACTGGCACGCCCATCATGACCACGATTTCCAGCGCGATCGCGGCGGTGCGCGGCATTGCGGCCATCAAGGAATCCGGGTACAGCGTCAAGACCGTGCAGGAATATCACTGATGGATTCGGCCCCCGAATCCCTGACCAGCCCGGGCACCGGCCGCCAACGGCGGCAACGATGTCCCTGCTTTTACGTTTGCCTTGACCGTGTTGGCCAGTTAGGCTGGTTGTTCCAATTTTCACTATGATCGGTACAATACGCAAACACTCAGGCTGGCTTTGGTGGATCATTGCCACGCTTACCATCGTGTCCTTTGTCTATTGGGGCGTGAGCCCCGCCTCGCGGTATGGCAATGGAGGACCTAACGGCTTGGGCACGCTCTACGGCAAGCCGGTGACCCCGGAGCAATTCGAACTCGCCAAGCGCGAATTCATGATTGCGTACTGGATGCGCGCGGGGCAATTCCCCCTGCCGCCCGCCGTCACCAGCCTGGAAATTGAGCAGAATGTTTACCAGCGGCTCTTGCTGGAGGCCAAGGCTGCGGATCTGGGCGTGCACGTGACCGACGATGCCGCCGCCGACGAAGCCAAGAATTTCCTGGCTTCCATGAGCCGCCAGGGTCAGACGGTTTCGTTGAGCGCGGTGGTGGAACGGGTGTTTGAGCCGATGGGCCTGACGGCCGTTGATTTCAAGCGCACGATCCAGAGCAATCTGGCCATCCAGCAACTGGCGCAGTCGCTCGGGCTGGCCGGGGCACTGGTGCCGCCGCAGGAAGCGGTGCAGCTTTACGAACACGACCACCAGGAGTTTTCCGCCCAGGCCGTTTTTTTCTCCGCCACGAACTATGCCGCCGCCGTGCCGGCCACGCCGGCGTTCGTGGACCAGTTTTATACCAATCACATGGCCGAATACCGCCTGCCGGACCGCGTGCAGTTGAACTATGTGACGTTTGAACTTTCCAATTACCTGGCCACCACCGAAGCCAGACTGGGCAAGACCAATGTGGCCGCCGAAGTGGACGCGATTTTCGCCCAGCACGGCTTGGAAGCGGTTCCCGAGGCCAAGACCCCGGAGGAGGCCAAGGCGAAGATTCATGACGTCCTGCTGCGCCAGGAGGCCGGCAAGACGGCGCTGGAAGAAGCCCGCCAGTTTGCGCGCACGCTGTTTGCCATTGAAAAGGCCGACGCGAACACCCTGCTCCTGCTCGCCCGGACCAACGGTTTGCGGGCGCAAACCACCGCGCCCTTCAGCGAAGCGGACGGCCCGGACGAAATCCAGGCCCCGGCGGAACTGGTGAAGACCGCGTTCAAGTTGAGCCCGGAATCCCCCTTTGGGCCGCGCCCGATCGCCGGCACGGAAGCCATTTACGTGATTGCCCTGGCCAAGCAATTGCCCAGCGAGGTGCAGCCGCTCGCGGAAATTCACGCGCGCGTGGTGGCAGATTTCAAGAACTTCGAAGGCGTGCTGCAGGCGCGCGCCGTGGGCACGAATTTCTACCAGGCCCTGCTGCGGCAGGTCAATTCCGGCAAGACGTTTGCGCAGGCGGCCGTGGCGGCCGGCCAGGCGCCCATTGCCTTGCAGCCTTTCTCGTTGAGCACCCGGGACATTCCCGAGGCGGATGAACACAACACCGATGTGCGGGAAATCCTGTACACGGCGGCCAAGACCCAGCCCGGCCACCTGAGCTCGTTTATGCCCACAACGGACGGCGGCTTTATTCTCTTCGTACAATCCATGCTGCCCGTGGACGAGGCGCAGAAAACCGCGGATATGCCCAAGTTCGTGGCCCAGATCCGGCAGAGCCGGCAGAATGAAGCGTTCAATCGCTGGTTTACCATCGAAGCCAACCGCGAATTTGTCAACACGCCCATTCCGAAGGAGTTGGAGGCGCAAAAGACTTCGTCGCGCGGCCAGTGAACGCCGCCATCAAACTGTCGTTGCCCGCCACGCACGAGTTCTGGGAAATCCCGGTTCTGCACGAAGATGCCGATTTGCTGGCGCTGGACAAGCCCGCCGGTCTGCTCACCTCGCCCGACCGGCTGGCGCCCGAGCGGCCCAACCTGATGACCCTCCTGCAGACGGCCATCGCCGCCGGCAAACCCTGGGCACGCGAGCGCAACCTCACCTATCTCACCAACGCACACCGGCTGGAATTTGAAACCAGCGGCGCGCTGCTGCTCGCCAAGAACAAGGCCGCCCTGGTGGCCCTGGCCGATCAATTTGGCACCGACCGCCCGCTGCGGAAATACCTGACCCTCACCCAGGGCGTGCCGCTCGACGACACTTTTACGGTGGATCAAAAAATCGGCGCCCATCCGCTGCAAAACGGCCGCATGCAAATCAGTCCGCGCCACGGCCGGAAGTCATGCACGGATTTTGCGGTGCTGGAGAAATTCTCGCGCTGGTCGCTGATGCGCTGCGTGCCGCGCGGGGAGCGGTTGCAACAGATTGCCCTGCACTTGAGCTATGCCGGTCATGCCATCGTGGGCGACGAGGCGCACGGCGGCAAAAAGCTCTGGCTCTCGCGCCTTAAACGGGATTTTCGCCTGAAACCAGGCCGCGAGGAGCGCCCGCTCATTTCGCGGGCCTTGCTCCATTCAGAGGAATTGACCGTGGTGCAGCCCACCACCCACCAGGCCGTGACCATTCGGAGCGAATGGCCCAAGGACCTGCGCGTAGCCGTCAAGTACCTGCGCCTCTACGCCATGCCGGGCGCGTGGGAAGTCCGCGGCGGAATGGATGCCCCCGAGGATTGAGGGAAAGGGGAGTTTGTGGCGTCTCGGCAAGATGCGGTCCGCGGCCGTCCGCGGGTGCTGAGAGGTGATTTTGAGCCCGGCGCCACATTCAAAGGCTAAAAACTGAAGGGGGAAGGCCGCACTCCATCAGCCACGGACCGCAACGCTGTCCTCCTTCAGCGGCCGAGACGGCCACGGACCCCTACCCCAGCTTGCCGTACTTGCGGATGTCCGGCCAGATCCAGGCCACGGCCAACACCACCAGGATGGTGCCAACGCCGCCGGTGACGGTGGAAATGATGGCGCCGGTGGCATGCGGGTTGCCCAGCACCGTTTGCTTGGTGAACAGATACGCCACGATGCCTGAGCGGAAACCGCCCAGTTCGTTGGAGGTGCCGATGAAGAGGCTGTTTACGGCGGAAACACGCCCGCGTTTTTCGTCCGGCGTGAGGATTTGCACCAGGGTCTGGCGCACGACCACGCTGATGTTATCCACGAACCCGGCCAGCGCCAGCAGGGCAAAGGAGATCCAGAACCAGACGGCGTTGGGCAGGACGATCCAGCGGCCGAGGCAATTGCCATTGGCCAGGCCGAACAGCATGGTGGCCACGCCGAAAATGGCCACGGCGCCGAGCATGGCGCGGCCGGCCTTTTGCAGCGGCGGCCGGTGCGCGATGACAAACGCGCAGAGCAGCGCGCCCACCGCCATGGCATTGCGCAGCCAGCCCAGGCCGCTCGGGCCGGTTTGGAAGATGTCGTGGGCGAACATCGGCAGGATGGTGACCGCGCCGCCCAGCAGCACCGCAAACAGGTCCAGGGTGATGGTGCCCAGGATGATCTTGTTTTGGAACACAAAGTGGAAGCCCTCGGCCAGGTTCCGGATGGAAACCGGTTCGGCCTTGCGCGGTTTATGGAGGTGTTTGATGGGCGCCACGAGCACAAAGCAGAGCAGCGAGGCCACGGCATTGAAGGCGTAAATCGGCCAGGCCGAGCTATGTGCCGCGGTCACGGGCGTCAGGGCCATGACCGCGCCAAAGGCCGCCGGGCCCACCACGGACGAAAACTGGAAGACGCCGCTGTTGAAGGTGACGGCGCGCGGGAATTGCTCCATGGGCACGAGGCTGGTGACGAACGCCGCGTTGGCCGGCCAGAGAAAGGTGCGCGCAGCGCCCAGCACGAAGAGGCAGCCGTAGATCCAGCCCACGCTGGCCAGAAATGCGGAGGCGAAAGCCAGCGCCACGCTCACCACCGTGAGTATCAGGCTGGTCCAGAGGATGATTTTCTTGCGGTTGAAAGTGTCCGCGAAATGTCCCGCCGGCACCGTGAACAGGATCATCGGCAACATCAGTGACAGTCCCACCATGGCCAGGGGCAGGGCCGAATGGGTGCGCTGGTACAGTTCCCAGTCGATGGCCACCACGAGCATTTGCTGTCCCAGCGACGCCACGAGGCGGCCGACGAGGTAACGCGAGAAATTGGCGTTGCGGAGCACCGCGTAAGCGCCGTCCGCCGCGGGCGGGGCGGGTGGCGGAATTTCCGGTTCATCAGGCAGATTTTCGGGCGCTTCCTGTTCGTGCATAATAAAATCCTACTCAGTACCGCGCTTACTTTACCTGAAAACGGCGCGTGGTCGAGTCTTGGCGTTTGGCGTGGGGAGGTGTGATTTTGAGCCAGCCATCACCAAACCGAGGGCGTCGAAATGAGCGGCCGCTCGATCGCGCTCCGCTAAAATTTCTCACGGCCGCAACGCAGGGACGTCGCAGCGGCCGGGACGGCCGCAGCCCGGGGGCTGAATTCGGCGTTGAACTTTTGCGGGCGGGCTTTACGCTGCGGTGATGATCGATCCGTTTCGTTATGTCCATCGGGTGACCTATGCCGAATGCACGGTGGGCGACCACATTTACCATTCACGCTACTTGGACTTGCTGGAAGCGGCGCGCGGGGAATTCATGCGCGCGCTGGGCCAGCCGGTGGCGACGTTGCAGGAGGCTGGACAGATCTTTCCGGTCATCGAGGCTCGCATCCGATACAAGGCGCCGGCACGATACGACGATTTGCTGACGATCGAGGTCTGGATCGTGCAGTTGCGCGGTGTGCGGCTGGCTTTTGGGCATCGGATACTTAACGAGGCGGGCAAGTTGCTCGTGGAGGCCGAGACGTTTCATTGCTGCACGAGCCGGGATGAAAAGCCGCGGCGTCTCCCGGCCGACCTGGCGGAAAAGCTGGCGCCATACATCGAGGAGCCGAGCGCACTGAAATGATCCAGGTACCGGACCCGTCGGGAAGGGCGACCGGCCGGGAGCGAATGGGGCGGGGCCATGGCCACCGGTCTACATATCCGGCGGGAGGGTTTCGAGCTGGCGGGCGGTGAAGACCGGGCCTTCCTTGCAGACATAGACTGGGCCCACGTTGCAGCGACCGCACTTGCCCAAGCCGCATTTCATGCGGTTTTCGAGCGTGGTGAAGACCTTGCCGCTGTCGTACCCGATTTTCTTGAGGCTCTGCATGGTGAACTTGATCATGATCGGCGGACCGCAGAGCACGGCCACGCGGTTGGCGGCCGCCGGCCGCACGGCCTCCACGAGTTGCGGCACGAAGCCGGTGTAACGGCGCTGCTGCGGATCCAGCACGCTCTCGCCGGGTGCTTTGAAATTCAACGGCCGCCACCCCTCTTCGGCGGCCTCGGCGATCAAGCCCTGTGGACCGGCCTTCCAATCCACACACAGCCACAGGTTCACGTCCGGGCGCGCCGCCCATTGGGCCAGCTCGTCCTTGTACACGTGATCGCTCCAGGTTTTGGCGCCGTAAACGATGGTGAGGTCGCCGTAATCCGCCCGGTGGTCGAGGCAATATTGAATGACGCTGCGCATGGGCGGCAGCGCAATGCCGCCGGCGACGAACAGCAGGTCCTGGCCGCGCCAGCTTTCCACGGGAAAACTGTTGCCGTAGGGGCCGCGGAACCCCATCAGGTCGCCGACGTTCAGCCGCCGGAGCGCGCGGGTGACGCGGCCGGCCTGGCGGAACGTACACTCGAGATATCCCCGGCGCGTGGGGCTGCTGGCGATGCAAAAAGTGGATTCGCCATCGCCCAGCGCGTTGTACAGGCCGAACTGGCCCACGCGAAAATCAAAAGCCCCGCCTGCCTGGGCGTCCACGAATTCCAGGCGCAACGTGCGGACGTCGGGCGTTTCATCGCGCAACGCGGCCACGCGCATGAGGTGGGGGCGGTAAATGTTCGGCGAGGCCGCCGCCGTGCGGGCCGGGAGGCCGCTGACGCCGCCGATTTTTTCGGCCGGCCCGGCCGGCGCGGGCGGCAGCTCCCGGGCCAATTCCACGAGGTCGGCCAGCAAATCCATGCCCGCCGGGCACAGGCGGAGGCAGCGACCGCAACCGGTGCAGAGGACGCGGCCGAACTTTTCCGGATAGTAATTGAATTTATGGGACAACCGTTGTCGCCAGCGGCCGGCTTGATCGGGGCGCGGATTGTGCCCCGAGGTGTGCAGGGTAAAGAGCGGGAAGGCGCAGGCGTCCCAGTTTTTTTGCCGCACGCCTTCGCCGCCGCGGAGTTCGTCCTGGAGGTCGAAGCAATGGCAGGTGGGGCAGACAAAGGCGCAGGTGCCGCAGCCCAGGCAGGAGCGCGCGGAGCGTTCCCAGAACGGATCGGTGAATCGCCGCCGCAAACCCTCGGCCACCGCCGGGGTGCTGAACCGGGCCGGCAACCGGCGCCGGATCTCGCCGCGCAGCGCTGTCAAATCCACCGTTTCCGCGGCGCCCGGCAGTCCGGCCATGAGTTTGCGGCCGGTCTCGGTGCGTGCCTCGGCGGCGAACGAGCCATCGGGCAATTCGGTCAGCAGCACATCGCCGCTGTGCTCGCCGGCGGGGTCCACGCCGACGGAGGTGCAGAAGCAGGCGGCATCGGCCGGTTCGCGGCAGGCCACGACCACGAACGCCAGTTTTTTCAGCCGGCGCTCAAAGAAGGGGTCATGAAAATCCCAGCCGAACAACGGGGCCAGGATTTCCGGGGCGGCGGCATCGCAGGGCCGCGCGCCAAACACCGCCACCGGGGGAAATTCGAGGGGGGGATCCTCCAGCGTCCATTCGCGGTCGTGCCGCCGGAACTTGAGAATGGGTTCGGTGCGGGGGAACCAACTGCTTTTGGGGCTCAGCCGCGGGAGGCCGCGGCCGAGGCCGGTGGGTTGGTCGGCTTGGGCCGTGAGTTCCCGGTAATTGACCTGTCCGCCGGCCGCCACCGGCGCGAGCACGCGCCAGCCCGCCGCCAGCAGGCCGGCCGGCCATTGTTCGATTGTTTTCCGGGCCAGTTTCACAAGATGAAATCCTCCTGATCGTTGGGCCGGTAATCCGCCTGCAAGGGCGGGTCCGCCGGCTGGACGCCGGCGCGGTGTCCAAAATGCTTCCAGGCGGAGCGGGCCAGGGCGGCATTCAGCACCTCCAGCGGAATGCCCGCCGGACAGGCCTGGGTGCAGGAGCCGCAGCCGATGCAGCGGCCGGCGAGGTGGAAGGCGCGCAGCAGGTGCCAGGGAAAATTGCCGCGCCCATCGGCGGCGGTCGGGAACCACTGCGGCTGGTTCCGGTCGGTAAAGCATTGTTGGCAGCCGCACAGCGGACACGAGCCGCGGCAGGCATAGCACTTGAGGCACCGGGCGGAGGCCGTCTGCCAGGCGGCCCAGCGCTCCGCCGGGGGCCGGGCCATCCAATCGTCCAGCGCCTTCCAGGCCGCCTCCGAGAATCCGGCCGGGCGGTCCGGGGGCAACTCCCGCGCCAGGACCTCCGGGGCCGCCGGCAGTTCGATCGCGGCCAGGTATTGGCCATCGTCGCTCACGGTAAAAAGCGTCAGTTTGGCCGGGTCAAGCTGGGCTTCCTGGGCCAGCACGTTCAACGCGAGCACCTCGCACCGGCGCGCCACGATGCCCAGCGGCAGCGCGGTCTTGAGCTGGGGGTTTTTCAGCAAACGCGCCAGGTTGCCGGACTGGCCGGGCGCCACCAATTCGCCGGTGGCCGGCGCGGAAAAAATCCACGACGGCCGCGGCCGCGACAACGTGGCGCTACGGGTCCAGCCGACGGCGGCTTTGATTTTGCCGGACTTCAGGGCCTCGCCGACGGCCGCGGTCAGCCGGGGATCGGCCGGTTGCGCGGTTTCGAATTTGAATAGGGGTTCGTCCGCGGATGCCAGCGCCGGCGCGGTGTCGGCGGTCACGCGGCGCAGCGAGTCGTAGGGGCCCAGCGCCTTGATTTTATCCGTGAAGGTTTGGATGGTTTTGACCCATTTCACCCCTTCGGCGGCGGAAATCCAGGCCAGTTCCAGCCGGTGGAGGTCAAAGCCGACGGTATCGAGCAAATCACGGAACAGGATCCAGCGGCGTCGCGCGCGATAATTGCCGGCGGTATAATGGCAATCGCCCGGATGGCAGCCGCTGACGATGACGCCATCCGCGCCGTCGAGGAAGGCGCGGAGGATAAAGCTGACATCGATGCGGCCGGTGCAGGGCAGCATGATCGTGCGCACGTTGGGCGGGTAGGTCTGGCGGCTGGTGCCGGCCAAGTCGGCGCCGGCGTACGTGCACCATTGGCAAACAAACGCGATGATCCTGGGCTCAAAAGCGGCGGGGCTGCCGGGGGCGCCGGCCGGGGTGGGTTCACTCATTCCATAAGCGCCTCCAGTGCGCTGAAAACTTCCTCGTCGGTGAATCCGTCGAGATCGATGGACTTGCTGCGGCAGAGGGAAACGCACGTGCCGCAACCCTGGCACAGGCCGCGATTAACGCGCGCGACCCGCTTGATCACCACGCCCTGGCGGTCGCGGATTTCCTCGCGGTCGATGGCTTTGTAGGGACATGCGGCGGCGCAGGTGAAACAGCCGATGCAAGTGGAGAACAGCGGCGGCGGCAGGCGGTTGACGCGCGCCACGACGGGATCGCGCTGCAATTCGGTGGCGGCAAACAGGCCCAGGGCCTTGGCCGCGGCGGCCGAAGCCTGGGCCACCGATTCGGGAATATCCTTCGGCCCCTGGCAGGCGCCGGCGAGGAAAATGCCGGCGGTGTTGGTCTCCACCGGCCGCAATTTGGGATGCGCTTCGCTGAGCCAGCCATCCGCATCGTAGCCGATGCCGAGTTTTTGCGCCACCGTGCGCACATCGGCTTGCGGCACCGCCGCGCTGGCCAGCACCACCAGATCGGCTTTGAGGTCGATGCGTTCGCCGCCGTTGAGCGTGTCGGCCGCCTGCACCACCAGCCCGCCATGCTCGCGATAGATGCGGGCGGCGCGTGAGCGCAGATAGATGACGCCATCCTGCTCGATGGCCCGGCGGTAAAATTCATCGTAGCCCTTGCCGGGCGTGCGCACGTCCATGCACAGCACGATGGCCCGGCCGCCGGGCACCTTGTGACGATACAACATGGCGTGCTTGGCGGTGTACAGGCAGCAGATCTTGCTGCAATAGGCCCGGCCTTTGGCGCGGTCGCGCGAGCCGGCGCATTGCACAAACACCACGGTTTGTGGCGCCTGGCCATCGGATGGCCGGCGGATTTCGCCGCCCGTGGGACCGGAGGCGGAGGCCAGCCGCTCAAATTGCAGGCCGGTCACCACATCCGGATCATCGCCGTCGGCGTAAGCGGGAAGCTGGTCTTTGGGCAACACCTGAAAGCCGGTGGCCACCACGATGGCGCCGACCTTTTCCGTGACCAGTTCATCCTGCTGGGTGTAATCCACCGCGCCGGTGGGGCAGAATTTCTGGCAGGCGCCGCAGCGGCCGGTTTTGAATTTGAGGCAATTGGCGCGGTCGATCACCGGTTTGTTGGGCACGGCCTGCGGAAACGGGATGCCGATGGCGGTGCGCCGGCCGAGGCCTTCGTCGAACTCGCCCGGCAGTTTCTTTTGCGGACATTTTTGCCAGCAGGTGCCGCAGCCGGTGCACTTCCGGGGATCCACGCTGCGCGCCTTGCGGCGGAGGGTGACCTCGAAATTGCCCACGTAGCCCTCCACCCGCTCGACTTCGCTGTAGGTTTCCAGGCGGATGCGCGGGTGCGCGGCGGCCTCGACCATGCGCGGCGTCAGGATGCACTGCGAGCAATCGAGGGTGGGAAAGGTCTCGGACAACTGCGCCATGTGGCCGCCCAGGGACGGGGAGCGCTCCACCAGCACCACCTCGGTGCCGCCGTCGGCGATGTCGAGCGCGGCCTGGAGGCCGGCGATGCCGCCGCCGATGACCAGCGCCCGGCGCGTGACCGGCACGCGGATGGGGACCAGCGGCGTGTTGCGCTGGACGCGGGCGACGATGGAGCGCACGAGGTCAATGGCTTTGCGCGTGGCTTGTTCCCGGTCCGGGTGGACCCAGGAACACTGTTCGCGGAGATTGGCGATTTCGCACAGGTAAGGATTCAGGCCGGCGGCGGCGCAGGCTTTGCGGAAGGTCTTTTCGTGCATCCGCGGCGAACAGGCCCCCACGACCACGCCGGTGAGTTGGTGCTCGCGGATAGCCTCGCGGATTTGCGCCTGGCCGGGCTCGGAGCAGGTGTAGCGGTAATCCTGGGCGTAGGCCACGCCGGGCAACTGCCGCGCGGCGGCCGCCACGCGCGCGCAATCCACCGTTTTGCCGATGTTCTCGCCGCAATGACAAATGAAAACGCCAATCCGCGACATCTTATTTCTCCTTCGCCAGCGCCTGGATCGCCGGCACAAAATGTTGGTCCAAGCCCAGGGCGACCGCGTCCAAGCCCATCGCCCAGCCGATGAGTTGGGTGAGATAAAGCACCGGCAGGCGCGCCCCGGTTGGGATGCCCATTTCGCCCTGGCGCAGGTCGAGGTTGGAGTGGCACATCGGGCAGGCCAGGCAAAACACCTCGGCACCGGCCTGCCGGGCGGCGTCATAAATGCGCCGGCCCTGGCGGAGGACCGTTTCCTTGCGGGACAGCGCAAAGGACGCGCCGCAACATTCGGTGGCCATGGTCCAGCGGAGCGGTTGGCCGCCCAAGAGGGTGACGATGGCCTCCATCTGCCGCGGGGTTTCCACCTGCTGGACGCCGGTGATTTGGGGCGGGCGCACGAGCAGGCAGCCGTAGTAGCAGGCCACTTTCAAACCGGTCAGCGGGCGGATGGTTTTGGCCTGGAGCGTGGCGGCGAGGCCATTGCCCAGCCAGCCCAGGACGCTCACCGGCTGAACCTGCTCCAAGCCGGGCGCTTCCTCGAGCGCGGTGGCGATGGCGGCCTGGTGTCGCACCGCGAGCGCGGCGGCGGCCAGGCGTTGGTAACACATGGCGCAGGGGGCCAGCACGCGGTCCAAGCCAGCCCGGCGGGCTTTCGCCAGGGTATCGGCGGCCAGGCAGAGGGCGGCCTCGTGATTGATGGCATGGGCGGAGGTGGCGCCACAGCAGACCCAGTCGGGAATCTCCCGCAGTTCGACGTCCAGACGGCCGGCGATGGCGCGCAGGGAGCGGTCGTATTCGCCGGCGGAACCGTTCAAACTGCAACCAGGATAGTAGCCTAGCACGCTCATGGGGTTTGCAATCGTTTCACCGCTTTTTGCACGCGGCGGGTGTCGTGGTCTTGGCCGGGAAACAGGCGCAGCTTGCCTTTGCTCAGCAGGCCGGGTCCCAGGGCGGCATCCTGGAGGAAGTGGCCGGTGCGGAGTTTGTAAGCGATGACCAAAGACAACTCGTGAATCCGGCCATGCCGGAGCGCGCCGGCCAGGAAGGTGCGGTGCAGCGCCTGAATGTCCCGCACCCGTCGCGTGGTGGCGGTCTGCCGGCGCCGGAGGCCTTCCTGTCGCAGCACGTCCATGGCGCCCGCGATGTCCACGCCCTGCGGACAGCGGGTGGTGCAGGCCTGGCAGCCAGCGCACAGCCACGGGGTTTCGGCGGTGAGGGCGCGCCGCGCATACTCCTCCGCCTGCTCCGGCAAGGCGGCTTCGAGTTGCAACAGATGCATGAGGCGGGTGGGGCTCACGTCCATTTCGCCGGCTACGTTCTGCGGGCAGCCGGCGGCACAGCGGCCGCACTGATAGCAATCCAGCGGCGTGGCGCCGGTGACGGCGCGAATCTTATCGACGAGGAGGCTGCGAGTGGGGGCAGACATGGTTAAAGGGTGAATCCCGCCGGAATCAGGGCCGCGGTTTGCATCGGCGCCGGACACAAGGAGACGCCGCGTGTGTTTGACGGCAGACCGGCCCTGACCACGCCAGCCCGCGGAAGCAGCACGAACGCCCACCCCGATCCAGACAACCCGCGTTGCGGACCCAGCCCAAGCAGCAGACGATCATAGGAGCGAATACACTCTACTATATACATGACCAATCATGCAATAAGAAAAATGATAAAATTACTATTACATAAATGTCTATAACTAATCAATATAATGGCCCGTCGGCGGTTCTTGTGGCGACCGGGGTGATTTGGGTTGTTTGGCCGGAAATCCGGTGAAGAACGGGCGATCCGCCGCCCGGCATAGCGGGCAGGTAATGATTTCAGGGCGGCGCGTTGGGTGGGCTTGAGCGTGTTGGTTGGCCGGCGGGGCGCGTTCGGAGGGTGCTCCCCACCGGTGGCCAGCCCTCAGCGCGTATAGACGCAGCGCTGATCTGCCGGCCCAATTTTGAAGGCGTTTTTTTGAGACGAGCAGAGTTTTGTTACATTCGCATCGGTCCACCCCCAAAAAAAGCGATTCCGTTCGGGCGTGGCGGCTGTTAAGCTGCCTTCCGTACCACGACAAAACGGCGGGGATTTGACAAAATTCCGGCCCCCGGTCCTGGCATTCCATTATGAAAGCAAAAACAGCCTCCGTTGCCACCGCTCTCATGACCGCCACCGCCTTGAATCCCCACCCCGCCCACGCCGCCAGTTTCGGCGAGGCAGTGGCTTTTCTCAAAGGCCACACGGACGTGCTCGTCCTGAGCGACAAGTCCGGCGCAGGCCGGGTGGCCGTGGCGCCCGCCTGGCAAGGGCGGGTGATGACCAGCACCGCGGGAGGCGAGGCGGGCGACAGTTATGGCTGGATCAACCGCGATTTCATTGCGGCGGGCAAAGTGACGCCGCATATGAATGCGTTTGGTGGCGAGGATCGGTTTTGGCTGGGGCCGGAAGGCGGACAATTCTCGATCTTCTTCGCGCCGGGCGCCAAGTTTGAGTTTGCCAACTGGTTCACGCCGGCGGCGCTCGACACCTTGCCCTTCGACGTGCTCGAACGGGGAACGGATCGGGCGGTGTTCGGCAAGGAATTTGCGTTGACCAATTATTCCGGGACCCATTTTGAAGTGGGCGTGCGGCGCAGCATTGAAATCCTGGACGCCGCGACCGCCTGGAAACAGCTCGGACTTCGCGCGGACAAGGCCGTGAAGCTGGTGGCCTACGCCTCTGACAACCAGATCACAAATCGGGGGCCGGCCCCGTGGAAGAAAGAAACCGGCCTGTTATCCATTTGGATCCTGGGCATGTACAATCCCTCGCCGGCCACCACCATCGTGGTGCCGATCCAGCCGGGCCCCGATTCCGCCCTGGGGAAAAAGGTCACGTCGGATTATTTTGGCGAAGTACCGGCCGACCGCCTGGTGGTGCGCGACAACGTCATTTTCCTGAGTGCCGACGGCAAATTTCGCAGCAAGATCGGCGTCAATCCGCGGCGCAGCCGGGCGGTGCTGGGCAGCTATGATGCGGACCATCAGGTGTTGACCCTGGTGCAATTCAACCAGCCGAAGGACGTCACGGATTACGTGAATTCGCTCTGGAAGTTGCAGGACCATCCGTATGGCGGGGATGCGGCCAACAGCTACAACGATGGTCCGCCCACGCCCGGGGCCAAGCCGATGGGACCGTTTTACGAAATCGAGTCATCGTCCCCGGCGGCCGCCTTGGCGCCGGGCGAAAGCCTCACGCACATCCATCGCACTTTCCATTTGAGTGGGCCGGAGCCGGTGTTGGACCAGGTGGCGCAGGCCAAGTTGGGCGTGTCGCTGGCGCAAATCAAGGCGGCCTTCCAGAAACGGTAGCACGGTTCGGTCCGCGCCCGTCCGCGGGCGCTGAGGCGTGGTTTTGAGTCAGGTACCACCTGACGAAATGCGCCGAAACGAACGGCCGCCCGGTCGCATTTCGCTCGAGCTTTCCGCGGCCGGACGCGCGCGAACCCGTTACGTTGGCGGGGATTTCCCCGGCCTCCGTCGCATTACAATTACAGTAGCGCGCGGAATCGAGATGGCGCACAATTTGTTCCGACGATGAACCGATTCTGGATTTTCCTGACGGCGTTGGCGCTTGCAGGGTCGGCCGGGTTTTTTGCGGGGTCAGCCCAAGGGGCGGCGACCGAACCCTATGGCTTGGAAGCCCTGCAGCACTTTGAACGCCTGCCTTATTTGAAGCTGGACACCCTTGCCGGCGGGCAATCCAGCTTTGATCGCAATGCCAACAACGCCGACTTCAGTAATTTCCTGTACACCAATGGCACGGAAAAGGTCCTGCTGGACTTGAACGGCCCGGGCACGGTTTATCGGATGTGGTTCACCGGTTTCACGGCGTCCACGGATTATCTCAAGGTCTATTTCGACGGTGAAGCCACACCGCGCATCAAGCTGCGGTTGCAGGATTTGTTCAGCGGAACCAATGCGCCCTTTTTAAGTCCGCTGGTGGGGGACGATGCGGTTTCCAGCGGTGGGTTTTATTGTTATTTGCCTCTGCCGTTCAAGCGGTCCATTCGCATTACTTCCAACGGCACCTCAGGCTCCTTCTATTACAACCTCGGATATCACGTCTACACGGCGGACACGCCGGTGGTCACCTGGACTGGACACGAGGATTCCCTCGCCGTGCGCCAGTTGTGGAGCCATGTCGGGGACGATCCCAAGCCCACCAACGGCAACACGATGGTGACCAGCCGTTTTGATTTGGCAGCCGGCGCAGCCAAGACGCTCCTGGAGGTGTCCGGACCGCGCTCGATTGCCTCGATTAAGCTTCGCATTCCCGGCACCGAGCCGCCGCCGGTTCGGACGCCCGTGGCCGATCAGGGCCGCGCGCACAAAGGCTACAGCCAGTTTGTCATGGTCATCAACCCGACCAACAGCGGCGTCAACCTGGTGCGGCGATTCGACTTTGCCGTTGGCAATCAAGTCGCCAACGTCTATGTGGACGGCGCCCTCGTGGGACCCTGGTCCGACCCGGGATCCGACGCGAGCTACCATTGGCGGGACAGCGAATTCACCATTCCGGCGGCGTTCACGACGAACAAGAGTGCCGTGACCATCAAGGTGAGCTTTGTCAGTTCGGATGACGACTGGAACGAATTTTATTATTGGGTGTATTCGGTGAGCGGCGGGGCCACGAATCTGACGGATGCACTGGACGTGGGCGATGCCGCGTCGGAGAACAGCCACCATTATGTGATCGACACCCCCACCTGGGAGGGTGCCCGGACATTCTCCTATCCGCCGGCCGGCCCCGTGGGCGCCGCCGCCGAACTGCTGACGAATCTTTGGTTGAGCGTTGCCTTTGATGACGAAACCAATCCTAGCGTACTGGCTCCCATCGGCTCCTTTTTTGCGCTCGGCCAGTTTGCCTCCTATCCCACCCGGGCGTTGCCAGTGGGGCTGGATGCCAACTCAAATCTGTACTGCTATTTTCCGATGCCCTTCGCCCGTCACGCCCGCGTGCAGCTGGTCAGCCGGCGGCCCGAGGCCACGACCAATATCCAATGCGAAGTGGCCCACCAAGCGTTCACGGATTCGTTTGCCAACGTGGGCTACTTCAAGACGCAATTCCGCACGGAAGCACCCACCACCAACGGCCTCGATATTGTCCTGCTGGAAACCGGGGGGGCCGGCCAATTGGTGGGCGTGGTGGAATCCATGGCGGGGCCGCTCAACCGCAGTTTTCTGGAGGGCAACGAGCGGTTTTATGTGGACGACAGCCTCAGCCCGGCCATCAACGGGACCGGGACCGAGGATTTTTACAATGGCGGCTGGTATTTTGACCGGGGGACCTTTTCCCTGCCCACGCACGGCAATCCGAACCATTTGACCGATACCCACTGTGATTACACAGCCGCCTATCGTCTGTTTCTGGCGGATGCCGTGCCATTCCGGAAACACCTCCACGCCGGCATTCAGCACGGTCCGGCGGATGATGTGTCCATCAGCGCATGGACGCTGGCGTATTATTATTCCCAGCCGGCGGATCGCGCCGTATTAACCGACCAGTTGCTCGTGGGCGACGCCAACAGCGAGCGTGCGCATGCTTACGCCCTGGATACGCAAAGTTGGACGGGGGCGCGCACGTACACCTATGAATACGAGGGCAACTTCAGCACCCGGGTGGCCAGTAACACCGGGCGTGCCCACGTGGGCTACAGTGAGTTTACCCTGACACTTCAGCCGACCAACGCCGGGGCGATCCTGCGCCGGCAGTTTGACCAGGGCATTCTCAACCAGCAGGCCAATGTGTACGTGGACGGCGTGCAGGTGGGGCCTTGGTACGTGGCCGGCGGCAATCCGTGGCATCGCTGGCGCGATGACGATTTTCTGATTCCCGCCTTGTACGTGAATGGCAAGAGCACGGTCCGGATTCGGATCGACTTCGTATCGTCCACGGAGGATTGGAACGAGTTTACGTATAGTTTCTATACGATCAAGCCGCCCCCGACGCCCGGAGCTTCCAGCGACCGCGAATGAGTTGAGATGCCGCGTCGGATCTGACTGCGCGAATGGCGGAGCGAGGCACCCTCGCTTCGCCACGCGCGGTTCAACCGCCTCCCCGCCTGCTCCCGGCATCCCGGCTGCAATTACGATAGGCGCAGGTGGATTTCCAGCATGGCTGCTCCTTTAGGTGGTGATAATCTGCGCTTGGTTGATCCAATCACATCCTGGGGAAAAGAGAATCCTGACTTATGAAGAAACTGCTTTTGGCGGTGGCTTGTTGTTTGCTCCTGGCTGGGCCGGTGTTGGCCCAAACTAATGTCCTATCTCATCCCGGGTTTGAAGGCCTGGCGGCGGGGACCATCGCCGATAACGGCGGCGTAAACCAGTGGGGCAATTACAACGCCACCGCGGGCAACTGCGTGATCCAGTCCTCCGTGGTCCACGGGGGCACCAACGCGCTGGAGTTGAACGTGAATACCGGCGGGTCGCAAGGTTATTCCGTGGTTTATCAAAACACCGGTTCCACGGTGGCCAGCAATCTGGTGGTCAATCACACCTGGTATTACAGCTTCTACGTGTATACGCCGAGCACCAGTTCGGGATCTTTCACCTGGGCGTTCTACCCCTCGGATTCGCTCAATCAAGACCAAACGGGCGCCAGCGGCTCCATCGCGGCCTCGTCTCTGACGGCTGACACCTGGACCCAAGTGACGGGATCGTTTACCACCACCACCTATGGCTTTAGCAGCGGGGCCACGCCTGAACTGAAAGCCACCTTCAGTGAAACGGGCAGCACGGCCACGTTTTACCTGGACGATGTGACGCTGACCACCAACGTCATCGCCGGCACCGGCAACACGGTGGCGGCGGCCTCCACGGCGGGGATCACGGTAACGATGGATCCGGCGGTGGCGTTGACGAACTATACGGCGTGGGAATGGAACACGAACGGCAATTTTCAGGGTTGGACGACGGCCGACGTGAGCGGCGCAAGCGTGGCGGGCGGCACGCTCAGCGGCACGGCCAATGGCAGCGATCCACAGGTGCTGTTGACCGGCTTGGGCACCAACGGGCCGGATTTGGACCTGGCGTTCAACGACTACGTGGATGTGCGGCTGCAGGTGCCGGCGGGATTCAGCGGCGGCGTGCAAATTTATTTTGGGGCCACCAACAACTACTATTACACCGCCGACGCCACGACCGGCTTCAATACCAACCGCGCGGTGACCGTGACCAATGTGCCCACGGATGGCGCGTTTCATGTGTACCGCGTGTTCTTTGGACCGCATCCGTATTGGCGCGGGAATCTGTCGGATGTGCGCGTGGATCCGCTGGGCACGGCCGCCACGAACGGCGAGGCGTTTGCGTTGGATTACGTGCGGGTGGGCGATTTGACCGGCGATGTCTATACGCCAGTCTACGGCACCTTGATACCAAGGGCGGGCGCCAATAATGCGGACGGTTATCCCGTGCAGGAACTGGATTCAAAACACTTCCGCTTTTGCTGGGATATTTCCTCCACTTCGAACAGTTACTGGACCGCCACCATGCCGCACGGCACCTTGCGCAACTTTGAGGAGGTTTGGAAGAATCATATCTGGCGCTTGGGCTGGCCGGAGCCCAACCATCCCATTGGCTCCAGCTTCGTGACGTATAGCGGAGCCAAACACAAGGTGGATATCACCTGCTGGTACGGCGGCTATTTCACCGGCGGCGATGACCAGAACACGCCGTGGGTGAATATCGACCCGTCCGGCCTGGAGGTGGATCCTCCCACCTGGGTGCCGCCGCATGAATTCACCCACGCCTGCCAGGAATCCGCGAATACGAACGGAGCGCAGGTCGTCAGCGGTCAGTTCTGGGAGAACAATGCCAACTATGGTCGCGAAGAATGGCTGTACCATTACCCGTGGGAAACCGGAGAGAGTGGGTTGGATCCCTATTATGCCGACACGTCGCATTTTTGGCTGGGGCACGGCCGCGATTATTATTTGTGCTGGCCGTTCTGGGTTTACCTGGATGAAAACCCGGACAATCTTCCCGGGCTGGGTTCCAGTTACGGCAATTATTTCAGCGTCAAACTATGGGAGGATGGAAATTCCGGCGAATATCTCTGGGATACGCTGGCGCGGCTGGCGCCGGCGACTTCGGTGCAGGACATTCTTGGCTACGTGGCGCGGCGCGACGTGGTCTGGGATTACTCGGATCGCCCGGCGTTGACCAACGCCTACAACGCCAACGGCGACATGGAATTGGCGCAGCGCTGGACCTACGCGGAATTGCGGCAACGTGCCGATGATCCGACCTGGTGGCAGACGCCACTGGAGTTCGCCCCGCAACAAGGCGGTTACAAGATCATCAAATTGACACCTCAAGGCACCGGCGCCGGGCGCGTGGTGTCGGTAAATTTCCACGGGCTGCCCGACACCGCCCGCGGGTCGGACTGGCGTGCCTGCCTCGTGGTGGAGTCGGATAGCGGGGCGGTGCGTTACAGCAGCCTGTGGGATGCCGGCACCAATTCCGTAACCCTGGCCACCAACGAAAACACGGTTTATCTGTCCGTGGCCGGCACGCCCACCAACCTGCTGGCCGAGTCCATTGACGAAACGGTGCAAGCGTACCAATCCGCGCCGGCCAAGGAGCGGTTTCCGTATGAAATCCAGGTGACCGGCGCCACGCCCTATGAGAGCCCGAGTACCAGCACCAACGGCGTGACGATGGTGCAGGTGGCCAACGGCGGCGGTTGGCGCGCCTCCACGGCCACGGTGGATTCCACGGCCTACGTGGGGCCCAACGCACGGGTGCTGGGCACGGCCCAAGTGCGGGGCAATGCGCGCCTGCTCGATTACGCCACAGTGGAGGGCAGTGCGGTGGTGTCCAACTACGCGGTGGTCAGCGGTCATGCCCTGGTGCGCGACACCGCCCTGGTGCGTGATTATGCCAAGGTTCGCGACTACGGCATGGTGATCAATGATTCGGTGGTGGCCGGCTACGCCCGCGTGCTCCAGCACGGCGAGGTCACCGGCGGCTCCACGATCACCAATTGGGCCACGGTCAAGGGCTCCGCCTCCACCTTCAACGACAACGCCACCGCCCTGCCCCAGGGCTGGAACGATGCCGTGCTCGATGGCGATTTCTCCACCTCGCAGTCGTGCAGCAACGGCTTCCAGTTTGGCTTTGAGGAATACAACGACGGGCCGCTGCTCTGGATCACCAATCGCACCGCGCCGCGGCGGTTGTTTGCCGCCTACGAATTCAACGCCCCGAATGATTCCCTGGCCAAGGACTGGCTGGGCGTCACCGACGGCTACCTGGCAGGGGCCCCCACCTGGGTGGGCTCCGACGGCCACCGTTGCGGATTTCTTACCTTCAACGGCACCAACCAATACGTGATCCTGGATCGTTCAGTATCTGATTTGCAGGAGATCACGGTGACGGCCTGGGTGAATTGGTCCGGCGGCTCTTCCAACCAACCCATCTGGTATTTTGGGTCCGGCGCCACCAACTGCATGTACCTCACGCCGAGCGACACCTCCGGCCACCTGACATTCTCCATCACCAGCGGGAGCACCAACCAGACGCTTGTCTGGACGAATGCCCTGCCCGTGAGCACTTGGACGCACGTGGCGGTGTCGCTGTCCAATGCCATCACCGGCCGTCTCTACGTCAACGGCACCAACGTGGCCACCGGCGGCATCACGGTGACACCCGACCAGCTCAATGCTCCCGATGTGAACACCTCGCCGCAACAGAATTACCTGGCGCGTGGCGCCACCAATTCGCTGCCGTTTTTCCAGGGCGCGCTGGATGGCGTGCGGATTTACACCGGCCCGTTGACGGCCGCGGAGCTGGGCGCCTTGCAACCGCCGGCAGCGATCGCCGGCCCCGGCCCCCTCTATGTGGATCTGCGCGCGACCAACGCGGCGTCCAGTGCCGCCGTCCTGTTCGGCACTTGGACCAACCTGGGCGCCACGGTGGGGAATTTTGCCAAGTCGGGTTCGGCCACCTATTCGACCAATGTCGCCGGCACGGGCGTGCCGGGCGTGTTTTTTGACGGCTCCTCGGCCTATTATGGTTCCGCCAGCCAGTCCATCGCCAGCCTCACGGCGCACGGGGCGCGCTCGATCGAAGTATGGGTTTACAACCCCTCGGCGCAGGATGAGGAAACCACGGTTGCCTTGGGAAATCGCAATAGCACCTTGACCGACTGCGCGTTCATGTATGGCACCGGCGCCACTTATGGCGATGGGGCCGCCACGCATGACGGCGACGATGTGCCGTGGGGCGCCATGGGCCTGCCGGCGGCGGGTGCCTGGCATCACCTGGCCTACACCTATGACGGGAATGTGACGGTGAAGATCTACGTGGATGGCCAGTTGTGGTACACGCATGTCATGAGCGGCCTGCTAGCCACGTCCACCGGCCAGCCAATCTATCTCGGCTGTCAGAGCGGTCTGGGTGAAAAACTCTCGGGCTATCTCAACGCCGTCCGCGTTTGGGGCGGCGCCATGTCAGCGGGGCAGGTGTCCTCCGATTACTGCGTGGGCCCCTGGACTTCGTCCGCCTCCGTAGCTCAATCGATTGTGTTTGCGTCCATCGCCAACCAGACCATCGGTGTCGGCCAGACGCTGATCGTCACCAATTCGGCGAGCGATCCGGCCTTGCCGTCGCCGGCGTTCACCTACAGCATCGTAAGCGGACCGGCCGGAGCGGTGATCGACCCCGCCAGCGGCCAGTTTACGTGGCGGCCGGCGGTCAGTGAGGCCAACACCACGAATGGGGTCACTTTGGCGGTGGCCAGCAGCGACAGTCCGAGTATTGCCGCCACACAGAGTTTTGTGATCACGGTGCTGCCGGTGAGTGCCCCGAACCTCTCGGGTGTGTCGTTTGCCAACGGCCATGCCATGTTCCAGATCAACGGCGCATACGGGCCGGATTATTCCATCCAGGTCTCGACCAATCTAAGCGGCACCAATTGGGTGACGATCTTCTCCACGAATTCGCCCGCTTTGCCGATTACCTGGGCGGACACCAACCCGGCTCCGGCGGCAGCCCAATTCTATCGCGTATTGTTGGGGCCTTGACGGCCGTGCACCGGCCACACCACGCCCTATGGCTTCGCCGGGCGGGCGGGTGCTGCCGGCTGGGGATACTCATCGCTTAGATTGTTCAAACCCTCGTGTTCCACCTTGAAGGCCACTGAATTGGTGCCGGCCGCACGGGTGATCTTGAACAGGAAGATGGTGTCGTAATCGCTGTTGGACCAGTCGGGCACTTGCTTGGGGTCGCCCCCGTTGTCTTTGACGAGGTGCTTGGCGAAGTCATCCTCCAAGGCATGTTCCCAAGCGATGAAGATCGTGGCACTGCGGTATTTCGGTTTCTTGAGTTCGTCCTCCAGTCCCGCGATTTCGCGGAAGCCAAATTGCGTATTCACGGGCAGTTCGCACCGGATGGCGGTGGGCTCAATGGTGGTGAGCGGCCGCACGTAATAATATTGCCCGGCGTCCACTTTTTGCGTGGGGTTGGGGGCGAACATGAAATCCGGCTTACCGTATCGGGGCAGCAACACGCTCGGCAGGGCCAGGGCACGGTTCAAACCGCGCACGGTGAGTTGGCCCAGACCGCCGCGGGGCTTTTCGGCGTGGCGGATCAGCACGATCGTTTCCACGGACGCGCCCGTGGCCGTAGGCGCGACGTTGGTTTGGGCCTCCGCCCGCAGGACGATCAGGCTGCCGGCCAAAAGCAGATAAATGAAACTTTTCACGGAGCGCAATTTATTCGGAACCAGCGGCTTGTCCAGCATTTCAATGAACGTCGGCACGGGGACAAAATCGAAGCATCAAGTAGGGTCTGCCGCCTCGCGGTCTGGCGTGATTCCGCAGACACGTTCGGCCCTGGTCCGCCGGCACGGCGTGGTTTCCCGACGGGCAGTTGGCCCAATCTGTGCTAACTTTCCGGCATGATTGCGCCCATCCGTTTTTCCCCCCTGCTCACCGGCGCTACCGCCGCCGTTTTTGCCGTCCTCACCGCGCGCGCGGCGGTGGTTAACGTGACCACCAACGACAATTACACCAAGATCGAATCGGCGCAACCGGGCGACACGGTGCTAATCGCTCCGGGTACGTATGCGTTTCGCGTGTATCTCAGGCAGGCGGCCAGTGTCACGAATCCGATCACCATCGCGGCCCTGGTGCCCACGAACCGGCCGGTGTGGGATTTTGGGACCACCAATGTCGAGGACGCGCCGGGTGACTACACGGCCGGCGACCGCGGCCGGGGCGGCTGGCAGTTCAGCGGCGCGCAGAACTACCGGGTGTCCGGGATTGTCTTCCGCCATTGCCGCACCTCCACGTACAACTCCGCCGGCATCCGGTATTACAACGGCACCACGAATTTGTACGTGAAGGATTGCCTGTTTGATCACAACGACAACGGCCTCACGGGCGGCACGCAAAACAGCGCGGCCACGGTGGAATTCTGCGAGTTCAGCGGCAACGGGAACACGAACGCCACGTCGGGTCCCACCCACAACCTCTACGTATACGGCGGCTGGCTGACGCTGCGGTACTGCTATGTGCACGATCCGGTGCAGGCCCAGAACTTTCATTTGCGGTGCCGCAACGCGGTGCTCGAGTACAACTGGATCGCGCGCGCCAATTCGTATGAAGGCGACCTGATGACCGACGACGATTACAGCGGCCCCGGGCCGTTCAGCCAGACGCTGACGCTACGCGGCAATGTGATTGTGCAGAACAGCGCCCCGCAGAATCATTCGCAAGTGGTTGCCATTTTCAACGACGGCGGCCTGACCAACCTCACCCTAAATGTGCAGGCGGTGTACAACACGTTCGTGGGCAATGGCGGAGCGGCGGCGTTGGTGCATGTATCCAACGCGGACGGCACGCGCATGACTGCCGGGCTGTATGACAACATCATTTCCGGCACCACCCTGCCGGCGCTCATCGAAGATACCAACGCCGGCGCGGTCCTGGGCAGTAACAATTGGCTGCCCACGGGCGCCAGCACCAATCTGCTGACGGGCACCGTGTTGTCCGCCGCGCCGGGATTCCGGAACGCCGCCGGGGAGGATTACACGCTCACCAACAAAAGTCCGTGCATCGGCGCGGCCAGCGCGGCGGAGTTTGGTTTGCCGGGCAAGGAGTATTATCAGAACGAGACCAACCGCTGTCACTGGCGCATCCGGAATGCGGCCCGGGACCTCGGCGCCTTCGAGAACACCTCCACCAACGAGCCGGTTGGTCCGTACGATGCCTATCCGCAGCCGCGCCTGAGTCCCGCGTCGGCGGGTGGCGGAGGCAGCGCCACCCTTTCCTGGCCCTTGTTCGCCCAGGATTTCGTGTTGCAACAAACCGCTCCAAGCACACCACCACTCGTGTGGAGCAATGCCACCCCGCCGCTGACCACCAATGCCGCAGGCGTCACGGCCGCCATGCCGTTGGTGGCCAGCGGCGGGCTGTTTCGTCTGCTGGGACCGTAGACGCGAATTTGCAAAAGCGGACGGGGAAAAGTGAAAGGCGGAAACAAGTCAGTGGTTTTATTTTCCCTTGGCTGCGGGCGGGCGCGGCAGGGGCGGCGGCTGGCGCAACTTCTTGTAAACCCATCCTTCCAGTGGTCGCAACGGCCGCAGCCAGCGATAGATTTTCGGGGAATAAATCAGCCAAATCCGGATGACGGACAGCAGCATCGTCAGCGATTGCCGGAACAGCGACGAGGTGACCTTGGAGCCGACGACATCCGTCCATTCGATCGGCACTTCGAGCAGGTGGAAACCCGCGCGCTTCAGGGCCACGAGCAAATTCACGTCGAACGCCAGATCGGCGATGCGGAGCGAGGAATGAATGGCTTCCACGGCCCGGCGGCGCATGAGTTTGCAGGGGCATTGGGTATCCTTGATGTGCAGCCAGAACAGCAGTTCGACGATGAGATGGAAGCAGCGGCTGATGATCTGGCGGAATTTGGGCTGGGCCTGGAGCAAGACGCTGCCCGGCAGCCAGCGCGAGCCCACCACGCAATCGGCCCGTTTCAAAAACGGGATCAGTTTGAGCACCGCGGCCGGGCCGGTGGCGCCGTCGGCATCCACGTAGCCGACCACTTCGGCGTTGCCAGTGAGCTTGAGGCCCTCGATGAGCGCGCCGCCCTTGCCGATGGGGGCGGGAAAATCCAGCCAGGTGACCGAGGAAAATTCCCTGGCCACGCGCTGCACCACGCCGAGGGTGTTGTCCCGGCAGCCGTTGAGCACCACCACCAGTTGGAATTTGCCCTTGTAGTGGTCGCGAAAAAACGTCGCGTACTGGCGCAGCACCGGTTCGATGCGCGCCTCTTCGTTATAAGCCGGGATGAGCAGCAGCAGGCTTGGATCGGGCACGTCCGTTTCAATAACAGAAAGCCGCGGGACAGGCAATGCGCCAAACTCGTTTTGACGATTTCAACGGCAGCGTCGGACGGCGCGATTTGGCCCCGTGAGCCAAACCGTCAACGCCCACCTCCGTTCAACGCGCCTCGCCCAGCGGCGAAAACTGGTGCGTCTCGGGGTCGTAGGCGAACAGCTCTGCCGTGGCGATTTTGAAGAACCAGCCGTGCAGGCGGAGGTCGCCGTGGGCGAGCCGTTGCTGCACACAGGGATAGCCGCGCAGGTTTTCGAGGCCGAACAGGACGTTCTCTTCGGCGGCGGCGCTTTCCCGCGCGCGGCTGTCCCGCAGATGCCCGTAGTTTTGCCTGAGCGTCTCCCGCACGGGCGCCGCCAGGCTCAGCCAGTCGCGCAGGTGCGGCGTGGTATCGCTTACCGGCGTTTCGGCCAGCAGGGCCGCGATGGCACCACATTGGGAATGGCCGCAGATCACCACGTCGCTCACTTTGAGCGTGTCCACGGCGAACTCGATGGCGGCGGCGGTGGAGTTGATGTCGCCATGGAGGTCGGCGGGCGGGACGATGTTGCCCACGTTTTTCACGACGAACAGGTCGCCGGGCTGGCTTTGGGTGATGAGTTCCGCCAGCACCCGGGAGTCGGAGCAGGTAATGAAGAGGGTGTGCGGGCTCTGCCCTTCGCGCGAGAGTTTGCGGAAGAGCTTGCGATAATTGCCGAACTCGCCGGTGCGGAACTTGTGGACGCCGTCAATGAGCCGTTGCATGGAGGTTCAAATGGGGGCGCGGCGGGACGCCGCCCGGTTTAACCGGTGCGGAAACCCGGCCGGCGGGCGGTTCACGTGAGTTTTTTGTTCTTGGCGCGCGATTCCTCCGTGAGCCGCACCTTGAACTGCTTCAATTCCCCTTGCAGGCGCACATCCGCCACGGCCAGGATTTGGACGGCCAGGATGCCCGCGTTGCGCGCGCCGTTGACGGCCACGGTGGCCACGGGCACGCCCGGCGGCATCTGCACGATGGCCAGCAGCGAATCAAAGCCGTCGAAGGCCTTGCCGAGGATGGGCACGCCGATGACCGGCAGGGTGGTGAACGCCGCGGTGACACCGGGCAGGTGCGCCGCCCCGCCGGCGCCGGCAATGATGACCCGGAGGCCGCGCGCCGCCGCGCCGCCCACGTATTCCTCCAACCCATGCGGATCGCGATGAGCCGAGATCACCCGGGCCTCGGAACCGATGCCAAACTCCGTCAATGCTTCAGCGGCGGCCTTCATCACCGGCCAGTCGGAATCGCTGCCCATTAAAATGCCCACTTGGATAGAATTTTGGTTGTTCATGAATCTAGGCTGTGAATCTATGCTTTAAAACCGTTCGCCTGCACTTTGTTTCTGGAGGCAAATTAGCAATGATCCGCCGCCGGTGCAATGCTCAGATGCATTTCGTAAAACTCCCGCGGGCGGTGCCGGCGGTCACTCCAGCGGCTGGCCCGCCAAATCCATCACGCTCTGCCAGTCGGCCATGCCTTCGCTCCAATAGCTGGCCCCGCGGCTGATTTCGCCGCTTTGCAGCATGGCCTGCACAGCACTCAAGGTGAACGGACCGGTCTGCTGGCGGCCGTCGTGCAGGTAAATCGTGGGCGTCTCGCCGGGCGCGGCCGTTGGGCGGAGGGGCACGCGCACGCGCACGGGTGGCGGGGTGGGGTCGATGATTGGCCCGTCCGGCAGCTTAGGGGTTTCACGCCGCTGCGCCAGCCAGCGATAAGCGGCCACCAGGGCCAGCCCGCCCAGGAAGCCGCCGACGTGGGCGCCAAAGGCCACGCCGCCCTGGTGATGGCCGCGCTGTTCAAACATTCCCAGCACGCTGGAAAGGAGGTTCGAGCCAAAATAAAAGAGGATTGCCACCCAGGCGGGGATTTCGAAATCGCCGGCCCGGATGTAGCCAAACAGCCAGACGAAGTACTTGAACTCGATATCCGAGTCCGCGCGCAGCAACAGGTACATGCCCAGGCAGCCGCTGATGGCTCCCGAGGCGCCGCCCATGGGGATTATGGACTGGAAATGTGCCGGCGACATGGCCAGGTAGGCAAATTCCGCGACCAAGCCGCAGACCAGGTAGAAAATCGTAAAGCGCAGCCGGCCGAGGAGATCCTCCACCACGGCGCCGAAGAGAAACAGGAAAAGCATGTTCCCCAGCAAATGGAAAATGCCTGCGTGTACAAACATGGACGTCAGCGGCGCATACCATGTGCAATTGGCGGGCACCAGCCAGAGGTGTCTGTACACCCAGAGCTCGGAATCGCCGTCCGTGGAAATCCGGCAAATGAAGCAGGCGAGCAAGATCAGCGTGTTGAGGCCAATGAGAGTAAAGGTGACCAGCGGGAGCCGCTCGGTCCGATAATTCATTCCCACTGGGATGGCGATGAACATGGTGCGCTGGTTTGCCCCTCAGTCAAACGGATTAACGCAGCACCGTCAAGCGCTTACGCCGGCGCTTGGGGCGCGCATGTCCGCAGGCACTACGACGTGATGCTGAACCGGGTGTGACCCAACCAACGGCCCCGAAACGAATGGCCGCTTTACCACGCTCCGCTCAAACTAT
>CAYTJG010000017.1:0-39773 GCA_964437865.1 uncultured Bifidobacteriaceae bacterium | reverse complement strand
TGGAGCGCGATGAATTATCCGTGGCCGAGCTGCAGGAGATCACGCGGCTGGGCCAATCGCGCATCTCGACCCATTTGGGGCTGCTGGCCGATTGCGCGCTGGTCACCGCCCGGCGCGACGGCAAGCGCACGTTTTATAAGCTCAATCCGGAGGCGGATGGGTCGGTGCGCGATTTTATTCAATTGGCCATTCGGGGCGCCGGGGAGTTGCCGGAGCACGCGCCGGACCAGATCAACCTGAAGCGCATCCTCGCCCGGCGCAAGGAGCAGGCGCAGGTTTATTTCAACCAAATTGCCGGGCGCTTTGACCGCGTCTATGGCCCCGGCCGCTCGTGGCAGGCGTTTGGGCATCTGCTGCTGCGGATTCTGCCGCCGCTGGTGGTGGCGGACTTGGGCGCCGGCGAAGGCCTGCTGGCCGAGTTGCTGGCGCGCCGCTGCAAGAAGGTGATCGCGGTGGATAATTCCGAGCGGATCGTGGCGTTTGGCGCGGCCAAGGCCAGGAAGAACGGGCTGAAAAACCTGGAGTTTCGCCTCGGCGATTTGCAGAACCCGCCGATCGAACCGAACAGCGTCGATCTCGTCATTCTGAGCCAGGCGCTGCATCACGCCGAGGATCCCTTGCAGGCGTTGCGCAGCGCGCACAAGATTCTGCGGAGCGGCGGCCAGTTGCTGTTGCTGGATTTGCTCAAGCACGGTTTTGAAAAGGCCCGGGAACTCTACGGCGACCGCTGGTCCGGGTTTGCGGAGTGTGATTTGCAGCGGTGGCTGGAGGAGGCCGGCTTCAAGAAGATTGAGATCAGCATGGTGGCTGTGGAGGAACAGCCGCCGCACTTCCAGACCCTGCTGGCCAGCGGCGAGAAGTAATCAGAGGCCCACCGACAAATCGGCCGGCTGCAAGGGCAGGGTTGAGAGATGCTGCTCCGCCCAAGCCGCGGCGCGGGCGTTCAATGGGCTTTTCAGATTGTAACCCTGATAACAGATCATCTGCGCAATGTGCACGATCATCTGGGCCAGTGACTGCCCCGCGCTCCAATGATCGCCGATGCAAATCTTCTGGGGATCAATGTTCGGATGAAAGACCGGCGTGAGCATGCGGCAGAATGGCGGCCGGCGCGGGTAATCCAAGGGCAGGAAGATCTCGGCCTGGTGGCTATCGCCGGGAACAAAGGAATCCTCGCCCGCGGGCACCAGCCCCTTGACCAGCAGCGTGAAGGTGTATTTTTCCGGCGGCGTGCCCTCGGCTTTGACCAATCGTATGTACGGATGGTCCGCGAAGATCTTCCGGACCTGTTCGTAATCGGCGCTGAGTCTTCGGAGTCGGGCATTCATGGTGAGGATCGTGGCAGCATTGTTCTCTAGTGGTGGACCAGGGAAAATAAGAGCGTGACCAGAACCTCCGCCAACGTCTGGCCGATGGCCACAATCAGTCCGATCAGGCTCAAGGCGGCGTAAAAGGATGGCAGCGCGCGCAGGTCCTCGCGGTGAGTGGGGCGCCAAATGAGGGTTCCCACCGCTCCCACCAGAGCCAGGCCTGGCACCAGGCACAGGACAAACCAAACAATCACCGCGCGGCGGGCGGCGGGCAACCGTTGCGCCAGCGCCGTTCGCTGCTGAAACTCCGCGGTGGCCTGCGGCCGGGCGGATTCAAAGATGGCGCCGCAATGGCGGCACCGGAGGGCGGCCGCCAGAATTTCGCGGCCGCAACTGGGGCATTGCTTGTTCTCCTGGCCCCAATAAGAGACGGGGATTTCCAGCGCCTGCCGTTTCTCCACGACCGGCACCTGCGAGCACCCGTAGACGGCGCAGCCGCCGTTTTCCTGCCAGCACTCCGCGTGGTAAACGGCCTGACACGCGGGACAAACGGCCGTTGCTTCCCCGGCGGCAACGGGTGACAGGCAAATGGCACAGTTGGCGGCTGGGTCAGCCATGTCAGCTCTTTCGTTGCTGAAACACAAACGAGGTGCGGCCGATGGTCACGGTGTCGCCGTGCCGCAACCGGGCACGCGGCACCGACCGGTTGTTCAGCAGCACCGGGTAGGCGGCGGCGCGCGCCTCGATTTCACACTCGTCGCCAACGGCGCGAATGATGGCGTGCTGCTCCGCCACTTGCGGATCGTTGAACAAATAAATGTCGGAACGCGGCGAGGCCCCGACATTCATCACGTCCTTGAAAATGAGAAATTCCTTGCCGGTCAGCGGTCCCTGGGTCATGCGCAGCCAGGCGTCGCGCGCGAGTAATTCCACCACGCCCATCATCACGCCCACGCTCAAGCCGATGACGGCAAAGCCGACCAAGCGACTCCACCTGGCGCTCGGCTTGTCCGGTCCCAGCAGAATCATATCAATCGGATCGAACAGCAGCCCGCCCAGCAACCCGCCCACCACACCGCCGACCAAGCCGTACAGGAGCAATCGTTTCGACCGCAAGGCCACGCCCTGCCCCAGCCCCATGGCCGCACCCGCCAGGCTCCAGGCCAGCGAACGGCCGATCACCTGCACCAGAAAGCCCAAGGCCGACAGGCTGCCGGCGGCCTCCATGAGACGCATGGCGCAGGCGTTCAAGGACGAATAAATGACGCCGGCAAACAAGTTGAAGATAAATCCGCCGATCAAGCCCACCACCAATCCCACCGAGCCGCACAAGAGCGCCCGGCGGGACAAGCGGCAGACAATTCCGTCCGCGGCGCCGATAAACAGGCCAATCAGCCCCGCCACCAGCGGAAAGGTCAGCATGGTCACGGCGGCATCGCGGGATTGCAGCTCATGCAGGCTGCGCTGGGGCTGGTTCGGCGGCAGCGGCGGCGGTTGCGGCGTCACAAAGCCGGCCACGGCGAAATGATAGCCATCGCCTTCGTAATACTTCACATAAAAGCCCGTGTCCTGACCCTCCTTCAACGACTGCACGTCCAGGAGGCGCACGCGCTTGCCCCGACTGAGCACCTTTGTTTGCGGCAGCAGGAGGATGGTTTCGCCGTTGACCGTGACCGAGCCGATGCTCCGTTCCACCTCGTTGAGGGTTTCTTCCCCGCGGTCCGCGTGGCGACCGGGCAGGTTCACGGAATCGCTGACGGCCGCGATGGGGCCTTGGATATAAAGATAGTCGGCGAACATGGGTTCCAACACCGCCCACGCCGCCACCGCGCCCAGCATGCCCACGAGACCGAAAATAAACCAGTTCTGGTAATACCACTTGCGGCCGTGGTCGCGGGTGACCCCCGGATCACCACGCAGGCTCATCTGGCGCTTGAGCATGTCGTCCACATGCGAACTGGACACATCTTCTGGCGAGATGCGGATCATGCCGTCGGGGTCGTTTGTGGCCATAAGTTGTTTAGCGTTTGGGGGCGGATGGTGAATCGGCGGGATTCGCCGCGGAAGCGCCGGGAGTATCGTTGGCGGCGGAGTTCGTTTTCCCGGCGGCCTTGGCTCGTGCCGCGCGCTCGGCCAGTTCGGCCTGCACGAGGATGGCATCGAGTTCCGGGGGCACTTGCCAGGAAGTGACGGCCACGCCCAAAATGACCGTCTGGTCGCCGACTTGCACGGGCACCGGCACCACCTGATTCACCTTGGGTGGCTCCAGCCGGGACCCCCATTGGCTGTAGATGGAATAGCCGGCGGTCGCCATCAGCGCCAGGCAGAACACAAAACCGCAGACCAGCATGAAGCGGTAGTGAAAGGCGCGCAGCTCATCCAACGACTGCACGAGCTGGCTCACGCGCTCCTCCACCGCGCGCAAACGTGCGGACTCGCCCGTGGGCGCAGTAATCTCGGTTCCGCCCGCCCGCGCCGGCAATCGGCACTGTTGTTCGCGGCCATCCACCCAGAACCGGTCGAGATATTCCACGCCGCTCGCCTGATTAATGCCGATGGCCACGGCGCCGTTCAACGGGTCGGTCACCAGCGCCAAGTGCCAGCGGCTGGGAAAGAAGTTCCGGTGGACAAACGCATCCATCTCCGAGAATTCCACCCCGAATCCGGGATGCGTATGATACCAGCCGGCAATCTTCAACTTGGGATAGTCATTCTCCAGGGTTTTGTGGATGGCATTCCAAGTGCTTTGGGTAAAGGTGACATGGGTGCCCCCTTCCTTGGCGGCCGTTCCCCGGATGACCACTTCCACGTGAACAAACAGCCCCTCATCGTCCTGGCACAAATTGCCCGCGAGGACGCCGCACACCTCCGCATTCAGCGAGGCCTTGGCGTGGGCAATCAGTTCCGCATACGCGCTCCGCTCGATGGCCACGCGTAACGCGGCGCCCGCGTGGCGGGGACCGGGAAAGGTGCGCCAGATTGGTTTCTCGTTCCCGGCCAGATCGCGCAGGTTGAGGTTGGCAGATCCCGGATTGATCGGTTTTTCAGGGGCCATGGTTAGGGGATGGATGTTCGTGGGCCAGGAAGGCGCAATCACCGCTCAGTTCGAAACCAATGGTACGATCGCCTTGGCGCGCCCAAATAATATCCCAGGGCGGCAGGCCCAGTTCACCGGCGGATTTCTCCAGCCACTCGTTTTGGCCGCCGAGCGAGTGGACAAAGGAGGCCGAGGCCTCCGCGCCGCATTGCGGGCACCGCAACTGGTCTGCCCGGATCTTCTCGGCCGGTTGGCCGACGGGCTGGCGCGTGCCGCAGGCGGAACAGACGAGGTGCTCGACCAGTTCGCGGGATAGGTCCAGCGCATCCACGGCACCCAGGGAATCGGCAGCCGCCTGCCAAATCGCGGCCAGGCGGGTGGCCTGGCTGAATTGCGGCCGGCTTTCGATGGGCGCCGGGGCGTCGTGCCAGGGGCAATCCGGAGAGACCTGGTACCGGGTGGTATAGGAGGAATGCTCGGCGCCATCAAACACAAATCCCCGGCCCAGCAGTGCGCTGCGGCCGTGCAACAATTTCACGGTTTCCTGCACCTGGATGGCGCCGATCACCGAGGCCGTGGTGGGCGTGGTGGGCGTGCCGCGCTGGGCCAGGGCGCGCCGCGCGAGCAGCGAACAGGAACGCCGTTTGTTCAGCAAATCCCAATCCACCTGGCTCATCGTGCATTCATAGCAGGCGGTTTGCGGCGGCGCAAATCCACGCACCACGCCGTGCAGCACCTCAATGCCGCCATCCATCCAAGGACGTCCCGTGCGCGCACACGCGCTGTTCACAAACACGCGGGCCTCGCGGTTATCCAGCGCGCCGATCACCACATCGGCCCAGCGAAACCACCCCAGACCGAGATCGGCCAGAATATTACCCACCAGCGCCGTCACGTTGATCTCGGGAAAAATCTCCCGGGCGGCCCGGGCGGCGCATTCGGCTTTGAACTGCCCCTCGTCGCGGGCGCGGAACAGCACCGACCGACTCAAGTTGCTGAGTTCCACCCGGTCCAGGTCGGCAATGGCCACGTGGCCCACGCCCAGAAGCGCGAGGTTCTTGATGACCTCGTTGCCCAGTGCGCCGGCCCCCACCACCAAGACCTTCGCGCGCGTCAAAAGCGCCTGGTCCCACCATTCGATCGCCTCCAGGCGGGCAAACCGACCTTCGGAAACGCGGATGGACGGCGTTGCTGCCGGCGCGGTATTCATGCCATTCAGCCGGCGGTGATTTCCGGTTGGAGGCGCAATTCGTCGGCGGGCTGCACGCCGGCCTGCCCCAGGGTTTGATTGTCCAGCAATTGCTGGCCGGTGCGCCGGTGATGCAACTTGTAGCTCATCAATTGGCCGTCGGGACTGTTGAGCGGCAGGTTCATGCGCTCGATCAGCACCACGAGGATGCGGTTGACCGGCACATCGTCGGGGGCTTCCACGTCGCTGACGCGGCTGCCGGAGATGTCGGAGATTTTTAGTTGGATCATGCCCATACGTTTTTCAATGTGCGCCAGTTGACGCCGGTTCGTCCGCGGCGGAACGGCGGACTTCCTGGAGCAGCGTAGCGATGACTTCCTGGTGCCGGGGATTGGCGGGGTTGGTGGGAATGCGGTAGATGTCGTTGCCCACCTGGAAGGAAAGGACATGGTCGGCGGAAAGCAGGACGCATTCGATGCTGCGGAAGCTAAACCGCGCCGTCCCGCTAAGAAAGAGGCTCTCGCAGAAACGCACGCCGCCGGAATCCACGCTCAGGACATGGCGTTTAAACAGCGAATTATTGGAGATTTTTAAAGCCATGGGTCATCGTCTGGACAGGGAACCAATTACCGCCAGCATAATAAAGGCACCGATAATCAAGAGGTTCCAGAGGATGGCGACCCAAACACCCACCGAACCGGCGTGGCGCCCTTTCGCGCCCGCCCCGAGGCCCAAGCCGAACGTGGCTGGCAGTAGCAGCAGGATGATGAAAACAATGCCCACGGCCGTTTGTGATTGCCTGGCCGCCTCGCGAAAAGCGCCTCCCAAAATGCCGGCAAACATCGCGGTGCACCAGACGCCCAACGCGTACGAGCCGAACAACATCTTTTTTCTCTTCGAACTCATGCCGCCCGGTGCTGCCGTGGCGCAGATGGGGCATAAATGTAGATTCCCCGGCAGCAGGAAATCGCACGTGGCGCACATCGCGTCGCCACAGTTCTGGCAAACTTGCACAGCGGGCACGTGGCGATGCTGCCGGCATTTCCGGTTAGCCAAGGCCAAGGCGACGGCGGAGCCTTCGCCGCGCAGGGCAGGCTCCGCACCGGGCAAGGAGGCGCAAGTCTGGCAGAGATGACTGCCGTCGTCCTGGGGAACGGCGCACTGGTCGCAAAGGGGAGTCTGGCAGCGTTGGCAGTTGAACACCGCCGGCAGATTATCATGATGGGCGCAAACGGTTTTAAGGATAGGGGGAGCCGCCGGTCCGGAGGCTGGCGCAGCCGCAGGGGTGGCGGCCGGAGCTGGCGGCACCGGGGGCGGGGATGCTGGTCGCCAAAAGAGGATCTGATATTCGCCGCCATGGGCGGTGCATCGGGCGACTTGGCCATCCCGCCGTTCCAGCGTTCCCAGACATTCAGGACATAGTAAGTTCACGGTATTGGGCAGCTCGTTAGTGTGAACTGATGGCGTGGAGTCGGCCGACCAGCCACCCCACCCAGAGCAATAGGCCGACGATGGCGAGCACGAACGCCGCGGCGACCTTGCCGGTCCCTGCCAGCCGGGGATTCATGGCGATCATTTGCCGGGCCTTCCAAGCCTTGCTCAAGGCCACCGGTTCCAGAATAATGCCAAAACAAAACAAGCCGATGATCGCACAAGTCAGGGCTTCGTTGGCCTCTTTACAGGGGATGTTGGGTTCCTCTTCCAGCGCCGGAGTGCCCCGGAGGGTCATCATCTTGCAGGCGCCGCAGTATTTCTGACCCTGAATTTCGACGAGACAATCCGAGCAGAACGGCTCCGCACAACCCGAGCATCGATCCACTGCGGCCACTTCCGGATGATTCTTGCATTGCATAGGATTCCACCCACCATGTTTGCCAACCCTGCCGTTTGCAATCTGACACCGCAGATTCTGAAGTTAACCAAACTCTGTCAATGCAGAATTCGAAAAGCCGGTTTCGACCCTTGACAGGGCGAGACGGGTGAACCACTTTCGTTTCAATAATCAGGGTTATGTTCGAGGTGGGAAATCGATTGGGACTTCGACCACGGCTGGATGGAATGCTTCCGTTTCCATCAGTGGGCGTTGGCTTGTGTCTCTTGATCTCCTGGCTGTTCGCCGCCTCCCTGCAGGCTGATTCCTTGCAAGGCGCGTCGATCCGCAATCCCGCAGTGCCGCCACCCAGCGGTGGAAATGGCGACTCAGTGGGCGCCAAAATCAGCCGCGACGGGCGCTTCGTCCTGTTCTCCAGTTCCGCGAACAACCTCACCCCGAACGGCAACAGCCAAATGGGGCTGAATGTCTTTTTGTATGATCGGGCCAGCGACACCCTGGCGTTGGTCAGCGCCAACGCGGCGGGCGCCGGCGGCGGCAACAGCCCGTCGTACGCGGGGCAGGTTTCCACCAACGGGCGGTACGCCGTTTTTGCAAGCGACGCCAGCGATCTGCTCGGCGGCGATACCAACGGGGTCACCGATGTTTTTGTGCGGGATCTCCAAGCCGGCACCAACCGGCTCGTCAGTGTGGCGGCCGACGGCGGTTGGGGCAACGGCGCCTCGACCGATCCCGCGATCACCCCGGATGGCCGTTACGTGGCCTTTGTGAGCGCGGCCTCCAATCTGGTGGCCGGCGACACCAACGGCATTCCGGATGTCTTCGTGCGCGACCTGGCCAGCAACCTCACCTATCTCGTCTCCGCCGGAGCCACCGGCACCAACGTGAACACTTCGGCGCCCGTCATCACGCCGGACGGCCGCCGGGTGGCTTTCTCCAGCACGGCCCAGGGGTTGGTGCCGGGCCTCTCCCCCTCCACCAACGGCGAGGTTTACGTGCGGGACCTGGTGGCCGGCGTCACGCTGTGGGCCAGCACCAACGCGGCCAACCAGGCATCCAATCTGTTAAGGCTGGCTTCCGCCGCTTCCTATCATCCCGTCATTAGCGATGACGGACGCTATGTTGGCTTCAAAACCGGGAGCGCTTACCAGAACCTGGCGTCCGACTTGGAGACCGCCGGCTCCGTGCTCATTTTTCAATGCGATTCAGTCGCGGGCAGCACCGCGCTGGTGGCCACCAATGGATACGCCCCGTGGTACCAAAACGATGACATTACCGGACCGGAGATGAGCCCGGATGGGCGTTATCTCGTTTTTTCTGCCACCAATCATTCCGCCGGTTGCGTGGAGGTTGAGCTGTGGGATTCCATCCTGGGCACCAATTGGGTGGTCAGCGTGGCCGAGGACGGCAGCCTGCCCACCAATTCAGTGTCCGACACGCCGTCGGTGAGCGATGACGGGCGGTATGTGACCTTTTTGAGCAACGCGACCAACCTGACCACCGCCCCGGTCAGCAATGGCTATCACGTGTATCGCCGCGATCGGCAGGCGGGCGTCACCGTGCTGGTGGATGTGGATACCAACGGCGTGGGCTCGTCGCTGCTGGCCAATACCATCCCCACGCTGAGCGCGGATGGGCAGTTCGTGACGTTTGAAGCCTGGGATGGCAACCTCGTCAGCGGCGATAACAATCAGGCGTTCGACGTTTTTCTCAGCGATCTGGGCGCCAATACGATCAGCCTGGTCTCCCAAAGTGAGCCCGCTTTGATTCCGCAGACGGGCAACGGCCCAAGCTGGCTGGGGAGCCATGCGCTCAGCGACGACGGCCGCAAACTGGTGTTCACCAGTTACGCCAGCGACCTGGCGCCGAACGATACGAATAACACGTCAGATGTATTTGTCTTCGACACGGCGACCGGGACTAATTCCCTGGTCAGCGCGGGCCTGGATGGCAATCCCGCGGCGGGTTCTTCTTTCAGCCCGGCCATCGACCTCAGTGGCCGGTTTGTCGTTTTTGTCAGCACTGCCACCAATCTCACTCTGGGCACCATCGGCACCAATGCCAATGTTTATGTGCGCGATTTGCAAGCCGGGACCAACCTGATGGTGAGCGTCACCACCAACGGCCAGACCGCTGGAAATGGCGACTCCATTGATCCCGTGATCAGTGAAAACGGGGCCTGCGTCGCTTTTCTGAGCCTGGCTTACAATCTGGGCAGTGGCGGTTCCCCGGCCTTTGTCTATTTCCGCAACCTTGCCACCGGGCGCCTGACGCTGCTCGGCAGCGAGGCCACCACGAATTCGCCGATATCAATCAGTGCCGACGGTCGTTATGTCGCCTACTGCACGACGCCCCAACAACTCATCGTTTGGGATACCGTAAAGAACGCCAGCGCTTATACGTCTTCGTCCTCGCCCCTGGTTGCCGCCGTAAGCCCCACCGGCAGCCGCCTGCTCTTCAACACGGCCAAGGCCTTGTCGGTCATTGATCTGCAATCCCAGTCAAATCTGTTTACGTTCCCGGCGGCCACCAAATTGTCCGCCGGTCCCGTTTGGGACACCGCCGGACGTTTCTTCGTCTTCGTCACCGCCACCAATGCGGTGCCTGCGGATACCAACGGCACCAACAATGTTTACCTGTACGATCTGTCCGCCAACGCGCTCACCCTGGTCAGCACCGTCGTCGGCGGGACTAATTCTGCGAGCGGCCCCTCGGACTCGCCGGCGATCAGCGGTGACGGGCGCTTCGTGACTTACCGCAGCTTTGCCACCAACCTGGTCGCGAACACCGTCAATCCGCCGCCGAACATCTACTTGTACGACCGCTACACCGGCTCCAACCGCCTGGTGACCGCCCTGCCGGCGGGTTCAAGCTGGTGCCACTGGAATTCGCTGCCGCAAATTAATGGCGATGGCAGCAGGGTGATCTGCCAAAGTTGCAATCCCGCGCTGGCCGCGAACGATCTGAACCGGGCCCAGGACGTCATCGCCGACACCCACGCACCGTGGGGGACCACCGATAGCGACGGCGACGGAATACCGGATTTGTGGATGATGTATTATTTTGGGCATCCGACCGGTGAAGCGTCGGATTTGTCGCTGGCGCAGGACGACGCTGACGGCAATGGGATGTCGAACCTGGAAAAATATCTGGCGGGCCTGGACCCACTCGACCCGGCTGCCTGCCTGACCCTCCAGATTACGAATGATGCGGCGCTCCCACCGAACTTCACGTTGAACTGGCCGACGGTGCCGGGAAAAGACTACACCTTGCAATTTGAGAACCGGCTGGAAACGACCAACTGGTCAACCGCCAATGGCGCGTCGGTTTTCGGATTGCAAGGCACCTTCAGCGCTCCCGTCGGTCCATCCAACTGCTTTTATCGGGTGATGGTGAAATAATCGTGAGGCCATGAAGACGAGCTTAAACATCAAGAACCCGGCCGCGAATTCCAACGGCTTTACGCTGACCGACCTTGTCGCCGTGCTGGCGATGATTGCCTTGCTCGCCGTGGTGGAGCTGCCCGTGTTGGCCTTGAGCAAGGGCGAGACCCGCATCGGAGTATGTGCCAGCCAGCTTCGACAGATCTCGCTCGCCTGCCAGTTATACGCCAACGAAAACAACAACCTTTTGCCGGTGCGTCCGGTGGATGTCGGCGAGTGGGCTTGGGACACCGCGGTGACCGTGGTTAATCCGTTGCTGACCTATGGTTTGACGGCCAAGACTTTTTATTGTCCCGGAACCGCGCCCCGGTTTACTGACTTGCAAAACTGGTCCAATTCCGGCCTCGGTTTTGAATCATCTCTGTGGAACTTTGGAGTTACGGCCACCCCACCCAGAGCCACCGATTTTCGGGTGCTCGGATATGTCCTGACCTTTTCGTCGAGGGCATCCGGCAACGGCACAATGCCATTGGCTTCGACGAACCAAAACTCAACCATCCTCCCGGAACCGCTGGTGGTGGGCGGAGTGCGGACACCCGCCGTGCCGGCGGCAACGCGGGTTCTGGTGGCGGACGCAATCATCAGTGAAAATGCAACGCTGCCAGGCTATTTGCATCCGGAAAACGATTACGTTTCCGTCCCCGGCGGCTTTGCCCAAAACGGCCTCGTATATCCTTCAGTGAGCCCGCACTTGAAGGGAGATCTTCCAGCCGGTGGAAATCTCGGATTCAAGGACGGGCACGTGGCGTGGCGTCCCTTTACTCAAATGACACCCCGAACCACTTCCGGCACGGTGTTCTGGTGGTAAAGGGCCTTACCCCACGATCAAATTCACCATTTTTTTCGGCACGATGATCACTTTCTTGATCGTCTTGCCGGCGATGAACAGCTGGACTTTCTCGGGCTGCTTGGCAGCCGCCTCGATGGTGGCGTTATCCGCATTTACCGGCACCTTGATCACGTCGCGGAATTTACCGTTAACCTGCACGGGCAGCTCGATTTCGTTCTCCACGAGCAAGGCCGGGTCATACTTGGGCCACGCCGCATAGCCCAGCGACGGGGTCACGAGGCCAAACGTGGAGTGCAGCCGCGCCCAGAGTTCCTCTGCCAGATGCGGTGCAAACGGCGCCAACAGTTGCAGGAAGGTCTTCATCACCGGCAACGGCTTGGCCTGCCAGGTGATGGCTTCGTTCACAAACACCATCATGGCGGAAATGGCGGTGTTGAACCGCAGGCCGTTGAGGTCTTCGGTCACCTTCTTGATGCAGGCGTGCAGGGTCTTGAGCTGCGCTGGAGTGGGGTCCACGTCGGTGATGCCGCCGTCGAGCAGGATCAAATCCAGCAGTCCGGCGCCGTGGGTGGCCTCGGTGGCGGTGGTCTCGGCCTGTTCAAAGGCGGTCTCGGCTTTTTCATCCACGAACAGACGCCAGACGCGGCCGAGGAATTTGTAAACACCGGCCACGCCCTGTGTGTTCCACGGCTTCACATCCTGCAGCGGGCCCATGAACATCTCGTAGAGGCGGAAGGCATCGGCGCCAAATTCCGTTAAAATATCGTCCGGATTCACCACGTTGCCGCGGGATTTGGACATCTTTTGGCCGTCTTCGCCCAGGATGAGGCCCTGGTTCACCAGTTTGAAAAAGGGTTCGGGCGTGGAAACGTAACCGAGATCGAACAACACCTTGTGCCAGAAACGGGCGTAGAGCAAATGCAGCACGGCGTGCTCGGTGCCACCCACATAGAGATCCACCCCGGGCGTGGTGCGCGCGGCACTGTTCGCCGGCGTCGATCCCATCCAGTAATTCTCGGCGTCCTTGCCCACGAAGGCGGCGGCGTTCTGGGTATCCAGATACCGCAGGTAATACCAGCACGAGCCAGCCCATTGGGGCATGGTGTTGGTCTCGCGCGTGGAGCCGTCGGGAAGCATCAGCCAGTCCGTGGCGCGGGCCAGCGGCGGCTGGCCATCGGCTGTGGGCTTGTAATCTTCCAATGTGGGTGGCAACACGGGCAGTGCGCTCTCCGGCAACGCCTCATGCTGACGCCGGCCGGCGGCATCTTGTTTCCAAACAATGGGAAACGGCTCGCCCCAGTAACGCTGGCGGCTGAACAACCAGTCCCGCAGCTTGTAATTAATGGTCTTCTTGCCCAAACCTTTTTCATCGAGCCAGGCCGTGATCTTCTTTTTGGCTTCGGGCGTGGACAGGCCGGAGAGAAACCCTGAATTCACCGCGGTGCCGTCATCGGTGAAGCCCTGCCAATCGGTCTTGGGATCCTTGGGCTGCACGACCTGGAGGACGGGCAGGTTGAACTTCTTGGCGAATTCGAAATCGCGCGTGTCGTGCGCGGGCACCGCCATGATGGCGCCCGTGCCGTAGCTGGCGAGCACGTAGTCGGCGATCCAGATGGGGATCTGCTCACCGTTGACGGGATTGATGGCGTAGGCACCCGTAAAGACGCCCGTCTTTTCCTTGGCCAGTTCCGTGCGCTCCAAATCGGATTTACCGGCGGCGTAGGCTTGGTAATCCTTGACGGCCTGGTGTTGGCCGGGCGTGGTGATTTTCTCAACGAGCTTGTGCTCGGGCGACAGCACCATGTAGGTGGCGCCAAACAAGGTATCCGGCCGCGTGGTAAACACGCGGATCCTGGCCTCGTCCGCCGGCAACGCGCTGGCGGCGATCTGGAAATCAACTTCGGCGCCTTCGCTGCGGCCGATCCAGTTGCGCTGCATTTCCTTGAGGGAATCGCTCCAGTCAATGATGTTCAGGTCGGCCAGGAGTTTCTCCGCGTAGGCGGTGATGCGCAGCATCCACTGGCGCATGGGCCGGCGGATCACCGGGTAGCCGCCCACCTCGCTCTTGCCGTCGATCACTTCCTCGTTGGCGAGCACGGTACCGAGTTCGGGGCACCAATTGACGGGTGCCTCCGAGACGTAGGCGAGGCGCTTGGCATCACGATAGGCATGCCGGGCCGCTTCCGTCGTGCAATCCACGGGAAATTTCAGCGTCTCAATCGGCTCCGCCCGGTTGGTTTCGGGATTGAACCACGAATTGTAGAGCTTCAGGAAAATCCACTGGGTCCATTTGAAATACTCCACGTCGGTGGTGGCCAGTTCCCGGGACCAATCGTAGCTGAAGCCGAGGCTGCGGATCTGCCGCGTGAAGTTGGCGATGTTGGCCTCGGTGGTCTTGCGCGGATGCTGGCCGGTCTTCACGGCGTATTGCTCGGCGGGCAGCCCGAACGAGTCCCAGCCCATGGGATGCAGCACATTGAAGCCCAGGGCGCGGCGGTAGCGGGCCAGAATATCCGTGGCGGTGTAGCCTTCGGGATGTCCCACGTGCAGGCCGGCGCCGCTGGGGTACGGGAACATGTCCAGGATGTAAAACTTGGGCGGCAACTGGGCGGCGGAAACCTTGCCGGCCAGGTGGTGGCGTTGGGCAAAGCCGTGGGCGGCGGGAACTTCGTCATTGGGGTTCCACGCGCGGAACGTCTGCTGTTTTTCCCAAGTCTGCTGCCACTTGGGTTCGATCAAATGAAACGGATATTGTCTGCGACTGCTGGCCATAGAGCCGTAAATACTACGCGATTAAGCGGTAGACTCAATGGCGTAATTTCGCCGCCACGGCAACCGGGTGCGGAGTGCGGGGCGACTCAAAAAACCTCGGCGTGCAGACCGGAGATCCGGCGGACCGTCTGGGCGATTTCCGAGAGCGCCCGCAAGGGCAGATGGCCGCACCCGCTGGTGGCCATGGGCCGCGTGGCCGAGTAGATCTGCACCAGCGAGATTTGCGCCCCGGCATCCTTCAACTCCTTGAGGCGTTCGGCATAGGCCCGAATTTCGGCCGCGGCGGGCTCCTCGCCGTCGATGGCTGGGAACAGGCTTTGCACCACCACCGGCCGCTCGCGCGCCACCAGCAGGATGTTGTCCGCAATTCGATCCAGCGAGACGGTGGCGCCGCTGATGCGGTTCAGGTAGGCCTGGGTGCCGGCCTCAAATTTCACCCAGACCTCATCGGTGGGTTGGAGCAAAGCAATCCCCTCCCGGGCCTGTGGCCGGTCCAAAGCGGTGGAATTGGTCATCAGCACGGTCTTGAACGACCGGCCCTGGTGGCGCAACTGGACCACCGCCCGCGTGGTGTCGACGAAATGCGGGGCCAGGGTCGGTTCCCCGTCGCCGCTCAAGGCCACATGGCGGACTTGCAGGAGTTCCGGGGACAGCCGGGCATAGCGCGGCCATTGGTGCAGCCAGCCGCCTTGCGCCAGTTCCAGCGTCTGCCCCAATTCCATCGCCATCCGGTCCACATCGAATTCCACGTCAGCCGTCTGCGTGGAGCCGCGGACCTCGCAATAAGCGCAACGCAGGTTGCAGGGACCCTGGGGATTCACGTTCACCCCCACGGCCAGGCCGCGCGCCCGCGGCGAAATGACCACATAGACGAATTGGTTGTCGAGGAAATCCCGGGGATAACCGTACACGGCCTCGTTCGTGAGCCCGGCCCGGCCCGGCGCCGGACTCCGCCCTGCGCGGGTGCCGAACTCGATTTTGGTTGCCAGACGGCTTTTCACATTAGAAAACTAAATTAGATAATGTCCCCGAGCTAAATGAGCTACACGATTCTTGCGAAAAAGCGCCCCTGGGTTGCCGGTAACCGCCTCAGTTAAAGAGCCTGGCACGCCCTCGAATCCCAGAACCGGCTTGGGTCGGAAGCTCAAATGGTCAACCAATCTGTCACGCCCTGGAGTTCCTCGCCGCTGAAGGTGGCCACCCATTTGTCATCGGTGGTGCGGTAGCCGAGGCAGCGAATGTGGCCACACGCCACCCAGACGCTCACCCAGGCGGGTGGCAACTCCCGGGACCGCTCGGCGGACCCGTTGGGCGAGGCAACTTCGTTTTCTGACATGCCTTATCTTCGGTCGCTTGGGGGCCAATACCAAAACCTGCATTGCCAGACAGTCAACATTTATTGGCTTGGTGGCGGCAAGGGAAAGCCGATCGAATGGGTTAAGAGGGTGAATTGGGTCGTTTTCCCGGCGACCTTCATCCGGCGGTCTGCCGGCCGGCCGAAGTTCAGTGTGGGCGCGGGCCGCCGTATTTCAATCCGATGTTCTGCTCGTAAGTGCCGAGCTTCACGTTGGAGGATTGGCGGAGTCCCTTGAATTCATTTTCCAGCCGGGCCAGCCGCCGCTGGGCCAGATCGGCCAGCGGCAGATTGGGAAATTGCTCCACGATCTTTCCCAGGGTCCCCTGCACGGTTGCCAGGTCGGCGCCCAGTTCCATCTGCAGCGTCGCGAGCAGATTCAACCAGTGCGCCACCTGTTTGGGCTGGTGCTTCGGCTCGTTGATCAGTTGCGCCAGTTCCATCGTGGCCAGGTCCAGCCGCTGGTAATCGCGCCCATAAATCAGCGCCAGCTTCTCGCGCACCTCCGTGTCCCGGGGATGCGCTTCGAGGTGCTTCACATAAGCCGCCGCGATCTTTCCCGGCTCCACTTCGCGCGGCTTTAAAAAATCCGAGGAATCCAGCAAACCCACGTTGTTCACCCCGGGCTGCAGTTCCACGTTTGGGTGGTCGCGCCGCGCCACCATCACTTTTTCCGTCTCACACAAATGGGCGATCCGCTGTTCGGCCTGTAGGGCCGTTTCCGTATCCGGGTAGCGCACCATGATTTGCTGCAACGCCATCCGCGCGCCGGCCACGTCCGTCGCCAGTTTCAGACGCCAGTCGGCCAGTTGGGTGTACGCGGCCGCCACCTGTTTGCTCGGGGCATTCGCATCCGCACAAAACTCGTCCAACGTGGCCGCGGCCGCCTCCAGATCCCGCTGGTCCTCGGCCTGCAGCTTCGCCAGCAGCATGATCCCCTCGAAATCATTGGGAAACTTGTCCAGTTGCCGGCGGATTTCGGCCGCCGCCTCCGTGAGCCGGCCCCGGTTGCGATGCGCGAGGGCGATGGAATAAAAGGGCTTTCGCTCGGGCGGCTCGTTGCCGCCATCCAGGATGCCCGTCAGCGGATTGATCAGGAAATCGCCGAGGTGCCGGGTCCAGAGGATGCTCAGAATAAACCCGCAGACCCCGAAGGCGCCCATGATCAACAAGCAGTTGCCCATGTTTCCCATGGAAAGGCCCTCTTCCATTTTCCCCAGCCGGGAGTGCACGAACCAGCCGATGCCGGCCATCAGCAGGGCGCTGAACGCGATCTTGCCCAGCATCTTGCCCGGCTCATCGCTCTTCTTGACCATGAAGAACAAGCCCAAGCCCACCAGGCCGGTGGCTAGCACCAGGCCCGCGAGGCGGAGAGCAATGTCCAGGGTTACGTGCATGACCGCGCTACCACCATCCTCCGCCCCCTCAGCCGGCGCAAGCATTATTCAGCCGTACCGATAGGGTTGGGATAGTGCAAAGGCGTTGGGCAGGTGCCGGATCTCCCGCACCGCGCCGTCCGCCAGCAACACTTCCACAATATCGAACCGCAATTTCACGGCCGGATGCTTGAGCCGCCGCAGGTAATCCAGCGCTGTCTGCGAAAGCAGCCGCCGCTTGCGCGCATCCACCGCCGCCGCCGGCCGCGTCCACTCTTCCGATGACCGGGTCTTGACCTCCACAAACACCAGGCAGTCCGCGTCGCGAAAAACCAGGTCGATTTCCCCCCGGTCGGAGCGGAAATTGGCCGTCAAAAACTTCAAGCCGGCCCGCTGGCAAAATTTTTTCGCCGCCCGTTCCCCGAGCCGGCCGCGACGCAGGTGTTCCGGTTCAGGTTTGACAGTGAAGCGCGCCCGGAGTTTCGCAAAAAGATTCACCGGGCTCGAATTGAACATGAATCCGGGCGCGGAACAAAGATTTCTTTTTGCGCCACGCCGGCTTTGGGCTTCAGCCGCCGCCCGCTTCGTCGATCACAGGAGGTGAGGGGACCAGCAGAGGAATGGCTCGCCGTCCCCCCCGAAATGTCATGAAAATAAATTTTACAGCCATGCCCATTGAGGACAACGACGGTGACCCGGATTACTTGACCGCCGATTGAATCGCCGATGAAGTCGCCGATGAAGTCGCCGATGACTTGCTGAATGCTCCGGCCGGACCAAGCGGTCGGAAGACCGACCGTTGGCCGGCGCCGGGCTGATCGGTCGGGGTGGCGGAACCGCTCTGCGCGTTCAGAACAGTTCCGGTTCGGTCGGCTCGGCCGGCCGCAGCGGGCGAAAGGATCGGCGGTGGATGGGGCAGGGACCAAGATTCTCAAGCGCGGCCAGATGCCGGGCGGTGGCGTAACCCTTGTGGACGGCAAAGCCATAGCCGGGAAATTGCGCATCATAATCGCGCATCAAGCGGTCGCGTGTGACTTTGGCCAGGACGCTGGCGGCGGCGATGGAATAGCTGCGGGCATCACCCTGCACCAGCGCAGTTTGCCGATAGGGCAGCCATTTGATGCGCAGGCCATCCACCAGCACATGCTCCGCCCGCGGCTGCAACTGATCGAGCGCCCGGTGCATTCCCTGCCAGGCCGCCTGCCGGATATTCACCCGGTCGATCGTCTCCACATCCACGATGGCGATGGCGAACCGGATATCCGGGCGGGCCTGCAACCGTTCAAAGAACTTGTCCCGCTCGTCCTCCGTCAGTTGTTTGGAGTCGTTCAACCCGCGCAAGGGCGTCGGCAAACCGGTTTCCTGCCAACTCTTGGGAAAGATCACGGCCGCAGCCACCACGGGTCCGGCCAGCGGCCCGCAGCCGGCTTCATCCACGCCCGCCACTTGCGAAAACCCCCGTTGCCAGAGGTCGCATTCGTACGCGAGCCGATGCCAGAACTTTGCCGCCACGCCGCCTAGGAAAATTTCTTTTCGCCTCCCTGTCAAAACAAACTTGCGCCGTTCCGTCGCCGGCCGCCGCGCAAAATCCCCGTCCACCCCGCCTCCTTTCCGTTGCTAATGACCAGCCCTCCATGATTTAATGGCCGCATGAAAGCGGAATCCCTCCATATCGGCCAGCGCGTGCGCCATCCCCAATACGGCAGCGGCCTGGTGAAAGCCATCTCGGAAACGGTGGCCGAGATCCAGTTTGACGACGGCGCCAAACGCACCGTGGCGCCGGAAGCCAGCGGCTTGGCGCCCCTGGAACCGCAGGCGGCCTTGAGCGGCTTGGAAGTGCCGCTGACCCAGGTGATCAATGAAACCGTGGCCGCGGCCATTGCCAAATTGGGACTGGAAAAGCCGGATACCGTCGTGGACCAGTTGGGCGTGCGCTGGCACAAGGGAAAAATGGTCCTCCATCCCGCCGATCCGACCCTGCAAACCAAGGAGGTGCCGCTGGAAGTGTTCTTTCACAAGGTGATTGGCGTCCGCAATCAACTGCGCGTGCTGGAACAAAAGATCAACGCCCATCCGGCGCTGACCGACGGCGAGAAGGTGGAAATGCAGCAATACCTTTCACGCTGCTACGGTTCGCTGACCACTTTCAACGTGCTGTTCAAGAACAAGGAAGACCAGTTTTCGTCGAAAGCGGAAGGTTGAGGCGGACCGCGCCGGACCGCGGCCGTCCCGGCCGCTGAGATGTGATTTTGAACCAAGCTTCATCCGACCGAGCGCCCCGCCACGAACGGCCGCCCCACTGCCCTCCGGCATCCCCGAATACCTCTCCATTCCTCGCCTTTGCCCCTCCCGGACCAGCATTCCCGTTGCGTTCCCGCCGGGCTTGCACTAGCATTTGACACTCGGTCGGGCTTCGCTTGGTGGCGGACCATCGGCTAACCCGCTGGCAGTTAATAAAGTAGGACGGTATTGGATCATGGTTTACCAATGAAAGCAAAAATCAATACTCTGGGCATCCTGTTTTTGTTGTCCATCAGCCTGCCGGTGGCCGCGCAAATTGTCACCGTCCTGCACAGTTTTAGCGATACCCCAGACGGCGCCAATCCCACCCGCCCGATTTTCTCGAATGGCCTGCTGTTTGGCAGCACGGCCTATGGCGGGGCGAATGGGGATGGCATGTTGTTTCTGTTCAATACGAACAAGTCGGCTTTCACGCCCATTTATAGTTTTAACGACCCCCGCTTTGTCGGTATTTCCCCCAATGAGGTGGCGGTGAGCGGCGGCGTTATCTTTGGCACCACGGAGTACGGGGGCTTATATACCAACTACGGCACGATTTATTCCGTAGCGACCAATGGGACGAGCTATGCCGTGCTGCACAGTTTTGGTGGCCCGTCAGACGGCCAATATCCGGTGGGCGGGGTCGTCGCCAGTGGCGGGATGGTGTACGGGACCACTTCGGTGGGCGGTGCGGGAAACGCCACCAATTCCACGGACGGGGGCACTCTTTTCGCCATCAACGCCAACGGCACGGGGTACGCCATCCTTCATTCCTTTACCAACACGCCGGACGGGTCGCAGCCGCAAGGCGTCCTGGTGCAGGCCGGCAGCACGCTTTATGGCACCACCACCAGCGGCGGCACTTATGGCAACGGAACGGTCTTCGCCATCAACACCAGTGGCACGGACTACACCATTCTCTACTCCTTTTCGAATGCCCCGGATGCCGCGCGGCCTTATGGCGGACTCGTTTTGAACGCGGGGACATTATACGGCGTCTGCAGCGGGGGCGGCCCCAACCGCACCGGCGCCATCTTCGCCGTGGCCACCAACGGCACCGGCTATCGCCTGGTCTATGGTTTTTCGGGTTTCACCGGCAATGCCGATGGTGCCGCCCCCAAGGCCCGGCTGACCTTTGCCAACGGGTTTCTCTACGGCACCGCCAACAGCGGCGGCACCGGGAATGAAGGCACGATTTTCCTGGTCAATACGAACGGCACGGGCTTTGTGACCCTCGCCAGTTTCACCAACGGCGCCGCCAGCGGCATCGAACCTTTGGGCGGCGTCATCCGGCTGGGCAACGCCCTCTGGGGGACGACCTATTTGGACGGTCCCGGCAGCTACGGCACGTTGTTCGACCTGCCGCTGCCCGCCATCACCACCCAACCGCAGGGGCTCACGGTGGACAACCAGAGTCCCGCCAGTTTCACCGTCGCGACTGCCGATGACAGCCCCGTATCCTATCAATGGTATTTCAATAACAGTTTGCTGAGTGATCAAACCAGTCAGACGCTTAGTCTGGCCGCCGTTACCACCAACAACGCCGGCACTTACACGGTGGTGGCCTCCGATGGCCTCGGCTCGGTCACCAGCAGCCCGGTCTTATTGACGGTGGTACTGCCCGGCACCGCGCCCGCCCTCACGCAGGAGCCGCAGAATGTCACCGTTGCGGGTGGCGGGTCAGCGAGCTTTACCAGCGCCGCCTCCGGCACCGCGCCGCTGACATATCAGTGGTACTTCGACACCAATACGGTGTTGACCGACCAGACCAATTCGGTTTTGACGCTGTCCGACGTTTCCGCCGGCCAGGACGGTTATTATCTGGTGGTGGTGAGCAACCCGTACGGCAGCGCCACCAGCACCGCGGCCCAGTTGACCGTCATTACCACGACCGCCCCCACGATCACGCAACAGCCGCAGTCGATCACGGTAACCAACGGGTATGACGCGGCGTTTACCAACGTGGCCAGCGGCACCAGCCCGCTCTTTTACCAATGGTATTTCAACACCAACACACCCCTGGCCGGCGGCACCAACGCCATTCTGATGGTTCCTTCGGTGACCACCAACCAGGCGGGATATTACGGGGTGGTGGTCTCCAATGCCGCCGGCACGGTGACCAGCGCGGCCGCCAAATTGACGGTGGTTTCCACCAAACCCATCATCTTTGAAGACCCGCAGCCGCTGTCGACCACCAACGGGGCGGCGGTCAGCTTCTCGGTGGCAGCCGCCGGCAAATCGCCGCTCAAATACCAGTGGTACACCAACAGCGTGGCCGCCAGCCATGGGGTGCGCGGCGCCACGAATAGCACGCTGTCGTTTACGGCCACGAATACGCTCGCCCTGAACTACCTGGTGGTGGTCACCAATAGTCTCGGCCGGGCCACCAGCAGCCCCGCTTTACTCAGCATCATCACCAAGCCTGTCATCACCCTCAACCCGGTGAGCACCACCGTCACCAATGGTGCTGCCGCGTCCTTGACGGCGGCGGCGACAGGGCCGGGCGTGCTCAGCTACCAGTGGCTGTTTGACACCAATGCGCTGGTCAACGGCGCCACCAGTACGTCCCTCGCCTTTACCAATACCTACACCACGCTCGCCGGGTATTATGCCTTGGAGGCAGCCAACAGCTACGGGGCCGTGACCAGCAGCTACGCGTTGCTCACTGTAATCACGCAGCTCAATTTCCTCGACTTTAACTTCAGCCGGACCGATGGCAGCGCCTCTTTTGCGCTCGCCGACGCCGTCGGCAGCACCAACCGGTTGTGGGCGTCCAGTAATCTCGCCCATGCCTGGTTCCCCGTCGCCACGAACGTCATGGCCACCAACGGCTTGTGGTTTTACGTCGATGTCAATTCCGCCCGGTCCAACAGTGTCCGTTTGTACCGGTTTTCAACCCCGTAAAGCCGCGGCGGCGAGCCGGCGCCAGAGAAACGGTACCGGTGAAGCCAGGGTGGACGACGCCATCATGGCGTATACTTCGCGGCGCGGCACTTTCACCCGCCGCTGCAGGTCCGCCACCCCGGCGGTGCGCAACTTGGCGATGGTTTTTAAGCCGAGCAGAACCGGCCACGCGCACGCCAGCCGCACGCGGAACTGGCCAAAAGGCAACGTGTTGGTATACCGCCAGCCAGCCTCCAGATGCGCCGTTGCCTGGTCCAACCCGGCCCGATACAGCGGCAAAAAAGCCCCTTCCTTTTCCGGCGCCAGCAGCGTCTCGGGCGCCAGGCCGGCCGGCCTGAGCTTTTCCAGCGGCAAATAGCAGCGGCCATTGGCCAGATCCGCCGGCAGGTCGCGCAGAATGTTCACCAATTGCAGCCCCTGTCCAAAGCGAACGCCATCGGCCACCAGTTGGTCGTCATTCAGACGGGCGCGGGGAAAAAGGTGCGCCCGGCACAAGCGGGTCCAAAATTCACCGACGCAGCCCGCCACGCGATACGTATAATCATCCAGCTCGGCAGCGGTTTGGAGGGCGATGATCTGCTTCCGGCACGCTCCGGTTGTTTCCGTGCCAGCCACCAACGGGGTGCCGGGTTGGCTGGCTGGCGGCGCGGCGGGCGATGAAGCTTGGGGCGGAACATCGGGTGAACCAGCCGTGCCGACGGCAAAGCGGCGCAAGTCCAATTCCTGGCCGCTGATAATGGTCAGGAGGACGTTTTTCATCAGCTTCTGATCGTCCGCGGAGAGCAGCCGCAACGCCGCCAGACTTTCCTCGACTCGCTCCAGCAACAGGCGCTCCGCCGGCAAGCCTTGTCCGCGCGCCAACTCGCCGAAATTCAACCGTTGGGTTGTGGCCTCCTGGATGCGCTTGCGCAAGTCCTGCAGCGCCTGGAGCCGCTGGCCGGCCGGCACCAGCGCGGTATCCGCAATGGTGTCCGTCGTGCGGGCGAGCAAGTAGGCCAGCCCGATTTGCGGGCGCACTGGTCCCGGCAGCACCCGCAGGGTGAGGTAAAACGAGCGGGCGGTAGCTTGGAGCAGATCGTTGGCGGTGCCAGCCATGAGTGCCCCCAGCATAAAACTTCCCGCCGGCCGCGCCAGTCAAACTAAACAAAAAAGGCGCCCTTGCGGGCGCCTCGTGTGACAGATCAAAAATAATTACGGCATGAAGTTGATCGCTTCATCCGGCTGGCTGTTCGTGCTGTTCGCCAGGTATTGATGCAGACCGCTGATCGTGGCGCTCTGCACGCTGCCGTCCGCCAAGCCCAGGTTACCGGACTTCTGATGGAAGTCATTCGCCGTCCAAGCCCAGTTGTTGGCCGCGGAACTGAACGAGGTGGTCGTGATGCCGACCGTGGTGGAGGAACTCGCTTGGGTGCATGAGGTGGATGAGCTGCTCGCGCCAAACCGCCAACTGGAGGCCGTGGTGAGGCTCGTGGTTTGGTTGCCAATGTTGTCATCACCAGTCATGATGTCCTGGGGATTGGCTTCCGTGGCGTCACCGTCCACAAAATAACTGACCTTCGAGTTGGACGTGGCATCTTCACCCTTCTGGGGGCCCACATTGCCCGTGGAAGGCGGAAGCGCGGAGATGTACAGGAGATCATAATAGCTGAAGTTCGTGGCGAACGAGGAATGAATGTTGTCCGAGGGGCAGAACAGGATTTTCGCCGTGGACAGTTCGTTGGACATCACCATGAAAGCCATACCGGGCGCATAACCTCTGCTGGGGGTCGTCGCCGTCGCACCGCCGTTGGAGTGACCCAAGAAATCGCTCGCGCCGCCGGAGCTGGCGGCAACCTGCATGGGATACCGGTCATTATTGTCCCCTTCCCAAATACGCAGCGCCAGACCAACCTGCTTGAGGTTGTTCGTGCAGCTAATTTTTTGGGCTTTCCGCTTGGCAGCCGCCAGGGCCGGCAAGAGCATGGCCGCCAAAATCGCGATGATCGCGATAACGACGAGCAGTTCGATCAGCGTAAACGCTTTTTTCTGTTGTTTCATAATTCAATACTACTGGTTTGTGTTGTTGTATCGATCCGGGGACAGGCCGCGCATTCTACCGCACTCACCAACGCTGTCAAACGGATTTCTGAGTCATCCGTAGCAATGCCGGTGCCAACACCAAGCGCGGTGCAATTCTTCCAAATTCAAGCATTCAGCGCTTCATGTTTCCGGGCCAATCCCCCAATGCGTGAAATTTTCACGCATGATGCGTGATTTTCACGCGTTCGCTGGAATTGTGAGCCGGGTTGCCCGAGCCCGCGTCTTCCCACCCTTTCGCCCGGGCCCGCCGCCTGCCGCGAAAGTCCACCAGGACTCGTGTGGCATCTTTGGCCCGCCCGGAGCGCCGAGCATCGCTCGGCCAGCGGGTCATTTCGAACTGCGAACTCAATTGGCGCCGTACTCGGCTGGTCGTAGGCTCTGGGCGCACGGGCCGAGCAACTCTCGGCGCTCCGGCACTCCGAACTCCGATGGCCCAGTTGCGCTCACCGTTCAGGATTGATTTTCCGGCGCATTTGCCAAACACTCACGAATCCTATGGCCGAGTCAAAAGAAAACTTGCAGATGGAGAAAATCGTTTCGCTGTGCAAACGGCGCGGGTTCATTTTTCAGTCCTCCGAAATCTACGGCGGCATCAACGGCTTTTGGGACTACGGTCCCCTGGGCGCCGAGCTCAAACGAAATGTCAAAGAGCTCTGGTGGAACGCCATGACCCGCCAGCGGGAGGATGTGGCCGGCTTGGAGGCCACCATCATCATGCACCCGGCCATTTGGAAGGCCAGCGGCCATGTGGATACCTTCAGCGATCCCATGTGTGATTGCAAGAAGTGCAAGAAACGCTATCGGGCCGACCAATTATGCGAAGATCAGGGGCTGCTGCTGGCCAAGGACGCCAGCGGTCGCTTCGCGCTCCCGGCCGGCACCAAGTGTACCAGTTGCGGGTCCACGGATTTGACGGAGCCGCGGCCGTTCAACCTCATGTTCAAGACCTACGTGGGGCCGGTGGAAAGCGAGGATAGCGTGGCCTATCTTCGCCCGGAGACGGCGCAGGCCATCTTTGCCCAGTTTCAAAACGTGATGGTCACCTCCCGCCAGCGGGTTCCGTTTGGCATTGGCCAGATCGGCAAGGCCTTCCGCAACGAAGTCACGCCGCGCAATTACACCTTCCGCTCGCGTGAGTTCGAGCAAATGGAACTCGAGTTTTTCATCAAACCCGACGAAGCGATTGAGGCCATCCACGGCTCGGTGGTCACCGTTCCCGAGACGGGGCATCCGGGCGAGCCGCAGCCCAACTGGGGCTGGCAGGCGTGGCACCAATACTGGGTGGAGGAACGCGTGCGTTTTTACGAGGGCATCGGCCTGTCGCGCGATACGCTCGGCTTCCATCGCCAGACGCCTGAGGAACTGGCCCATTATGCCCGCGCCTGCGTGGACATCCTGTTCAAGTTCCCCTTCAGCAAGCGGGATGAAAAGGGCGAACTAAAAGGGGAGGAGCTGGAAGGCATCGCCGCCCGCAGCGATTTCGATTTGTCGCAGCACCAGCGTTTTTCGGGCAAGCCGATGGCGGTGTTTGACGAAGAGCTGCGCAACGCCTGGAAGAAGCTGCCCAAGGAAAAGCAGGACGACCTCTGGCGCCGGTATTTCGAGAGTCGCCGCCGCTATCTCACCAAGATGGCCAAGCCGGACGAGACGCCGGAGCATCTCCAGAAGCAGGCCACCGAGGATGCGGATGCCTTTGCCAAAGGCAATTATGTGCCGCACGTGATCGAGCCGTCCGCGGGCGTGGACCGGCTCATTCTGGCCCTGATTGCCAACGCCTACTCGGAAACCACCAAAACCGATGACAAGGGCAAAACGGAGACGCTCTACACCATGAAGTTCCATCCGCGCGTGGCGCCCATCAAAGTGGGGGTGCTGCCGCTGCTGAAGAACAAGCCGGAATTGGTCAAAAAGGCGCTGGCGGTTCGTGATTTGTTGCGGCCGTGGATGAATGTCTACTATGACGACGGGGGGTCGATCGGCAAGCGATACGCCCGCCAAGACGAGGCCGGCACGCCGTTTTGTGTGACCATTGATTTCGACACGCTGGGCGAAAAGCCGGAGTTGTTGGACACCGTCACCTTGCGGTACCGCGACGATGGCCGGCAGGAACGACTGAAAATTTCTGAACTTCGGGACTTTTTGTTGTCCAAGATTCGTTGATGTGAGCGACAAGCAACAGAATCTGGCGGTGCTGGCCCCCCAGCCGAAGCCCAAGCGAGCCCCCACGCTGTATTTCATCGTGGGGATCAAGCTCGTGAAGGGCATCACGGCGCTGTTGGTGGCGGTGGGAGCGATTAACCTCACGGATAATAACTTGCCGGAGGATTTCCGCCGGCTGCTCGAATTCCTGCACATCGATCCGGAGAAGCGGTTCTTTTTGGAGCTAGCCGACCGCATCGGGGACATCACCCCCACGAATTTGCGGTGGCTGGCGGCGGGCTCCACGGTCTACGCGCTGTTCATGCTGGTCCAGGCTTTTGGCCTGGCCTTTCGCGTAAGCTGGGCCGTGTGGCTGGTCATCGGCGAATCGGCCTTTTTCATCCCCATCGAGGTTTTTGAATTGATCCGCAAGCGCGTACCCAGCCTGGAAAATCACTCGCACCTGTTCGGGCATCCCAAAATTGCCGTGGCCTGCATTTTGGCCGTGAACGTGGCCATCGTCTGGTATTTGTTCGAAAATCGCTCGCGTATCATCCGCCATCACCACCATTCCCATTAGGATTTCATGGCCTTGGTTCTGCGTGAAAGTTTGACTTCCGACCGGGAAGATTGTATTCGGGAGGGATCAATGCGTCACTGCTGTCAGGTATTTATAACGATTATTTGCTTGCAGCGGCTGCGTGTATTGCTTAAAAAAGGCGCATTGTAAGAATTAGCCAGACGACAGCTTTGATGCACATAGCCAACCAGCCCCAACCAGAGAGGGTCGCGTGAGTCGCCCTTTTCCCACGCAACGTAATTCCTCCCCCAATACGCAAATGCGCGTCAACGGGAAAATCCGCGCCCGCGAAGTTCGGGTAATTGGAGCGGATGGCAAACAACTTGGCGTCTTTCAGCTCAACGACGCTTTGTTGGTCGCCCGCCAGCAAGGAGTGGATCTGGTCGAGATTTCCCCGAACGCCGTGCCGCCGGTCTGCCGACTCGTCGAAATCGGCAAGTTCCGCTATGAGCTGGCCAAGAAGGAAAAGGAATCCCGCAAGAACCAGCACGCCTCCACCGTCAAGGAAGTGCAGTTGAGCCCGCGCATCGACCCCCATGACCTGCAGATCAAGGTCATGCACGCGGTGAATTTCCTGTGCGAGGACATGAAGGTGAAGGTGGCCTTGAAATTCCGCGGCCGGGAAATGGCCCACACGGAAATTGGCTTTGAGGTCATCAATAAGTTCATCGCCGAGATTTCCCCGTTTGGTCATCCGGATTTCACGCCCAAACTCGTGGGCCGCGCGATCAATCTCATGATCTCGCCGCTCCCACGCGCCAAACGTCCCAAGAACCCTTATGCCGGTGAACTGGAGGCGGAGGGCGGAGACGACACTGATGCTGCGGATAGCCAACCGGCGCCGAAGACCAAACCGTCCGCCGTCACCCCGGCGCCCGATCAGCCGATCAAGATCGAGAAGCCGGAAAACGCACCCGACGAGGCCAGTTTCACTAACAATCCCTTTACCGGGTTGGATATTAAGTAGTCCGGGCAGGCCAAGGGAATGCGGAACGCGGAGTTCCGGTCCGCGGCCGCTCAGATGTGATTTTGAATCGGGCGTCTCCGGGCGAAAACTCTCCACCACGAAAGGCCGCCATGCCGCGCGCCGCCGAATGGCAGGCTTTTGTCCCGCCTCCGCCGTTTCCCTCATCCGGCAGACGGCATAGACACTTTCGCCCGCCCCGCATTGCCCGCCGGTTAGTTTTCCATTAGCTTCAGCCCATGGCTTTTGAATCCTTTCGCGATTTCGTGAACGCCTTGGACCGCGCGGGCGAACTCAAGCGCATTGCCCGCCCCGTGGCCACGGAATTGGAAATCACCGAACTGGCCGATCGCGAGATGAAGTCACCCGGCGGCGGCCAGGCGCTCCTGTTGGAGCAGCCCACCGTGAACGGCGTCGTTTCCCCCTTCCCGGTGGCCATCAACACCATGGGTTCCCACAAACGCATGGCCTTGAGCATGGGCGCCAATTCCGTGGACGAGGTGGCGGGCGAAATGGGCGCGCTCATGAAGGCCAAGCCGCCAACCGGTTTCAAGGAAGCCCTCAAACTGCTCGGCCAGGCGCTGGACCTCCGCCACGCCAAGCCCAAAATTGTCAAGTCCGGCCCCTGCAAGGACGTGATTCATCGCTTGGAAAACAGCGGCGAATCCACCCCGCCAGCCGCCTGTCCGCGGAGCGCCTCGGTCACCGCCTCCGGTCTGGTCACTTTACCGCCCACCTCGCCCACGCCGCCCACCCTGGCGAACCTGCCCATCCTGAAATGCTGGCCGCTCGATGGCGGCCGGTTTATCACCCTGCCGTGCGTTGTCACCCGGGACCCGGATACCGGCGAACGCAACGTGGGCATGTATCGCATCCAGATTTACGATGACCGCACCACGGGCATGCATTGGCAGTTGCAGAAGGTCGGCGCCCGGCACGGCCGGCGCTATTACGAGACGGGCACCCGCATGCCGGTTAGCATCTTCCTCGGCGGCGATCCCATGTTCCCTTTTGCCGCCACCGCGCCGCTGCCCGATGGATTGGATGAATTCCTCCTCGCGGGCTACCTCCGCAAAAAGTCCGTGGAACTGGTGAAGTGTGAGACCAACGACCTGGAGGTGCCCGCCAACGCCGATTTTGTCATCGAAGGCTACGTGGACCCCGCCGAGCCCCTGCGCGAGGAGGGCCCCTTCGGCGATCACACGGGCTATTATACGCTGCCGGAACCGTACCCGGTCTTTCACGTCACGGCCATCACGCATCGCAAAGACGCCGTGTATCCCGCCACCATCGTGGGCCTGCCGCCCATGGAGGATTTTTATCTCGGGAGCGCCAGCGTGAAGTTGTTCCTGCCGATTTTCAAGATGAACTTCCCGGAGATCGTGGATATCGCGCTGCCGGCGGAGGGCGTGTTTCACAACCTGGTCTTTGTGAGCATCAAGAAAACCTACCCGATGCAGGCCTACAAGATCATGCACGGCCTCTGGGGCATGGGCCAGATGATGTTCACCAAGTACATCGTGGTGGTGGATGCCGGGGTGGACGTCCACAACACCAGCCAGGTTCTGTTCCACCTCACGGCCAACACGGATCCGCAGCGCGACAGCATTTTCACCAAGGGTCCGGCGGATGTGCTGGATCACGCCACCAGCGAGTCGGCCGTGGGCAGCAAGCTGGGCATCGACGCCACGCGGAAACTCCCCGGGGAAGGATTCAAGCGCGCCTGGCCCCCGCTTATTCGTATGGATGAGGCGATCCGCCGGAAAGTGGATGGACAGAAATGAAATCCGAGGGCCGAAGCACTTGATTCTTTCTGAAGTAAGTTTATTCTTACCACATGATTGCCAAAGTTTCAGTCAAAGGCCAGACGGTCATTCCGGAAGCCATCCGTGAACTGGCGCGCATCAAGGCCGGCGACCAGTTGGAGGTCGGCTATTCCGCCGGGTTGATTGTCATGCGCAAACGCCAGCCCCTCACGCCGGCACGGGTGCGGTCGCTGCTATTGAGGGGGCGTGGTTTACCGGAACTGACGGCGAAGGACGAAGCGGCGGTGGCTGCGGCCGTGCAACGCGTGCGCCGCCGCGTCAAGGCGTGAGAGTCGTTTTCGATACCAACGTCGTTGCCAGTGCCAGCTTCTGGCGCGGGGCGCCGTTTGACTGTCTGGCGGCATGGGTGCAGGGTCGGTGCGTGGCCGTGGTCAGTGCCGCACTGCTGGCCGAATACCACGAAACCATCGAAGAACTTCGGTTGGATTATCCGGGTCACAAATGCGTGGGGTGGGCGGAAGGCCTGACCGAATCCGCTGAGCTGGTCTTTCCGGTTGAACGCGCTTCGGGCGCAACGGCTGATCCCGACGATGAAATGATTTTGGAATGTGCGCTGGCGGCGGAAGCCGACTTTATTGTCAGTGGCGACAAAAAGCATTTGCTGCTGCTGCGGCAATTTCGAGGCATTCCGATTGTCAGCCCGGCGGAATTTCTGCGGCATATGAGGGTTTGATCAATTAGTTGGGCAGGCTGGTCCGTCAGCGAAAAAGGGGCTCACCCATGGAATGGTTCGGCCTCAAGAATTAATGAACCATGCCAGGAGCAAACCGCGTTTACAGATTGACCCTTCGGATGGCCTCCGAGGACTCTGAAGCTGGCGTAAAAACCGCGAGAAAAGTGCCTCATTTTATATCACCCAATTTTGTCTGTCGGCGGACAAAAGGGGTGGGTTGACGGTGTCTGGTAAGGGTGAGAAATTCGCTAGTGCCATGAGAGCTCTCAAGCCCATGAGCAGTAATGCCGCCTTCTCACAGGTATTTCGGAGTTGGTTGGATTTTCAGAATCTTTTCTCGACCGCACCGACCGCATTTCTCCCCGGTTGCAAAGGCCAACCGTACATCCGGCCCAATCCCGAACGGAATGGCGCTGAAACCCATGCGACACAAAAACTCGTTTCACCGAATGAACTTACGAATACGGCCAAATGGTTGGGGCGTGTTTCGTTGGCCAGACTAGGGTTGGTGGCGGTCGGGATGTTCCTGGCCATGAGCAACGCCTTGGCCGCCGTGCATTACGTAAGCGCAGGCAACACCAACGCCACGCCGCCCTATACCAACTGGGCCACCGCGGCCGGGGACATTCAAGACGCGGTGAACGCGGCGGGAGCCGGCGACGAAATCCTGGTGACCAATGGCAGTTATGGTTATGTCGCAATGAGCGCACCGCTGACGTTGCAAAGTGTCAACGGTCCAGACGTTACCACAATTAGCGGAGGTGCGGTCGAGGAAAGAAGTTGCGTTTACCTAGTCGATAAGGCGGTGCTGGCGGGCTTCACGGTAAGCTATGGGTATAGCACCTCCGGCGGCGGGGTGTCTGGCGGCGTGGCAACCAATTGCGTGCTGGAATACAACATGGCTTGGCATGGTGGCGGAGCGGCTGGCTGCACGCTCAACAACTGCACGTTGATCGGCAACTCGGCCAACGGTTACCCGGTAATGGCGGGGGAACCCTACACTCTTAACTATTACGGCGGCGGGGCCGAAGGCTGCACGCTCAACAATTGCATATTAACCGGCAACTTTGCTTGTTATGGCCCCGACAACCCCCCGGGTGAGGGCTGCCCGCCTTCCGGCCCCGGTGCGGGCGGTGGGGCTTTTGGTTGCACATTGAACAACTGCACGCTGACCGGCAACGAAGTCAAAGGCGTCGGCGGCAGCGGCGGCGGGGCCCACTCCTGCACGCTCAACAATAGCATTTTAGCCGGCAACTCGGCCTCAAATTACGGCGGCGGGGCCTATTTCAGCACGCTGAACAACTGCGTGCTCGATGACAACTCAGACTCCAATGGGGGCAACGATTCGTACAACACGCTCAACGACTGTTACACGACGGCCCCGCTGTTTCTGGATGACGCAAACGGGAACTTCCGCCTGCAATCCAGCTCCCCGTGCATCAATGCCGGCAACAACGCCTTTGTCGTTGGCGGCACCGACCTGGACGGCAATCCGCGCGTCGTCGGCGGCACCGTGGACATTGGCGCTTACGAATATCAAAGTCCGGTCAGCCGGATTTCCTATGCCTGGCTCCAGCAATACGGCCTGTCCATTGCCACCAACACTGACACCGCCGATCTGGACGGCACGGGTTTTAACGTGTACCAGGATTGGATTGCCGGCTTAAATCCCACCGATCCTTCGTCGGTGTTGCAAATGCTGGCACCGGTTGACACCAACAATCCGGCGGGGGTGGTGGTGAGGTGGCAAAGCGTGAACACGCGAACGTATTGTCTTCAAAGGGGCACCAATCTGACGGCACAGCCGGCTTTCAGCACCATCCAAAGCAACCTTGCGGGCCAAGCTGGCACGACGACCTACACGGACACCAACGCGGCCGGCTCGGGGCCATTTTTCTACCGTGTCGGGGTGGAACAATAGAAGCTCGAAAAGTCAAAGCCATAAAAACGAAACCTGGCTGGTCAAGGTCGGTTACGAGCGGATACAGGAAATGACCGACCCTGCTCGCTCGCCCGCGCCCGCGAAACCTGGCCACAGCAAGGTCGCAGCGCCAATTGGATCGGGCAGCGCATAACCGGGCCAAAAACCCACGATAAACTCACCGATCATTGGGCCACGCACGACCTAAAAATAATAGTTGACTATCTCGTCTAGTATGTTAAGGTGGCTGCGTGATCCGGCAATGAAGCCGGTGTGTTGGTAGCCAAGCTAAGCAAAATAAAGTTATGGGCCGTGTCAGTGATGCCAGAAGTAAGTTGATGGATGCCGTCCTGGAGTTGATCTGGACGGGGTCCTACGGCACCACGACCATTGACCACATTTGCGAGAAGGCCGGCGTCAAAAAGGGCAGCTTTTACCATTTTTTTGATTCGAAGTCGGTGTTGGCGGTGGCGGCCTTGGAAACGAGCTGGCAAGCCACGCGGCCGGAACTGGACGCCATGTTTTCGGCCACCGTGCCGCCGCTGGTGCGGCTGCAGCGATACTGCGATTTTGCTTTCGAATATCAAAGCAGGATGGCCATCAAGTTTGGCCATGTACTTGGTTGCCCGCTGTTTTCGATTGGCTGCGAAGTCTGCACCCAGGAGAACGCAGTGCAGAAGGCGGTGCAATCGGTGCTGGATTATAAACGCCGCTACATTGAGTCGGCCATCCGGGAAGCGGCGGCCAACGGCGACATCGGCCCCACCGATTCGGCGTCCATGGCCCGCATGGTGATGGCCTTTTATGAGGGATTGCTCACGCAGGCGCGCATCCAGAATGACGTGAATGTGCTGCGGGAGATGGCCCCGGGGATTTTCGGGTTGCTCGGCGTGAAGCACAGCGAGCCGGCAGTGGGGGTTTAAAATTTTTTTGGACCGATACTTTACTAAACAGACAACTACTTTTACTAATATGAATGCAAATGATAATGAGAATAATAATGCCAGTCAGACGGGCCGCCCGCCAGCCGGCTTGGCAACCTGCCGGAAAGCGGCCCGGCTCGTCGACGAGGTGAAGCGCGAGGTCTTCACGGAATACCAGGCGGCGCTGGGCGCCAACGAACAGTTACTGCGCCTGGCCCTCAACGAAGCCGATGCCCTGGCCCAACAGACGGGCTATCCGCATCTGGTCCTGCCGCTGCTCGCCGCGGAGAAGGCCCGGAACGCCGCCCGGTGGCAGTTTCGCCAGCAGTTCCTGCTGCGGAGCAATGATCCGCTGGCCGCCTGAACCCGGCCGGGGACCGACCTCGCTCCAACCAAACCAAAACCAAACGAACCAACCATGAAACCTGAATTTACCAAACTATTCTTGATTGGCCTGACCTCCGGTGCCGCAGCCTGGCTGCTCACCGGCTGCGGTCACACCGCCGCGCATGCGCAAACCGCTCCGCCCGCCGCCGTCTCGGTGGCTCCGGTGGAACAAAAGGAAATTGTTGAGTGGACAGAATTTACCGGCCGCACCGAGCCCGTGGAATCGGTGGAGATCCGTCCGCGAACCTCCGGTTACATCCAGGACGTGCGCTTCCAGTCCGGCCAGTTGGTGAAGAAGGGCGATGTCCTGTTCGTGATTGATCCGCGCTGGAACCAAGCCACCGTGGACCAGCGGCAGGCGGAATACGAGCAGGCCAAGGGGGAGGCGGCGCACACGGAGATGCTCCTGAAAAACAACGCCATCTCGGCCGAGGAAGCCGAGGCGCGCCGGGCTCGCTTTGCCAGCGCCAAGGCCACCCTGGAATCCGCCCAGCTGGACTTGGAATACACGCAGGTGCGCTCGCCCATCGACGGCCGGGTGAGCCGGGCGCTGCTCACCCAGGGTAATTACGTGAGCGGCATGGCCGGCTCGGCCACGCTGATGACCACGGTGGTTTCCGTCGACCCGGTCTACGTCTATGCCAGCGTGGATGAGGACACGCTGCTGAAATTCAACCGCCTGGTGGAAACCAAAAAATTGGGCAACACCGACGGCGGCAGGATCCCGGTGGACCTGGAATTGGCCGATGAAACCGAATTTCCGCACCACGGCAGCATTGAATCCTTTGACAACCAGCTTGATCCCGACACCGGCAGCATTCTGCTGCGGGCGGTGTTCCCGAATGACGATGGGCGGATTGTGCCCGGCTTGTTCGCCCGGGTGCGTATCCCGCTCAGCGAGAAACACGAGGCCTTGCTGGTGGCCGAGCGCGCCATTGGCACCGATCAGGCCAATAAGTTTGTGCTGACGGTCACGGCAACCAACACCGTGGCGTACCGCCCGGTGACCCTGGGCCCGGCAATTGACGGCAAGCGGGTCATTCGCACCGGGCTCGTGCCCGGCGACGAGGTGGTGGTGAACGGACTGCAACACGTGCGGCCGGGCATGCCGGTATCGCCGGAAGCCGAACCCAACGGGACGGCTCCCAAGGTGGCGCTGCGCTAAGCGCCGGTAGCCGCCGTCGTCCGCCGTACGGAATTCGAAAGAGGCTGATAGACCAAACGGGAGAGGTGGGGAGGTACTGTATCCATGAGGTAAGTGAGGCCGGCCTTGGCTGAGCCAAGGCCGGGCTGTCGAGGTGTGTAATTTGGTTACCAATAAAGGAGTTGAGCATGAATTTTTCGCATTATTTTATTCGTCGCCCGATTTTTGCGGCGGTGTTATCCATCGCCATCTTCACCATGGGCTTGCTGGCGCTGTTCAGACTGCCCATTAGTGAATACCCGGAGGTGGTGCCGCCCACCATTGTCGTGCGCGCCACCTATCCGGGCGCCACGCCCAAGACCATCGCCGAGACGGTCGCCTCGCCACTGGAGGAGTCCATCAACGGCGTCGAGGGCGCGCTCTACATGTTCTCGCAGGCCACCGGCGACGGCGTGCTGACGCTGACCGTGACGTTTGCGCTGGGCACGGACATCGACAAGGCACAGGTGCAAGTGCAGAACCGCGTTTCACAGGCCGAACCCAAGCTGCCCGAGGAGGTGCGCGCGCTCGGCCTCACCACCACCAAGCAATCGCCGGACCTCACCATGGTGGTCCACTTGTTCTCACCGGATGGACGCTACGACAATGTCTATCTGCGCAACTACGCCGCGTTGCAGGTGAAGGACGTGCTGGCGCGGATACCGGGCGCCGGCGACGTGGAATTGTTCGGCTCGGGTGACTACGCCATGCGCATCTGGCTCAACCCGGATAAGATCGCCGCGCGCAACCTCACGGCCAGCGACGTGGTGAACGCCATCCGCGAGCAGAACGTCCAGGTGGTCGGCGGCGTCATCGGCCAGCAGCCGGTGGGCAAGCCGGTGGATTTTGAAATGGAGGTCAACGTCAAGGGCCGGCTCGTTTCCGAGGAGGAATTCGGGAATGTCATCGTGAAGACCGGCCCCAACGGGGAGAAGACGCTGCTCAAGGACATCGCGCGCATCGAGTTGGGCGCCAGCAGTTATTCGCTGCATTCGTTGCTCAACAACAAGACGGCCGTGGCCATTCCCATCTTTCAAACGCCCGGCGCCAACGCCCTGCAGTTGTCCAAGGACGTCCGCCATACCATGGAACAACTGAAGAAGAACTTTCCCGAGGGCATCGATTACGCGGTGGTGTACGATCCCACGATCTTTGTGCGGCATTCCATCGAGGCCGTGATCCACACGCTGCTGGAGGCCATCCTGCTGGTGGTGCTGGTGGTCATCGTATTCCTGCAAACTTGGCGCGCCGCGCTCATTCCCCTGGCCGCCGTGCCGGTCTCGTTGATCGGCACCTTCTCGCTGATGCTGGCCTTCGGCTTCAGCATCAACGCGCTCTCCCTGTTCGGCCTGGTCCTGGCCATCGGCATTGTGGTGGACGACGCGATCGTGGTGGTGGAGAACGTGGAACGCAACATCGCCCGCGGGTTATCGGCGTTTGATGCCACCAAGCAGGCCATGACCGAGGTGACCGGGCCCATCGTGGCCACGGCTTTGGTGTTGTGCGCCGTGTTCGTGCCCACGGCGTTCATCAGCGGATTGACCGGCCAGTTTTACAAGCAATTCGCGCTGACGATCGCCATCTCCACCGTCATCTCCGCGTTCAATTCGCTGACGCTCTCGCCGGCGCTGTGCGCGGTGCTCCTGAAGGACCATCACGCGCCCAAGGACTGGCTTTCCCGCGTGATGGAGAAGGCGCTCAACTGGTTTTTTAACCCCTTCAACCGCGTGTTTGCCTGGGCCGGAAACAAGTATTCCGCCGGCGTCGGCCACGTGCTGCGCAAAAGCGCCATCGCCCTGATCATCTATGGCGGGCTGGTGGTGCTGACCGGCTGGAGCTTCGAGAAAGTGCCGACCGGTTTCGTGCCCACGCAGGACAAGCAGTACCTGGTGGCCTTTGCGCAATTGCCCGAGGGGGCCTCCCTGGACCGCACGGAGGCGGTCATCCGCCGGATGTCGGACATCGGCCTCAAGCAGCCCGGCGTGGACTCGGCAGTGGCGTTTCCCGGCCTGAGCATCAGCGGCTTCAGCGTGGCGCCCAATGCCGGCATCGTGTTCTTCACCCTGAAGCCGTTTGAAGAGCGCCGCACCGCCGCGTTGAGCGGCCCGGCGATTGCCGGGGCCTTGAACCAAAAGCTCGGCGCCATCAAGGACGCCTTCGTCATGGCCGTACCGCCGCCCGCCGTGATGGGCCTGGGCACCATCGGCGGCTTCAAATTGTACATCGAAGACCGCTCCGACCTCGGCTACGACGCACTGTTTCAAAACCTGCAAAACGTCGTCGGCCAGAGCTATCAGACGCCCAGCCTGGGCGGCGTGTTCTCCATGTTCACCGTCAACGTGCCGCAACTGGATGCGGAGATCGACCGGGTGAAGGCCAAGACCCAGGGGGTGCCGCTGCAAAATCTTTTCGAGACGCTCCAGATCTATCTGGGCTCGCTCTACGTGAATGATTTCAACCGCTTCGGCCGCACGTTTGAAGTGGTGGCGCAGGCGGATGCGCCCTTCCGCGCCACGGCCGAGGATATCACCCGGCTCAAGACGCGCAACGACAAGGGCGAAATGGTCCCGTTGGGCGCCATCGTCAAGGTCACGGAAACGCACGGTCCGGACCGCGTGATGCGTTACAACGGCTATCCGGCGGCGGAGATCAACGGGGCGGCGGCGCCGGGCTACAGTTCTGGCCAGGCCGAAGCGGCCATGACCAAGTTGCTGGAGAGCAATTTGCCGCGCGGCATGACTTACGAATGGACCGAGCTGACCTACCAGCGCATTCTCGCCGGCAACACGGCGGTCTACGTGGGGCCCTTGTGCATCCTGCTGGTGTTCCTGGTGCTGGCCGCCTTGTACGAAAGTTTCCGGCTGCCGCTGGCCATCATTCTGATTGTGCCCATGTGTCTGCTGTTTGCCATCGCCGGCGTGTGGCTCAAGGGCAGCGACAATAACATCTTCACCCAGATCGGACTGATCGTACTCGTGGGGCTCGCGTGCAAGAACGCGATCCTGATCGTGGAATTCGCCAAGCGCAAGCAGGACGAGGGATTCACGCCGTTCGATGCCGCCGTGGAAGCCTGCCGGTTGCGCCTGCGGCCGATCTTGATGACCTCGATCGCCTTCATTGCCGGCGTGTTTCCGCTGGTGGTGGCGCACGGCGCCGGCGCGGAAATGCGGCAGGCGATGGGCATTGCCGTGTTCTCCGGCATGATCGGCGTCACCTTGTTCGGCTTGTTCCTCACGCCGGTTTTCTATGTGTTCCTGATGAAACTGAGCGGGAAGAAGCAGCCGGTGCCTGCCGCCAAGGGCTCCCTGCCTGGCGCCACTGGCGCGGCCACCGGCGTGGTGGTGCTGGTGCTGTTGTTCACGCTGGCCGGCGCGCAGGCTGGTCCCTTGACCGTGGGGCCGGATTATCAGGCGCCCACCAACGCCGCACCCGCGGCCTACAAGAACGCCGGCACTGGCGACTGGAAACCGGGCCGGCCGTTGGACAATGTGCCCAAGGGCGAGTGGTGGCGGATTTATGCAGACACCAATCTGGATGCGCTGGAATCGCGGGCGCAATTGGCCAACCAGCAACTCCAAGCCGCGGTGTCCCGCGTGGAGCAGGCGCGGGCGACGGCCCGCGTGGCCCGGGCCGACTTGCTGCCCGGCGCCAACCTGGATCCCAGCTTCGTCCGACAGCGCTACTCGCCGAACGAGGATCCCAGTTTCGGCAACATCACGGCCACCACCCTCAGCGTGCCGCTGGACTTGAGCTACGAGGTGGATCTCTGGGGCCGCGTGCGGCGCGGCTTTGAAAGCGCGCGGGAGGACGCCCAGGCATCGCTGGCCAATTATTTCAACGTGCTGCTCACGCTTCAGACCGACGTGGCGCAGAATTACTTCTCGCTGCGGTCGCTGGATGCGGAAATCGCCACTGTGGCGGGCACGGTGGATTTGCGCCAGCAGCAGGTGCAACTGGTGCGCAGCCGCTACGAAGGCGGCGTGGGCAGTGAGCTGGATGTGGCCCAGGCGGAAACGGAACTGGCCACCACCGAGGCGGAAGCCGCTTCCCTGGCCCACCAGCGCGACGAATTGGAGAACGCCATTGCCATTCTCGTGGGCGAAAACCCGGTCCAATTCAGGCTCCCCGCGCTGGCCCAAACGGATAAAATCTGGAATCCGGAACCGCCGGTGATCCCGGCGGGCCTGCCGGCCGACCTGCTTGAACGCCGGCCGGATGTGGCCGCGGCGGAACGGCAAATGGCCTCGGCCAACGCCAGGATCGGCGTGGCCAAGGGCGCCTTCTTTCCCGTGGTCACCCTGACCGGCAGCGGCGGCTACTTGAGCGGCGACGTGGAATCCTTGTTTAATTGGAACAGCCGGGTATGGTCCTTTGGTCCCTCCGTTTCGCTGCCCATTTTCGCCGGGGGCCGCAACCGGGCGAACCTGGAACGCGCCAGGAATGCCTACACGGAAAGCGTGGCGCTGTACCGGCAGCAGGTGCTGGTGGCGTTTGGCGATGTGGAGAACAGCCTGTCGGGCATCCGACAATTGGCTGTGCAATCCGCGGCGCAGAACCGCGCCGTGACGGCCGCCCGCCGGGCGACCGAGCTGGCCACCCAGCGGTACCGCGCCGGGATCGTGGCGTATCTGGAAGTGGTGGATGCCAGCCGCGACGCGCTGGCCGCGGAGCGCGCCAACGCCCAGTTGGCCGGCCAGCGGCTGATCACCACGGTGCAACTCATCAAGGCGCTCGGCGGCGGCTGGAACCGCGGCGATATGCCGGGCCAAACCGCGTCGGCCAACCAATCCGCCCAGCCCGCGATGGCATCAG
>CAYTJG010000016.1:0-40154 GCA_964437865.1 uncultured Bifidobacteriaceae bacterium | reverse complement strand
TCTCCAGCCGGTCGGCCAGGAAACCGTCGTGCTCGAGCCGGCCGAGAAACCCCTCGACCAGATCGCGCGCAGCGATGACGATGATGACCGTCTGCAAGCTCTCGATGGTGCCGTCGGCCTTGGCCGGGCTTTGATGCGTGCCGAGCACGTGCATGGTCCACACGATCTGCGTGACGGGCAGCGGCGAGAACTTTTCCAGTTGGAGTTCCACCATCGAGAAAGTCTCGTCGGGGTTGGCCGCGGGCAGTTCGGCAATGCGCAGGAAGACGTTTTCGACCGGCAGCCAGGCCACGTTCAGCTTGGGCTGCCAGAGGGAGGTCCAGCTCTTGGCCACGAGATGGGCGGGCAGCGGGTCGGTGTGCGGCACGCGTTGCTCGCGCTTCAGGGCAAAGCCCTTGCCCTTGGCGTCAAACTGCCAGAGGCGTTTGGCGTCGGGCGCGAGGTGCAGGATGTTGCAGGAATGCCAGCGGGCCATGGAAAATTGGATTGTTGGGTTACGGCTTCACGGAACTCGCGGACACGTTGACGGGCGGACGGACCGGCCCGCGGACGCCGTCTTCGGGCATCCATTCTTCCAGTAAATCGTTGATCCGGGGCGACAGAGGGCTCTCATTTTTGCGCCGGGGCGTGAGCGGCGTCGCTTTCCACCAGCGTGCCCACGTGCTCTTCAATTTGGGTGACGCGCAACACCTCTTCGATCGTGGTCACGCCCGCCTTGACCTTGTTCCAGCCATCGGTGCGGAGCGTGCGCATGCCGTTCTCCATGGCGCGCGCGGCAATGGTGTTGGCCGGGGCGCGGTTCATGATCAGCGGCCGCAGGGCTTCGTTGACCAGCAGGAGTTCGTAAATGCCCTTCCGGCCCTGGTATCCCTGGCGGCGGCATTCCTCGCACCCGGTGCCGTGCCAGACCTTGGCCGTGGCGATATCGGCTTCCGGGAACCCGATCTTGTGCAGATAGTCCCGGTCCACGTGCTGCTCCGTCTTGCAGTGGGGACAAATGGTGCGGATCAGCCGCTGGGCCATCACGGCCTCCACCGACGAGGCCACCAGAAACGGCTCGATGCCCATGTCGATCAGCCGCGTAAAGGCGCTGGGAGCGTCGTTGGTGTGCAGCGTGCTGAACACCAAGTGACCCGTGAGCGAGGCGCGAATGGCGATTTCCGCCGTTTCCGTATCGCGAATTTCCCCCACCATCACCACATTCGGGTCCTGCCGCAAAATATGGCGCAAGCCCATGGCGAAGGTCAGCCCGATATCCGAGCGCACCGCAATCTGGTTGATCCCTTTCAACTCGTATTCCACCGGCTCCTCGATGGTGATGATGCGCTTGTGAATCGAGTTGATGGCGCTCAGAAACGCGTAGAGGGAGGTGGATTTGCCGGAACCGGTGGGGCCGGTCACCAGGAAAATGCCGTGCGGCTTGATGATGATGTCGCGGATGGCATTCTCTTCCAGCGTGGAAAACCCCAGTTTGTCGAGCGAGAGAAAGATTTTGTTGCGCGTCAGCAAGCGGAGCGAAACGCTCTCGCCATAAACCGTGGGCACGGTGGAAACACGAATATCGATTTCCTCGCCCTTGATCCGCACGTTGATGCGTCCGTCCTGGGGCAGGCGCTTTTCCGAGATGTTCATGCCGCTCATCACCTTGATACGGGAGATGATGGCCGACTGAAAGCGCTTCAACTGCGGTGGCAGCGGGATCAGGTGCAGGATGCCGTCAATACGGTTGCGGATGCGCAATTCGTCTTCCTGCGGCTCAAAATGAATATCCGTCGCGCGGTTCTTGAAGGCTTCCCAGATGATCTGGTTGACGAACTTGATGACGCTGGCTTCCTGGTCGCCCTCGGTGATTTCCTTGTCCGCCGGCAGGTCCAGATCCATCGTCTCGCCCGCGCCCATTTCATCGAGGGTTTCGGCGCCCACGCCGTAGTATTTCTTGAGCGCCTTCTCGATTTCCAACCGGGTGGCCAGCGCAAAGACCACCGGCATCTTGGCGTCGAAGCGGACGGCGGTCATCATGGCCGCGTCGAACGGGTCGCTGGCCGCCACCTGCAGCACGCCGTTATTGATCGCCACCGGCAGCACGAAATACTGGAAAGCGATTTTGGTGGCGAGCTTGTTGCGGACGTCGTCCTCCACGGTGAGCTTGGAAAGGTCCAGGTGCGGCCACCCGAGTGTGGCGGCAAGCTTTTGAATGAAAGCCTCTTCGGAGACTCCGCGTTCGCGTGCCACGAAGGTCAAGAACGGTTCCGGCGACCCGGCATCGGCCGCCGCCCGCCAGGAGCGACGCCAGTCATCAAACTGCGCCGGCGAGGTCTCGGCGGCGGTGGCGATGATATGTTTTACCGAGTTAAATGCCATCAGGTTCCGGTTTAACAACCGGAGCCGGCAAAAGTTGCAGAAAAACGCATTTTTGACAACCCAAACCGCCACCGATCCGGCGAATTTCTCGAAGGAAGCGGCCAAATTGTGGCTTCAACCTGCGGTCCGCGGCCGTCCCCGGCCGCTGAGTCGTGATTTTGAACCCGGTATCACCCCGCAAAAACGCCTCGCAACGAAAGGCCGCCCGACGGCCTGCTGATCGCACTCCGTTCCGGTTTTGAAGACCCGCCACCAAGGGCGTCAGGTCACCTCTGGACCCGCGGGTCAACGCAGCATGCTCTCCACCTTGAGCTGCTTGCGCAGTTTGCCGTTGTCGGCGCACATGCGCATTTTGCCCTCGGGGGCGGGGACGGCGTGAAACTCGCCGCCGGCATTTTCGAGCAGCAGCGCGCCGGCGGCCACGTCCCACAAGTTAATGGTGCGCTCCACGTAGGCATCCAGCCGGCCGCTCGCCACATAGACCAGTTCCAAGGCGGCGGAGCCCAGCACCCGGATTTTCCGGGCGCGCCGGGTGAGCCGTACAAAATGGGGCAGGCATTTTTCCAAGTTGTTTTGGCTCTTGGAAAAACCAAAGGCGATGATTGCCTCCTCCACCTTGGTGCAATTGCTCACGTGCACAATCCGGCCATTCAACCGGGTGGGTTGGCCGGCCACCGTGCTCCACAACTCGTCCGTGAAGGGATCATAGATGACCCCCACGACGGAAACATGCGGTGCGTGGCGGGTGACCAGATTGCCGCCGCGCGGGGCCACCCGGCCCGCCCGCCGACCGTCCCCCGCAGTTTGCAACGCAATGGAAACGGCCGCGTGGGGATTGCCAAAGGCATAATTCACCGTGCCATCGATGGGATCAATCACCCAGCGGCAAGCCGCGCCCGTGTCGCCGGTGTTGCCTTCCTCGCCCAGCACCGGGATCTCGGGAAAGGCGGCGGCGAGGGTCTTTTCAATCAGCGCCTGACAGCGCACGTCGAGTTCCAGCTTGATGTCATGGGCCTCGGCCACGTTGATTTTCTTGGGGGCGTACCAGTTGTCGCGCATCACCTTGCCGGCGGCGCGGGCGGCCTGGATGGCGATCTTTTGAGCAGCAATCAAATTCACAGGACCAGTTAATGCCAGCCAGCGGCCGGGCGGTCGAGACTATTTGGAAACCGGCTAAAGTAATTGCTGGCATGGCCGATGCTTTCAAATTGACATGACGTACAAGCAGACCATGACGATCAACAAAGCGTGGTTTCAAGGCGGGGCCTCGAGTTTCTCGCCTGCCGCGCTCATTGCCCGGCTCAAAAACGCCGTGAAGATTGAAATCCCGGTGGCTTACCAAGACGAAACCGGCTTTCATACGGGCGTGAAGGCGGAAGAGAAAGAGATCAAGTGGCCAACCACTTGGTAACTGTTTGATCAGGCTATAGCGCGCGCATTGTCCTGTAAGAGGACAGTGTCCTGTACGTGTTGTTGGTTTATTGGCGTTGGGGCAGGTAGGAGGGAGTGGCTGTGTCGGGCTTCTTTGGGTTTGGTTGGGTGGCTTTCCGGTTTCTTAGGTTTTTCCGTGGATGTTTCAATGGTCCGGTCGCACGCCCTGTTGCGGGCAGTTTAAAGCCTTTTGCTTTATGGTTTAAGTCTCACTTATAAAACCATTAAAAGCTGTGGACATTTTGGTCAGAATTGTATATTTTAGAGACATAGAGTCCGGTTTTTCAGAAGATGGAGGATACTATGGATTCGTGGTGCCGGTCAGAGGGCGCCGTTTTTCGAGGTGGGCAAAGGTTGATCGGCAGAATTGTCTCTTCGATCTGTGGAAGCGAGACAAAACGACGGACAAAAAAGAAGCAGGAACGTAGCATGCAGACCACACCGACAGCATGGTACAGTGCGCGCACGAAGCCGAAGCATGAGCATATTGCGGCGGCGAACGTACGTAGACACCTGTTGCTGCCCGTGTTTTTCCCGCGGCTTCGGTTGGAAAAAATGACCCGGCGCGGGCTGGTACGGGTGGCTGAGCCGCTATTTCCTGGTTACATTTTCATTCGCTGCATCGTCGAGGAGAGGGTAAACGATATTCAACATCTCTCGGGCATGAGCAGGCTGGTGCAATTTGGCGGCAAGTTTCCCCGGGTTGCCGATGTAATTATTGAGGAACTAAAGGCTGGTTTCGGGCAGGACGAGGTGCTGGCGGTGGAGAGCCGGCTGGCGCCGGGAGACGAGGTGACGGTGGCGGCGGGGGCCTTTGCCGGGATGAGCGCCCAGGTGCTCAAAAATCTTCCCGCCAAAAAAAGGGTGCAAATCCTGCTGGAAATCTTGGGGCGGCCCACGACTGTGGAGGTTGGGAATGAGGCGATAATGCCAAAGAGACACACCGTGGCCGATCTGGCGCCGTTTTTGGCCGCGCCGGCCGGCCGGGAGAGACTGCGCGTGTGACTGTGAGATGGACCATCACGTCTGGGACTCTGCTCGCAGCGGAGAAGAAATTCGCTTGGAAAACCCCCGGGCGAACAAGTGCGGAGCCGTATCTCCGCGCGGGAAACGATCAGAAAAGCTGAATGCGCAACGCTGACAACATTGAGAATTTCCGTTTGCCTCGCTGGAAGCGGGTATTGGATGTCTGCGCCATCGCGGTGGCGCTGCCACTGTTGGTGCCCCTGTGCCTGGCCGTGTGGTTGGTCATCCGCTTGGTTTCCAAGGGCCCAATCCTGTTCAAGCAGGAACGCGTCGGCTTTCGCGGCCAACGGTTCATGTGCTTGAAATTCAGGACCATGCACTGCGGCGCGGAAACCACCACCCACCAGGGACACCTGGAACAATTGATGGAATCCAATGTGCCCATGGTCAAGATGGACGCCAAGGGAGATGCCCGGATCATTCCCCTCGGCCGGCTGCTGCGCTCGACCGGGTTGGATGAATTGCCGCAACTGGTGAATGTGCTCAACGGCGAGATGAGTCTGGTGGGACCGCGACCCTGTCTGGCCTACGAAGCCGCCCGGTATTTGCCCTGGCAATTGGAACGATTTAATGCGTTGCCCGGATTGACGGGGCTCTGGCAGGTTAATGGTAAAAACAGGACGACCTTTACCAGAATGATACAACTCGACATTGAATATACGCGCACCAAAAGCCTGGGACTGGACCTCAAGATCATGCTCAAAACGATCCCGGCCCTGGCGGTGCAAGTTTGGGATAATCGCCGTCAAAGAAAGGCTGTGCTGGCCACGGTGGAGGCGCAGCCCCAGATCCCGCTCCGAATTGCCAACCGCTGATCGGCCGGGGCCGACGGCATCAAGGTTGCTCCCCAACCAGGTCAGACAACTGAATTAACCCCATCTATGTTGAAGAAAATCAAAGTGGGTGTCGCGGGTTGCGGTTATTGGGGGCCAAACCTCATCCGGAATTTCCGGTCGCTCCCCGATTGCCAGCTCAAGACGATGTGCGATCTCAACGTGGCCCGGTTGGAGCACCTCAAGAGCCTGTACCCGGAAGTGGCCTGCGCCACCGATTACCGGCGCCTGCTCAACGGGGTGGGCTTGGACGCGGTGGTGATCGCCACGGGTGTCAAGGCCCACTATCCGATGGCCAAGGCCAGTCTGCTGGCGGGCAAACACACCTTCATCGAGAAGCCCATGGCCAGTTCCGCGGCCCAATGCGAGGAGTTGGTGGACCTCGCCCGTCGCCAGGGGGTCGTGCTGATGACGGGGCATACGTTTCTTTATTCCCCGGTGGTGCGCAAAATCAAGGACATCATCGACCGGGGCGACTTGGGCGAGATTCGCTATATTTCGGCACGCCGGCTGAATCTGGGCCTGTTCCAGAAAGACATCAACGTGGCCTGGGATCTGGCCCCGCATGATCTCTCAATCATCCTGGCGATCATGGGCGAGTTGCCGCTCACCGTGAACTGCCGCGGGAGCGCGCATGTGACGCCGGGCATCGAGGATGTGACCACCATGTGCCTGAGTTTCAGCCAGGAACGTTCCGCCACCATCCAAAGCAGTTGGCTGGATCCGCGCAAGGTGCGGGAGATGACGATTGTCGGCAGCAAACGGATGATCGTGTATGACGACCTGGCGCCGCTGGAAAAAATCCGGGTGTTTGACATGCGCGTGGAACGTCCGCCGCATTACGACACCTTTGGCGAATTTCAATATGCGTATCATTACGGCGACATGTATGCGCCGTACATCAAGCAGGAAGAGCCGCTCAAGACGGAATGCCAGCATTTTCTGGATTGCATCCGCACCGGCACCGAGCCGATCAGCGGCGGCGTGCGCGGCACCGAGTTGGTGCGGATTCTGGAGGCTTCTTCCGAATCGTTGCGCTTGGGCGGCGCACCCGTGGATTTTTCCACGCGTGTGGCCGTGGCTCCGCAGCGCCCCACCGCGAATGACGTCCGCCGGACTGGACCCGGCGCGAAAAAGCTCGCGCCGGCCGCCCCGGCCGCCGGCCGGAAAAGTCCGGCGCGGCCCGCGCGCCCGGCGCCAATCAAGCCGGCCCGGAACGGCCGAACCCGGTAACCGGCCAGCATGAGTGAGCCTGACGCATCGATCCGCCGCCTCGCGCCGGATGTAAAATTGGGGCGCAATGTCCGAATTTTTGATTTCACCAACCTGTACGGTTGTGAAATCGGGGATGAGGTGAAGATCGGCGCGTTCGTCGAGATCCAAAAGGGCGTGCGGATCGGCAAGCGCTGCAAGATTTCGAGCCACACGTTCATTTGCGAAGGCGTGACGCTGGAGGATGAAGTCTTTGTGGGCCACCACGTGGTGTTCACCAATGACCGTTACCCGCGGGCCACAGCCAACGGGAAATTACAAACCGAGGCGGACTGGGCCTGCCTGCCCACGCTGGTCAAGCGGGGCGCCTCCATCGGCTCGGGTGCCGTGCTGCTGTGCGGCATCACGGTGGGCGAGGAGGCGATGATTGGCGCCGGCAGCGTGGTCACCCGGGATGTTCCCGCCGGTGCCACGGTGGCCGGCAACCCCGCCCGCGTCGTCAAGCGTCCACGTTAAGCGCCAACCGCGGCCTCCCCGCGCTCCGGCGGATCAACCATTTTTGCAGCCTGTCAATCCATTAGCGCAACCCGATTGGGATGCGACCCTGTTGCGGCGTGCGGACTTTTCCTTTTTTCACGGATCGGCTTGGACCCGGGTGCTGGTGGCGACCTATGGTTACGCGCCGGTGTGGCAGTCCGCGGGCGCGGCGTGGCTGCCGCTGATGGAGGTGGACAGTTGGCTGACCGGCCGGCGGGGGATCGCGCTGCCGTTCACGGATGATTGCGAGCCCTTGTGCGAAACGGCCGGGGAATTTGCCCCGTTGTTTGAACAGGCGCTGGCGTGGGGCCGGGCGCGGGGCTGGCGCTCCATTGAATTGCGCGGCGGGCGGAACCTGCTGCCGGGCGCGCCCGCGTCCGTGGCGTTTTACGGTCATCGGGTGGATCTGGGCGTGGGGGCGGAGGCGTTATTTCAAAGGCTGGAGGGTTCGGCGCGGCAGGCGGTGCGCAAGGCGGAGCGGGCCGGCGTGACCGTGGAAGTGCGGCAGGACGAACAAGCCATCCGCGATTTTTACGTCCTTCAATGCCTGACCCGCAAGCGGCACGGGCTGCCGCCGCAATCCCGCGGATTTTTTCTGAACCTGTGGCGGCAGGTGCTGGCGCAGAATCAGGGCATGGTGGTGCTGGCCAGCACGCACGGCCGGCCGCTGGCCGGGGCGGTGTTTTTGTTCCTGGGCGGCCGGGCGATTTACAAATACGGCGCGTCCGATTACCGCCAGCAGCAGTTGCGGCCCAACAACCTGGTGATGTGGACGGGCATGCAGTGGCTGGCGCGCCAGGGGGCCACCACGCTGGACCTGGGCAAGACCTCGTTGCTGCACGAGGGCTTGCGCCGCTTCAAGCGCAACTTGGGCGCGGTGGAACACCGTCTGGAATATGTTAAGTTTGATCTGCGGCAGCAGTCCTTCATCGTGGAGCAGGATGGCGTGGCCGGCTGGCATAACGCGGTGTTTCGCGTGTTGCCGGTGTGGCTGTCCCGGGTCGCCGGACGGCTGCTGTACCGACATTGGGCGTGATTGTTGCAGTTTAATCTGGTTTATTATGCGAGCGAAATGAGCACGAGTCGAAATCTTGACGCGCCCTCCGGATTCACACCGGCGGACATCTATTTTGTCCTGTTCCGGCATAAGTGGAAGATTCTCCTCCTCACCCTGGCGGGGCTGGCGGCGGCCGCGGTCTACTATTTTACCTGCCAGCCGCCGTACCAATCGGATGCCGAACTGTTCATCCGCTATGTTTCCGACAACCGCGCGGTCAATCCCTCGGATAACAACGCCCGGGTGACCTCGCTGATCGACATGGGGCAGAACGTGATGAATTCGGAATCGCGTATCCTGAGCAGCCGCGATCTGGCGTCGGCCGTGGCCACGAATATCGGTCCCGAGAAGATCCTGGCCCTGCTGGGGGGCGGCAAGGATCCGGGCGCCGCCGCCGGGGCGATTTCAGGCAACCTCAAAGTGACGCCCATTCCCGACAGCAGCGTGATCTATCTCACCTTTCATCATCCGGACCCGGATCTGGTGCGGCCGATACTGGCCGAGCTGATCGCCGGCTATGAGGACAAGCATTTGCAGGTGCACAAGGCCATTGGCATGACGGATGACACCCTGGCCGATGAGGCTTCACAATTGCTCCTGCAAATCGCCCAGACGGAAAATGAATTGCGCATCGTCAAGACGAACGCGGGGATCATCTCGGTGGCGGACGCGGAGAAGTCGTATTCCGAGGAGAGCGGGCGCATTCGGCGGGAGTTGTTGGAAGCCAGGACGAGCCTGGCGGAGCACCCGACCGGCCTGCGGGAACTGGACGCCGTGGCGACGAAACCCCTGCCGACCAATGCGCTCGTGGCCGTGCCGGCCGACCAGGCCGCGCGTTACAAGTCCGTATGCGTGCGGTTGGACGCCGCCGAACGCCGGCAGAACGATTATATCCAGCAGGGGTACACGGATGACAACAAACTGCTGAAGGAAAACCGCGATCTGCTGGCCGCCGCAACCAAGGAGAAAGCCGATCTCGAAAAGGCCTATCCGTCGTTGGTGGAAGTGGACAAGCCCGTCCAGTTCGTGCCGGCCACGCCGTCGCCCGCCGCCGCGGAGACCGCCGAGTCGGCGGCCGTGGCCGCCTTGTTGCTGCGGGTGCAGGAGTTGCAGGCGCAATTCAATGGCATCCAGGCCGAAGCGGCCAAGCTCGATGAAGCCGAGGCCAAGATTGCCGATTTGGACCGCCGGAAGGGGCTGCAGGAAAACAACTACAAGTACTTTGTGTCCATGCTGGAACAGGCCCGGATTGATGAAGCGCTGGGACCGGGGCGGGTTTCCAACATCCAGGTGATCCAACAGCCGTCGGCGCCGTACCGGGTGTATGCCAAGTTCTACAAGGTTTTGGGGATGATGGCGTTTGGTGGTCTGCTGGCCGGCCTGGCGTGGGCCTGCCTGATTGAGTTTTACCTGGACCGTTCGGTGAAGCGACCGGTGGACCTGCATACCCGGCTGCGCATCCCGTTCTTCCTGTCCATCCCGGATTTGAATCACGGTGCGCGCCACCGCTTGGGCGCTCCGGCGCGATCGCAGTTGACGTATAACGGTGCCGGCGCGGCCGCGGGCGGCACCGGGCTGGAGGTGGCGTCGCCGACGATCAACCACGCGCTGCATTCGCACTACGACGCGTTGCGCGACCGGCTGGTGAATTATTTTGAATCCATCAACCTCACACGGAAGCCCAAGTTGGTGGCGATCACCAGCACGAGCAAGGGCGCCGGGGTGAGCACGATTTCGGCCGGGCTGGCGGCTTCGCTTTCCGAGACGGGCGATGGGCGGGTGCTGCTGGTGGATATGAATCTGGAAAACGGCGCCGCCCAGCAGTTTGTGCACGGCAAGCCGGGCTGCCAACTGGACGATGCTTTGGCGAGTGAGAAACGGGACAACGCCCTGGTGCAGGAGAATCTCTACGTGGTTTCCGAAGGCTCCAACGCCGACAAGCTGCCGCGCGTTTTGCCCAAGCGTTTCGCCTCACTCATGCCGAAGCTCAAGGCCAGCGACTACGATTACATCATCTTCGACATGCCGCCGGTGTCACAGACGAGCATCACGATCCGGCTGGCGGGCTTCATGGACACCGTCATGCTGGTGGTGGAATCGGAGAAGACGGACCGCGACGTGGTGTTGCAGGCCAATCAGTTGCTGGTGCAGGCCAAGGCGAATGTGACCACGGTGTTGAACAAGACCCGAAAATACATTCCGGCCCGGCTGCAGCACGACATCCAGGCGGATATGTGACGGGAACGTGATGCTGAGCAGTCGTCTCTATTATCGTTTCAAACCGTACCTGCCGTGGCGTGTGCGCATGGCCGCCCGGCGGTTGTTGTCCCGGGTGCAGCGGCGCTGGAGCCGGGGGTCCTGGCCGATTGAGGAACTGGCCGGGCGGCGGCCGGGGGGCTGGCCGGGCTGGCCGGGGGAGCAGTCGTTTGCGCTCGTGCTCACCCATGATGTGGAGGGCGAGCGCGGCCTGGCCCGGTGCCAAAAACTCATGGCGCTGGAGCGGCGCCTGGGTTTCCACTCCTCGTTTAATTTCATCCCGGAGGGCGAGTACCAGGTGTCGGCCGCGCAACGGGACGAACTGACGGCGGCCGGTTTCGAAGTGGGCGTGCATGATCTGCGGCACGACGGGAAGCTGTACTGGCGGCGGTCGGAATTTTACGAGAATGCGCGCAGCATCAACGGTTACCTGAAGGAGTGGGGGGCCGCCGGCTTCCGGTCGGGCTTCATGCTGCATGACCGCGATTGTTTGAACGACCTGGATATCGAATACGATGCGTCCACGTTTGACACCGATCCGTTCGAGCCGCAGCCGGAGGGGATGCACACGATTTTTCCTTTTTGGGTGCAGCGCCCCGGCGGCGGCGGCTACGTGGAATTGCCCTATACGCTGCCGCAGGATTCCACGATGTTCCTGGTCCTGCAGGAAACCACCGCCAACATCTGGAAACGGAAGCTGGCCTGGCTGGCGCGCCACGGCGGCATGGTGCTGCTGAATGCGCATCCGGATTACATGACTTTCGAGGGGGAGAAACCCGGCAGCTCGGAATACCCGGTGTCGTTGTACGAGGAATTCCTGGAACATATCCACGCCGAATACGCCGGTCGGTTCTGGCAGCCGCTGGCCCGGGAGGTTGCCGGGTGGTATCGGGAAACCTGCGTGAATCGCGCGGGCCGCCGGCCTGCCGTCGCGCCGGCCACGGATACGAACACCGCCCACTTTCGGCGGCACGCCTTGCAGGGCCGGCGCGCGGCCGTGGTCTTGTACTCTTATTACGCCTCTGATCCGCGTCCCCGGCGCGAGTCGGAGGCGCTGCAACGCGCGGGCATGGAGGTGGAAGTGCTCTGCCTGCGGTCCGGTCCGGACAGCCCCCGCCGGCAGGTGCTCAACGGCGTGACCATTTCCGCGCTGCCGCTGAAACGACGCCGGTCGGGCAAGCTGGTGTACATTGCGCAGTACGGGTGGTTTCTGACCTGCGCCTTTTCCGTGCTGGCCCTCCGCAGCCTGCGCCGCCGCTACCAGTTGGTGCACGTGCATAACATGCCCGACTTCCTGGTGTTCAGCGCCATCGTGCCGCGCCTGCTGGGCGCCAAAGTCATCCTGGACCTGCACGACCCCATGCCCGAATTGTTTCGCAGCATTTATGGCCTGCCGGAAGAACATTTCATCGTCCACTGGTTGAAACGAATGGAACGGCGCAGCATCGCCTTTGCCGACCTGGTGCTGACGCCCAACCTGGCGTTCAAAGACCTGTTCACTTCGCGCAGTTGTCCAGCGGGCAAGATCGAGACCGTCATGAACTCGCCGGAGACCTCGATTTTTGACCCGCAACAATTCGCCCCGGTCAACGGGCAGCCGGTCGCGGACCGGCCATTTGTGATCATGTATCACGGGCTGATTGTCGAACGCCATGGCCTGGACCTGGCCATCCACGCGGTGGCGCGCCTGCGGTCGCGGCTCCCGGGCTTGCAATTGCATCTCTACGGCGAGCCGACCGACTATTCCAGGAAAATGACAGCCTTGATCCAGGAACTGAAGCTGGGCGACGTGGTGCACGCCCATGGCTTCAAGCCGCTCGAGGAGATCGCGCAAGACATTTCGCAGATCCACCTGGGCGTCATCCCGAACCGGCTGAGCTCATTCACCCAAATCAACTTTCCCACGCGCATTTTTGAATATCTGGCCATGAACAAACCGGTGCTGGTGCCCAAGACGCACGGCATCAGCGATTATTTCGATGACGATGAAATCCTGTATTTCAACGCGGGCAGCATCGCTGATCTTGCGGCGCGGATCGAGTGGGCGTACCAGCATCCCACGGAACTGCGGGAGGTCGTGGCCCGGGGGCGACAGGTGTACGAGAGTTACCGCTGGGATCATGAGGAAGCCCGCTTGCTGGATTTGGTCGGCCGGTTGACCGCGGGGGCGGCGGACGCGGAACCCAAGGCGCCGGTTTGAAGCCCGCCCCATCTTTGAAATTGATTTGTCATGAGTCGTAGCGGCCGTTTCCTCCTCGCCTTGCTGGTGGCGGTGGCGATTGCCGCTGTCGGCAGCCATGGCGTGGCCGCTTGGTTGAAGGTGAAAACCCGGGCCGCCGAGCCCTTCACCCTCGGCCAACCGGGGAGTAACCCGCCGGCATTTCTCGCGGCCTCTTCCGTGGGCGGCTACGGGATTCTCTGGGATCAGATCGCCGGCAGCTTGGATGCCCAAATCAAGACCTGGGGCATCGCCGGCGGCACCCCGATCGAATTCGAACAATTCCAAAAGCTGGTTCCCGGCGCCAAAACGACTTTCATCGTGGTTTCCACCTACGATTTGGATGAGTCGCTCCATTGCGATTTCCGCGCGGCCATCGTGCCCCTGGGGCAAACCATCGCCGCCCTGAAAGACGAGCAGGCGGATTGGAACTATGCGGAGTCCGTGCTGAGCCAGTACCCGCTAACCTGGCTGCGAACGCTGTTTCCCACGCTCGGTCGGTCACGGGGGCTCATGGGTGCGGCGCGGCTCCGGCTCCAGGAGTTGGTCCGCAAGTCAGCCGGTGCCACGGGCGGGCCGGTGGGGCCGGCCATCAAATTTGGCAAGGGCGCGGCCGACGATCAATATACGGAACAACGATTGAGCGACTGGCCGCCAGCCGAGGTCCTCAACAAGCTCGTGGCCATGCAGGTGGATTTTCAGGGCGCCCACTCATTTGCTGGCCCCAAAACGCGCGCACTGGAACGGATGCTGGACTATGCGCACGCCCGGGGTGAAAGGGCGATTGTCGTGGTCATGCCCATCTCCGGTCCGTATACGAGGGAATTTGTGGCCCCGGAACTGGCTCGCCAATTTGAAGCCACCCTGGCCCGGGTGCAGGGCCACGTGCCCGGAACGGAACTGGTGCGACTCGACCTAGTGCCGGGGCTGGGCGTGGATGAGCACTTCTGCGACCTGGTGCACATGAATGTCGTGGGCCAAAAACTGGCCACCGAAGCACTCGCCGCCCAACTGCGGGCCCCCGCCCATCAGCCATGAATTTCACATCGTACGAGTTCATCCTGTTTTTCGCGGCCGTGCTGTTGATCAGCCGGGGCCTGCGCCCGGGCGGCGCGGAGAAGTGGTTCCTGCTCGCGGCGAGTTGCGTTTTCTACCTGAGCTGGAGCGTGCCCTGCCTGCTGTTGATTCTCTTTACCGCCGTGTCAGACTATTTCCTGACCCAGAGAATGGGGCGGACGACGGAAGCCGGGGCGCGGCGCCGGCTGCTGTTGGCCAGCCTGGTCTGCAACCTGGGCTTGCTGGGCTTTTTCAAGTACGCGAATTTTTTCCTGGAAAACCTGTGTGCCGCGCTGAACCTGGCCGGCGTGCACGCCGGTCCGTGGCACCTCGACCTCATTCTGCCGCCGGCCATATCGTTTTACACCTTTGCCAGCCTGAGCTACGTGCTGGATGTGTATTACGAACGCATCCCGGCCTGTGCCAGCGTGCGGGATTACGCTCTCTTCATCACGTTTTTCCCCAAGCTGCTGTCCGGACCGATTGTGCGGGCGCGGGAGCTGCTGCCCCAATTCCAGCAGCGCATGCGCGCCAGCGCCGAGGACGTGGAAATCGGAGTGTCCTACTTCTTGATTGGCGCCGTGAAAAAACTCGTGATCGCCGACCAGGTGGCCCCGCACATCAACCTGGTTTTTGGCGCGCCCGGCCAGTATGACGGGCTGACCCTGGTGCTGTCGGCGCTGGGCTACGCGGTGCAAATCTACTGTGATTTTTCCGGTTACACCGATATGGCGATCGGCTGCGGCCGGCTCCTGGGCTTCAAATTCCCCGATAATTTCAAGATGCCGTACAGCTCGGAAAACATCACCGAATTCTGGCGGCGCTGGCATATCACACTCTCCCAGTGGTTTCGCGATTACCTTTTTCTCCCGCTGGAAATCGCCACCCGGAACAACCCGTCGGCCCGGCTGCGGGTTTCGTTGAACATGATGATCACGATGCTGCTGTGCGGCTTGTGGCACGGTGCCAGTTGGACGTTTGTGATCTGGGGCGGTATTCACGGCGCGGCCCTGGCCGGGCACAAGCTGTGGACCACGTGGAATCCGCTGGCCGCGCTGAAGAATCGCCGGTGGTTCCCATGGTGCTGGGGCGCTGTTGCCCGCGCGCTGACGCTGGGCGTGGTGGTGCTGAGCCTGGTCTTTTTCCGCGCCCCCTCGGTGCACGCGGCGGCGGTTTTTCTAGGTCGGGCCTTTACGCTGACCCACGACGGCACGCGGCTGCTTTCACCCTATATCCTGATGGCGGTGGGCAGCGTCTTCCTGGTGCATTTGCTGGTGCGGAAGGACCGCAATTTCGCCGAGGAGCTGCCACGGATGTCGCTGGTGCCACGCGTCGCCGGCTACGCGGGCCTATTCCTGCTGCTGGTGGTGCTGGGTGCCACCGACTCGGCGCCCTTCATCTATTTCCAATTCTAGCCTGATCATGCAGTTCTCGGATTTGAAACCAAACCTGGCCCGGGATTTTTCCGGGCTGCCGCGGCGCCGGCTGGCGCTGCTGGGCGACTCGGCCACGCAGTTCCTGGCCAAGGCCATCAAGGCCTACGGCTACCAGGAAAAAATCCACTTCGAAATCCACGAAGCCGACTTCGACCAGTTGAACCACCAGATTTTGGACGCGCATTCGGAGTTGTACCAGGCGGCGCCGGAATTCATCGTGCTCTATTTGGCGGCGGAGAAACTCCTGGACCGGTTCGCCGGCACCGCGGTCGCCGCGCGGGCGCAGTTTGCCGAACAGGTGCTCGCGGAAATCCGGAACTGGTGGGAAACCATCGCCCGCCACTGCCCGGCCAAGGTCATCCATTTCAATTTCGTGGAAATCAACGACGCCGTGTTCGGGCATTTTGCCACCCGGGTGCCAGCCTCGTTTCCCTTCCAGCTCAAGCGGCTCAATTTTGAGTTGATGCAACTGGCGCAGGGGCAGAAGCATGTTTTCCTGGCGGACGTGGCCGGATTGGCCGCCCAGGCCGGTTACGCCGTGGCTCATGATCCCCGCTTGTACGCCACGTCCAAGGTGGCGCTGGCGCTGGATTTCCTGCCGGCCGTGGCCAAGGCCGTGACGGACATCGTCCAGGCCGTGAGTGGCCAGGCGAAGAAGTGCCTCATCCTGGACTTGGACAACACGCTTTGGGGCGGGGTGATCGGCGACGACGGGATGGAGAACCTTCAACTGGGCGACCTGGGGATGGGGCACGCCTACGATCATTTGCAGCGCTGGGCCCGGGAGTTGCAGCGGCGCGGCATCATTCTGGCCGTGTGCAGCAAAAACAACGAAGACACCGCCAAACAGCCGTTCCGGGAACATCCGGACATGATTCTGCGCCTGGAAGACATCGCTGTGTTCGTGGCCAACTGGGACAACAAGGTGGACAATCTCAAACTCATCCAGTCCTCGCTGAACATCGGTTTCGATGCCATGGTTTTCCTGGACGACAATCCGTTCGAGCGGAACCTCGTGCGGGAACACCTGCCCGAGGTGACGGTGCCGGAATTGCCGGAGGATCCGGCGCTGTACGTGGCGTATCTCGCCGGGCTGAATTTGTTCGAGACCGCGTCGTTTTCCGAGGAGGATCTGCAGCGCACGCGGCAATATCAGGCGGAGGCGGCCCGGAGCGATTTCCAGAAGTCATTCACCTCGATCGATGACTATTTGCAGAGCCTCGACATGGTGTCGGAGGTGAAGCCGTTCGACGACTTTTCACTGCCGCGCGTGGCCCAACTGACGCAGCGATCCAACCAGTTCAATTTGCGCACCGTCCGCTATACCGTGGCGGACATCGAGCGCTTGCGCGCTGCGCCGGATCACCTCACGCTGTCGTTTCAACTGGCGGACAAATTCGGGGACCACGGGTTGGTGGGGCTGGTGATTTTGAAACAACTCGACGCCACCGCGGCGTTTATTGATACTTGGATCATGAGTTGCCGGGTGCTCAAACGGGGCCTGGAGGAGTTCATTGTGAACCAGATGGTCCGGCAGGCGCGCGGGCGCGGCCTCACCCGGTTGATCGGCGAATACCTCCCGACCCCCAAGAATGGCATGGTGAAAAATCTCTACGGCGACCTGGGCTTTGCCGGCCGCGACGGCCGGTGGGCGCTGGACTTGGAAAAGTTCGAGGAGCGCCGGACATTCATCCGGGCCAAATGATTTTATGAGCCAAACCCGCGAACAAGTGCTGACCGAGGTCAACCGCATCATGTGCGGCGTGTTCAACAATCCCTCCATTCAGTTGAAATATGAAACCACCGCCCAGGATGTGGAGGGCTGGGATTCGCTGAACCACATTGAACTGGTGCTGGCGGTGGAGAAGCATTTCAAGATCCGTTTTAATTTCGCCGAACTGCAAAAATTCAAGAACATCGGGGAACTATGCGACAACGTGGCCGCCAAGCTCGCCCAACCCGCCAAGTAACCGGTCCGCCGCCGCTACCACCCGCCGCTGCCACCCGCCGTTTCCACCACCTGTCTCCATGCCCCATACGCCGCCCTTCCTGGCCCTGCTGATCACGCTTGCGGCGGTGGTCTATCTGTTCCGGCGGGATATCCGGCAAAAGCCCAACGTGACCGGCGCGCTCTGGTTGCCGCTGATCTGGCTGTTCATCATCATGACGAGGTTCGTCTCGTCCTGGCTGGGCATGGTGGGGCTGCACGTGGGGGGCAGCTCCGTGGAAGAGGGCAGCCCGGTGGACGCGCTGGCCTCGGGCATCCTGATCGTCGCGGGCCTGCGCGTCCTGGTTCAGCGGCGCATCCATTTGGCCGAGGTGGTGCGGCACAACCAGTGGTTGACGATTTTCTTCCTCTGGTGCCTGCTCTCCATTTTCTGGTCCGACTTCCCGTTCATCGCCCTCAAGCGGTGGATCAAGATTCTGGGCCAGCCGATCATGGTGCTGGTGCTCTTCACCGAGCCGGACTTTGAGACCGCGCTGACCGTGCTGCTGAAACGGTTGGCTTATGTGATCGTGCCGGTGTCGATTTGCTTCATCAAATATTTTCCGGAATGGGGACGCGGGTTTTCCAACTGGACCGGCCAGGGCTACAATACCGGCATCACCGAGGGCAAAAACGACTTGGGTGTGGATTGTCTCATCCTGGGTTTCTTTTACTTCTGGTATACCCTCAAGGTCTGGCAGATGGAAAAGACGAAAGCCCGGCGAACCGAATTGATTTATTGCGGACTGCTGCTGGCGGGGCTCTGGTGGCTCATGGATGAGGCCCAAAGTTCCACTTCGCTGGTGTCGTGCGTCATCGCCATTGCCCTGTTGCTCGTCATGGGGCGGCCGCAGATCCGGAAGGAACACATCGGCACTTACATCCTGCTGGTGGTGGCCCTGCTGGCGCTCGCGGAATATCTGTTTGGGATCTCCGATTACTTTTTCCAGGCGGTGGGACGGAATCGGACGCTTACCGACCGCACGTTGGTCTGGCAGGACTGCCTGAGCATTCCCATCAATCCGGTCTTGGGCGTGGGTTTCGAGAGCTTCTGGCTGGGGGAGCGGCAGGAAATCATGAACTCCAAATGGATCTGGCACCCCAACGAAGCGCATAACGGCTACCTGGAAACCTATCTCAACCTGGGGTTGGTGGGGCTGTTTATCCTGCTGGCGGTGATCTGTGCCACCTTTTGGAAGGCCCGACGGGAGTTGCTGGCCAATTTTCATTTGGGCCGGTTCCGGGTGGCCTTTACCGTGGCCATCATTGTTTACAACTGGACCGAGGCGAGCTTCAAGGCCCTGCACCCCATGTACTTTCTCTTCTACCTCATTGCGCTGGATTATCCGCGGGCCGAGCCCGTGGCGGTGGCGGTGGAGTCGCCGCCTGAGCCGGCCACCCCGGCGTTGCCCGAAACCACCACCCCCATACGGCCTCCCCCGGGATATGTCCGGTCTCCCTGATGGTCTTGCTCAGGCGCCCCGGACTGGCAGAGAATTGACACGAGTGCCAGAAAATCAGGCACGATTATTGGACAGTGATGGTGATATTATTGGAAAATCCAAGCATTAAACCCGGTTGCCGTGGCGTGAATTCTGCTTTAACTTGCTTACTGTCGCCATGGTGTCGCACAGAAAGCCAAACATGAAAAATCGTCTCTTGACCGCTGCGCTGCTGCTGGGCATGGCCCTGACCGGACGGGCGTTCCAAGCCAACGATACGGCTCAGACCGTTGCGAGCGACGGAAGCTATGCCGACACGGCCGGAGCGGTGGCGTATGCGATCGCCAAGGCCCAAAACGGCTGGGTGGTGACGGTGGGTGCCGCCGGCGGCTCCTATACTTGGACCAATGGACTGGTCATCGGTCTGGGCAATTCCCTCACGATTCAGGGCGCTGATACCAACAGCCGGCCGACCATCGTTTTCGCCGGGCAGACCCGGGCGGGACTTTATTTCAGTGCCAATACCAACCTGTTGACGCTTAAGGACCTTATTTTTGACGTAGCCACCAACGGCCCGGCGGCGAACGTGGTGGATATTGACGGGGTCGGCGTTTGTTTCCGGGTGACCGACTGCGAGTTTTTGAATGCCTCAACCGGCATTGGGACCGGCACCGCCTTCGGCCTGCAAATCGGCTGCATCAACTCCAACGATCAGCCCGGTCCCTACGGTTTGGTGGATCATTGTCAGTTCTATTTTCCCGGCGGCGTGGTGTACAACTACATCAACGTGTTTGCGAATGGCTGCGCCGACGGCTGGTGCTGGACCCAACCCATGAGCTGGGGCACCACCAACTCCGTGGTGGTGGAAAGCTGCGCTTTCGCGCAGCCCAAGTCGGCTCCGACGTCCGGCCTGGTGGAAGCCATGGGCGGCGCCCGGCTCACCATCCGCTACAACAACATCACCAACATCCCGCAATCCACCCACGGCATTCAGTCCGGCGCCCGTTCCTCCACGCTGCAAATTGAATGCTACGAAAACAACTGGATGCTGAATGACACCACCCACACGATGTCGTACCTGTTCCTGCAACGGGGCGGCACGAGCGTCATTTGGAGCAACACGGTGGCCGACACGAGTTTTTGGAACTTGGGCGGCGTCTGCCAGTTCTGGGTGGAATGTGCCGCCACCTCGCTGTGGCAGGAGGAAGGCTGCGGGAGCCAATTACAGTACCCGTCAGATTATCCAGGCTCCGAGCAGATCGGGCAAGGCGTGGTGAACGGAGCGGCTGGGCCGGTGCCGGTTTACATTTGGGGCAACAATTTTCCCGGCACCACCTGGGGCGATTTTGCGCTGGGACGGGACTTGGGTGACGTGCAGTTCATCCAGCAGGGACGGGATATCTACACGAATTCGGTGATGCCCAATTACACGCCGCTGATCTATCCGCACCCGATGATAACCTATGCCGGCACTGGTGGATCAACTGTCACCAACACGACCACGACGGCCACCAACAGCGTGGTCATCCCGCCGACCAACCTTCAGGCCCATCCGCCCGGCGGGCAATAGCTGCCGCCGGGATCCCCCGGCGGGAAGGTTTTTCCACGCCGCGGCCAGTCTTCATCCGCCGCCGCCGCCCAATCATTGGCTGCCGCGGGTTGCTTTTGTTCTCCGATACTGCTACTGATAGGGCGTTTAGAAAGCTTACAACCAATGCCGCTGTTGATGTCTGCCTCGCTCCAGGATGAATTCAAACCAGATCATTTCCTCCGCTGACCGTGTCCTGGTCACCGGCTCCAATGGATTCATCGGCGCCAAGGTGGTGGAGAGGTTGTTTGAACACGGTCTCACCAACATCCGCTGTTTTGTGCGGCCATCCAGCAAACTGGACCGGCTGCAGCGGGTGCTGACGGCCCATCCGGCCGGGAAAACGGTGGAACTGGTGGCGGGTGACCTGCTGGTCCGCGAAGACTGCCAGCGGGCGGTCGCGGGCGTGTCGGTCATCTATCACCTGGCGGCCGGCATCGAGAAATCCTTTGCCGGGGCCTTCATGAATTCGGCGCTGGCCACCCGCAATCTGCTGGACGCCTTCCGGGAACACGGAAAAATGGCGCGGTTCGTAAATGTCAGTTCCTTCGCGGTGTATTCGAATCTGAACATGGCGCGCGGAGCCCTGCTGGAGGAGACCTGCCCGCTTGAGGAATCGCCGCAGGAACGGAACGATGCCTATTGTTTCGGCAAGCTCAAGCAGGAGCAACTGGTCCGCGAATACGGCCGGAAATATCAGGTGCCCTACGTGATCCTGCGGCCCGGCGCCGTCTTCGGTCCCGGCAAGCGGGCGCTGAGCGGCCGGGTGGGCATCGATACCTTTGGCTTTTTCATCCATCTGGGCGGCCGGAACCAACTGCCGCTGACCTACGTGGATAATTGCGCGGACGCGATTGCGCTGGCCGGTTTGCAGCCAGGAGTGGACGGGGAGACCTTCAACGTGGTGGACGATGATCTGCTGACCAGCGCGGAGTTCTTGTCCGCCTACAAGCGCAAGGTGAACCGCTTTTTCTCCGTACCCGTGCCGTATTTCATCGCCCGCGCCCTGTGCGCCCTGTGGGAGGATTTTTCCAAGCGGCGGCAGGGCCAATTGCCGCCGGTATTCAATCGCCGCCGTTGCGCCGCCGAATGGAAGGGCAATCGCTACACCAACCGCAAACTGCACGAACAACTGGGCTGGCAACCGCACGTGGACATGCGCACCGCGCTGGCGGCGTTTTTGGCGCAGTACGATACCCGCCAGCCCTGACATGACCGCACCTGCCCAAATCAAAGTGCTCCGGGTGGCCATCATCGGCTGCGGCAAGATTGCGGACCAGCATGTCCAGGCCTGCCGACGCCTCGCCGGCTGCCAGGTGGTCGGAGTGTGCGACCGGGAGCCGCTCATGGCCCAACAGTTGGGGGAGCGCTTCGGCCTCGACGCCTGTTTCGGTGACGCGGCTGAAATGCTGCGCACCGTCAAGCCGGACGTGGTCCATATCACCACGCCGCCGCAGAGCCATTTTGCGCTGGGCCGCCAGTGTCTGGAGGCCGGTTGCCATGTTTACCTCGAAAAGCCGTTCACCGTGACCGCCGCCGAAGCGCGGGAATTGATCGAGCTGGCCGGGCAGCGTAATCTGCGGCTCACGGCCGGGCACAACCTGCAATTCACGCTGGAGATGCTGGCCATGCGGCGACTGGTGGCGCAGGGTTATCTCGGCGGCAAACCCGTGCATCTGGAAAGCCATTTCTCCTACAGCCTGGGTGACGCCAGCTACGTGGGGCCGCTGCTGGGCAACCCCCGGCATTGGGTGCGGCAACTGCCCGGCCAGTTGCTCCACAACATTCTCAGCCATGGCATCGCCAAACTGTGCGAGTTTCTGGCTGACGATCTCGAGCTGGTCACCGCCTCGGCGCATCAGAGCCCGCAATTGCGGCAGCTCGGCGGCGGGGAGATCCTGGATGAACTCCGCGTGTTGATCCGCGACGCCGGGGGCACCACGGCCTTTTTCTGTTTCTCGACGCAGCTCAAGCCGGGCTTGAACCGGCTGCGCATTTGCGGCCCGGCCAACTCGCTCACGGTGGATCATGCCAGTGGCAGCCTCTGGCGCCATCCGAACCGCTCCTGCAAGAGCTACCTCACCTATTGGCTGCCGCCGCTGCACGACGCCCGGGAACATTTCCGCAACGCCCGCCTGAACTTTTTCAATTTCCTGAACGGCCGGCTGCACCAGGATTCCGGCCTGAAGGAGTTGATCGGGCGCTTTTACGAAAGCATCCGGCAAGCCGGCCCGCCGCCCATTCCCTACCGCGAAATCCTGCTGACGGCCCGGATCATGGATGAAATCTTCGCCCAGATTTACCCCGCCCAGGCCGCCCCGACCCCGGCGGACGGCAAACCGTCGACCGCCCCGCCCGCGCCATGAAGTACGTGCTCATCACGCCCTCGCGCAACGAGGAGAAATTCATCCAGAAAACGCTGGATTCGATGGTGTCGCAAACCCGGTTGCCGGTGCGTTGGGTGATCGTGGACGACGGCTCCACCGACCGCACCGGCGCGCTGGCCGAGGAATGCGCGCGACTCCATCCGTGGATCGAGGTGGTGCACCGGCCGCCCCAGGCGGAGCGCAGTTTCGCCGGCAAGGTGCAGGCCTTCAACGCCGGCTGGGAACGCGTGCGCGGACTCGACTTCGACGTCGTCGGCAACCTGGATTCAGATCTGTCGTTCGAGCCGGATTACCTCGAATTCTTGCTCGGCAAATTTGCCGAGGATCCGCGCCTGGGCGTCGCCGGCACGCCGTTCGTGGAGAATGGGTATGATTCCGCCCGGGATAGTTTCGAGGGCGAGAACCATGTGGCCGGGGGCTGCCAATTGTTCCGCCGCCAATGCTGGAATGAGGTGGGCGGCTATGTGCCCAATCGCGCCGGGGGCATCGATTGGGTGGCCGTGACGACGGCGCGCATGAAGGGATGGAAGACCCGGTCCTTTGCGGAGAAGCGCTTTCACCATTACCGGGCGCTCGGCACAGCCCAGCGCGGGGTCCTGGCCTCGCTGTTCTCGTATGGCGAAAAGGACTATTACCTCGGCAACTCGCCGGTCTGGGAGCTCTTTCGCGTGACCTACCGGCTGATCAAGCCGCCGCTGCTGCTGGGCGGCCTGGCCGTGCTGGCCGGGTTCACGATGTCCGCCCTGCGCCGGACGAAGCGGGCGGTTTCGCCGGAGCTGATGCGTTTCCACCGCCGCGAACAGATGTCGAAACTGCGGGCCATTCTGGCGGCCGCCGGCCGGCTGCGGAAAGTGGACCAATTCCGCCTGGAGACCAGGAAGCCGTGATGCCGACCCTGCCCGCCAATCCGCCGCCTGCCGGCAAGGTGTCCGAAGCGCTGAAGAATTTCATCCGCTGGCTGGACCGGTACGGCGAAACGTCCTGGGACCACCAATCGTTTTTCGCCGGGCCGGTGGGGCGGTGGGCGAAGCGGTTGTATTACCGGAACCAGGCGCTGGGCACGGTGGCGGTGGCGCCGATGATTTTCTGCGAGGCGTTTTTCCCGCCGGCGCGCCGCCTGTTTCACCACCGGATGCGGCTGCCGATTGCGGACGCGCACTACGCCATGGGGTTTGCCTTCATGCACGAGGCCACCGGGCGCGCCGAGTACCTGGAGCGGGCGGCTCACTTCCTGGAAGTGCTCCGGGAGACCCGCAGTCCCGGCTTTGCCAATTACTGCTGGGGTTACCCGTTTGACTGGGTTACGCGCAACGGCCTGCTCAAGGAGCACACGCCCTTTATCACCACCACACCCTACGTGTTTGAGGCCCTGCTGCAAGTGCACCGGCTGGCGCCGCGCGAGGAATGGCGGGAGCTGCTGGCCTCCACGGTGCGTTTCGCCACGGACGACATCACGGACCGGCCCTATCCGGGCGGCGGCAACACGTGTTCCTACATGCCGGGCGAGGAGTTTAACGTGGTCAACGCCTCGGCGTACCGGGCCGCCATGCTGATGACCGCCGCCCAGTATTTCGACCACGACGCCTGGCGGCCGACGGCGGCGGCCAATGTGGACTTCGTGCTGGCGGCCCAAAACGCCGACGGCTCCTGGCCGTACGCCAAGGATGGCGTGCGGGATTTCGTGGACCATTTTCACAGTTGTTTCGTCATGAAAGGCCTGGCCAAAGTTTACCAGCTTAACCGCGACCGGCGGATCTTTGTGGCACTGGCGCGGGGGGTGGATTATTACCTGGCCAACCTGTTCTCGGCGGACGGGATGCCGCGGCCCTTCTCCAAGGCGCCGCGGCTGACGGTTTACCGGTGCGAGTTGTATGATTGTGCCGAATGCATCAACCTGTGCCTGCTGTTGCGGCGCGATTTTCCGCAGTTGGAGGGCACCCTGGAAACGGTCGTGGCGGGCATCCTGGAAAACTGGGTGAAGCCGGACGGCTCGTTCCGCTCGCGTAAACTGAAGTTCGGTTGGGACAACGTGCCGATGCACCGCTGGGCCCAGTCGCAAATGTTCCGGGCGCTGGCGTATTACCTGCGCGAAAAAAACCGCCCCCGATAACCCAGCCATGTGCGGCATCTGCGGACAAGTCAAAATTGCGAGCGACGAACCGGTGGATCAGGAAATGATCCGCCGGATGGCGCGGACGATGTTCCATCGCGGACCGGATGACGAGGGCTATTTCTTCGACCGTTCCCTCGGGTTCGGTTTCCGCCGACTTTCCATCATCGACTTGGCCGGGGGCCATCAGCCGATGGCGGACGCCGAGGAATCGGTGTGGCTGGTGTTCAACGGCGAGATCTACAATTACCGTGAACTGCGCGCCCAACTGGAGGGCTGGGGGCATAAGTTCCGCACCAGCTCGGACACGGAAGTCATCATTCACGGCTACAAGCATTGGGGCCAGGACGTCTTCAACCACCTGAACGGCATGTTCGGCGTGGCCCTCTGGGACGTGAAAAAAAAGAAGCTGCTGGTGGCGCGGGACGCCATGGGGATCAAGCTGATTTATTACCGGCTGGCCGACGGGGTGCTGACTTTCGGCTCGGAAATCCGGCCGGTCGTGGCGGCGGCGGACGCGCGCCCGGCGGTGGACCCCACGGCGGTCAATTTGTTCCTGCGTTTCCGGTACACGCCGTCGCCGCTGACCATTTATCAGGGCGTGCGCAAGCTGGCGGCCGGTTCGTTGCTGGTGGTGGAAAACGGCCAATGCCGCGAGGAGCGCTGGTACAATTTCCGGCCCGAACCGTTTGCGTCCATGCCGTCGGCGGAGACCGCCACGGAGGAACTGCTCCAGTTGTACCGCGGCGCCGTCAAGCGGCACCTGCTGGCCGATGTGCCGCTGGGCCTCCTGCTGAGCGGCGGCCTGGACTCGGGCCTGCTGCTGGCCCTGATGAACGAGCACGGCCGGGACTGGCCCGCTTACACCATCGGCTACGGGCAGTCGTTTGCGGACGATGAATTGGTGGATGCCGCGGAGACCGCCTCGCTGCTCGGCGCGCGCCATAACCGGGTGATGCTCGACCGGGAGGAATTTGAAAAGGCGCTGCCGAACATCGTGCATTTCCTGGAGGAACCGGTGGCCACGTCGTCCGTGGTGCCCATGTATTTCGTCTGCCAGCGCGCGCGGCAGGATGTGAAGGTGGTGTTGCTGGGCCAGGGGCCGGATGAATTGTTCGGCGGCTACAAGCGGCATCTCGGCGTGCATTACGGGGGCCTGTGGCGCGGGCTGCCCGGCGGCATGCAGGCCGCAGCCCGGTCGCTCGTGTCTTTGCTGCCGCGCAACGAGACCTTGAAACGCGGCGTCCGGTCGCTCGGCGTGGCGGACCGGCTGGAGCGGTACCAGGACGTCTTTTCGCTCGTCCCCGGCGAAACCGTCAACCGCCTCTTTCGCGACGGTTGCCCGCCGGTCTCCGGCCTGGTGGATTACTGGCGGTCGCTGGCGCCGCAGATGGAGCAGCTCGACGAGTTGGGCGGGTTCTCGCTGCTGGAACTCCGCTCCTCGCTGCCGGATGAACTGCTGATGTACAGCGATAAATTATCGATGGCGCACAGCCTGGAAGCCCGCGTGCCTTATCTGGACCGCGCCATCGTGGAATATGCGCAGCGGCTGGATGCCAGTTTCAAGGTGCGGCGCTGGGAGCGCAAGTGGTTGCACCGGCGCGTGTGTGAAAAGTTCCTGCCCCCCACGATCCTGCGCCGCAAAAAACGCGGCTTTGCCGTGAATGTGGTGGATGACTGGTTCAACCACTCCGCCAGCGGCCGCATCTCCGAACTGCTGCTGGATGATCAGTCGCTGATGTACTCCCTGCTGCGGCCGGAGCAGGTGCACCAGCTCCTGGCCGACCATCAATCGCGCCGGCAGGATAACCACAAGCTGCTCTTCAGCCTGGTGATGTTCGAGCAATGGCTGCGTTGCGCGCGGTCGGAGGGTTGACAATTTTATGGCCTTGAAACAGGTGGAAGTTCGTATTGCGGGTAAAACCACGCCGGTGCCGGCGGCCGAGGTGGGTGGCTACACCGTGGTGGCCTTGGGCGGCCGCATCAAGATCGCCTCGATTTTTGACGAAGGCGTGGCCGCGGGCGGGCTGGTGCAGGAGCCCGAGGCCTTCGTGGCCGGGCTGAAGCAAAGCGGGCTGCCTGCGGACGTGCTGACCTTCTTCCAGCGGCCGCCGGACGTGACGCCGAAGTTCAATTATCATTTCGACTGGGATAACTACGCGGTGGTGGACACCCGGAACTTTGACGCGTGGTGGGAAAAGCTGCCGCAGGAGGCGCGCAAGAACACGCGCCGCTCCGCCAAGCGCGGCGTGACCGTGAAAACCGTCCCGTACGACGACGCGCTGGCCCAGGGCATCCACAAGCTGTGCAATGAATCGCCGGTCCGGCAGGGCAAACCGTTCTGGCACTACGGCAAGGACTTCGAGACGGTGAAACGCGAGCATGGCACCTACCCGGAGCGGAGCGAATTCGTGGCCGCCTATTTCGAGAACGAACTGATCGGGTTCATCAAAATGGTCTATACGGACCGGCTGGCGATGATCCTGCACATCCTGGCCTTCAATGCCCATTACGACAAACGCCCGCTCAATGCGCTCCTCACCAAGGCCGTGGAAATTTGCTCGCAAAAGGGAGTTCACTACCTGGTGTACGGGAATTACGTCTATGGCAACAAGACGGACAGCTCCCTGGTGGAGTTCAAGCGGCGCAACGGCTTTGAACCGCTGAAATTTCCCCGCTATTATGTGCCGCTGACGCTGAAGGGGCGCATTTACGTGGGGCTGCGACTGTATCGCGGCCTGGTCGGCCTGCTGCCGGGGCCGGTGCTGAATCCGCTGCTGAAGCTCCGGGAGAAACTTTACGCCCGGAAAACCAAGGCGGAGCCGCCCCCGCCGGACGCGGCCAAGGAAGGCTGAAGCGATGGAAATGGCTTTACGTTTTAATGAAATAAATTAGATTTCGCCCTTCATTGCCGGTGTAGCTTAACGTTCGAGCAGCCAAATTGTATTTGGCAGATGGAGTGTTTAATTCCTCCCGCCGGCTCCAATTTTCACCGCCCTGCCTCATGCCTGGAATCGTTGGAATCATCACGCGCCGGCCCGCTTCGGAAATCGAGCCGGCCGTTCGGGCGATGACGGCGTGCCTGCGTCACGAGAGTTTCCACCAAACCGGCCGGTTTGCCGCGCCGGAGCTGAACGTGTATGCGGGCTGGATCGCGCATGAAAATTCCTTTGCGGCCGGCCAGGTGTTTGAAAACGAGCAGCGGGACGTGGCCTTGCTCTTTTCCGGGGAATGTTATGCCGACCCGGCGGAGCGGGAGCGGCTCCGGCAAAACGGCCACGTTTTTGCCCGCACCGGGGGTGACTGGCTGGTGCATGCCTACGAGGAACAGGGCGAAAAGTTTTTTGCCTGCCTCAATGGCCTGTTCAGCGGACTGTTGATCGACCGGCGGCAGCGGCGGGTTTACCTGTTCAACGACCGCTACGGGATGGAACGAATTTATTGGCACGCCACGCCAGATGCCTTTTACTTTGCCAGCGAGGCGAAAGCGCTGCTGCGGGTGCGGCCGGAGCTACGGGCCTTCGACCGCGAGGGCGTGGCGCAATTCCTCGGCGTGGGCTGCCCGCTGGCGGAGCGCACTTTGTTCCGCGATGTCCACCGCCTGCCCGGCGGCGCGCTTTGGACCTTTGAAAACGGCGCGCTGCGGCGCGGAAATTATTTCTCCCCGGAGCAATGGGAGAACCTGCCGAAGCTCCCCGCCGCGGAGTACGAAAGCCGGTTCCGGGCCGTCTTTGAGAGAATCTTGCCGCGGTATTACGAGACGGACGCCAAAATCGGCCTGTCGCTGACCGGCGGCCTCGATACCCGGCTGATCATGGCGTGCCACCGGCACGATCCGCGCCGTGAAACCAGCTACACGTTCACCGGTCCCACCGGCCGCACGCTGGATGATCGCGTGGCCGCGCGCGTGGCGGCCGCCTGCGGCCTGGAACACCAACTGTTGCGGCTGGGGCCGGATTTCTTTGCGGATTTCGCCGCCCAGGTGGACCGCACCGTGTTTATCACCGACGGCTGTTCCGGCGTCCTGGGGGCGCATGAGATTTATTTTCACCGGCAGGCGCGGGCTCTGGCCACGCTCCGATTGACGGGCAATTATGGAAGCGAGATTTGCCGCGCGATATCCACCTTCAAACCGCTGGGCCTGGCGCCCGCTTTGTTCCAAGAGGATTTCCTGCCCGCAGTCTCCGCCGCGGGAGCACAATTGGCGGCGGAAAAAAAGCATCCGGACACTTTTGCGGCCTTCCACGAGGTGCCCTTGAACCTCTTTGGCAACCTCGCTGCCGGCCGGTCGCAAATCAGCTTTCGCACGCCGTATTTGGACAACGAACTCGTGGCCCTGTGCTACCAATGCCCGGCCAGCCTCAAAAAATCGTCGCTGCCCGCGATGCGGCTGGTCAAGGCCTGTAGTCCGGCACTCGACCGCATCCCAACGGATCGGGGCTACATCAGCGACCGGTCGGACCCGGGGATATTCGCGCGGCGGGTGTTTGCGGAACTCACGTTCAAGCTCGATTATTGCAGCAACGCCGGTTTGCCGCGGCCGTTCGGGCCGCTGGATTCGCTGTTCAAGCCGGTCGTGCGCACGCTGGGCATCGCCGGTCTGCACAAGTTCTTGAAGTACAGCACCTGGTTCCGCGGTGAACTGGCGCCCTACCTGAAGGCCCAGACCGCCGCGGCCCAAAAACGCGAGCATGGTCTCTGGAACGCGGCGGGCCTGGAACAAATGGCACGCCGGCACCTGGCCGGCGAAAAGGATTATCCGTCGGAAATCAACGCGGTGCTCACGCTCGAATCCCTGGAACGCCAGCTCTTCGCGGAACTGCCGCGCGGGCTCGAAAACTGACATGCATACCTTGATCCTGAAACTCGGCGCCACGGGCGACGTGGTCCGCACCACGCCGCTCCTGAAACATCTGGCCGGCGAAGTCTCCTGGGTGACGGCCGCCAAGAACGTGCCGCTGTTGACCGGACTCACCCCGACCCTGCGCTGCGTGGCGTGGGAAGAGCGCACGCGTTTTTGCGACCGGGACTACGATCTGGTCATCAACCTCGAGGACTCGCTGGACGTGGCGCAGTTTTTGTCCGCCTTGAAGTTCAAACAGCTTTTCGGAGCTTACGCGGTGAAGGACGGGCTGAGCTATACCGAGGATGCGCGCGGCTGGTTTGATTTGAGCCTGATCAGCCGCTTCGGCAAGGCGAAGGCCGACCAACTAAAGTTGGCGAATCGCCGCACGTATCAGGACATCATCTTTGCCGGCCTGGGCCTGCGGTTTCGCGGCGAGCCCTACCTGCTGCCGCCCCCGGCGGTGGGCGACCTGACCGGCGATGTGGCCATCGCCCCCAAGTCGGGGCACGTGTGGCCCATGAAGAACTGGGCGTATTATGGCGAGTTGAAAGCTGAGCTGGAAGCGCACGGTCTCACGGTGAACGTGTTGCCCGAGCGGCCCAGCCTGGTGCAACATCTCGGGGACGTGAAGAACCACCGCTGCCTGGTGAGTGGCGATAGCCTGCCCATGCACATGGCGCTGGGCGCCGGTACCCGCTGCGTGACCCTGTTCACCTGCACCGGGCCGTGGGAAATCTATCCCTACGGTATTCAACGCCAGATCACGTCGCCCTTGCTGGCGGAATTTTTCTTCCAGCGCGGCCTCGACGAACGGGCCATCCAGGCCATTACGGTGCCGGAAGTCCTGGCCGCCGTGTTGGCACAATTGCGGTGAACAACCCGCCGCCCCAAGTGAGTCTGTTGACCGCCGGTCGCGACCGGCCGTATGCGCTGGGCCTGGCGGCTGCGCTCTTGGCCGCCGGCACCACGCTTGAGTTCGTGGGCAGCGACGACGTGGACGGACCCGAACTGCATGCGTCGCCGCGGATTCGTTTCCTCAACCTGCGCGGTGACCAGAGCGTGGAGGTGGGATTGGCCCGAAAAGCCCTCCGCGTGCTCGCCTATTACGGTCGGCTGCTCCAATATGCCTTCACCGCGCGGCCGCCGGTCTTTCATATTCTCTGGAACAACAAGTTCGAGCTGTTCGACCGCACGGTGCTGATGATGCTCTACCGTTTGCTGGGCAAAAAAATCGTCTTTACCGCGCACAACGTGAATGTGCGGGCGCGCGACGGGGGCGATTCGTTCTGGAATCGCGCCACGCTGAAGTTTCAATACCGCCGTTGTGATCACATTTTTCTGCATACGGAGAAGATGCGGGCCGAGTTGGTGGCCGGCTATGGCGTGCCGGCGAGCCGGACGAGTGTCATTCCATTTGGGCTGAACAGCACCGTGCCCGACACGGCGTTGACGGGACCCGCCGCGCGGCAGCGCCTGGGCCTGGGGACACAGGACAAGGTGCTTCTGTTTTTTGGGAATATCGCGCCGTACAAGGGCGTGGAGTTCCTGGTCGAGGCCTTTCTGGAACTGGCGGGCGGCCAGCCGGACCTGCGCCTCATTATCGCCGGCCGGCCCAAGGGCAACGAAGCCTATTGGAACGGAATCCTGCAGCGGATCAAGGCCAGCCCGGTGCGCGACCGGTTGATCTTGCGAATTGAATTTGTGCCGGACGAGGAGACGGAGATTTATTTCAAGGCGGCGGATGTCCTGCTGCTGCCGTACACGCACATTTTTCAAAGCGGCGTGCTGTTTCTAGGGTACAATTTCGGCTTGCCGGCCCTGGCGGCCGACGTGGGGGCGTTGAGGGAGGAAATTGTCGAGGGCCGGACCGGATATGTTTTTCCGCCGCGTGACGTTCCCGGCCTGAAGCGGGCGGTGGAGCGCTATTTTACCAGCGAACTGTATGCCGGCCGCAATGAGCAGCGCGCGGCCATTCGCGCGTATGCGCAGGAACGTTATTCGTGGGCCAAGGTGGCGCAGATGACCACGGCGGTCTATGCCCGGCTGGCCGGCAACTGATCCGATGCGCATCGCCTACCTCGCCCCGTATCAAGGCCCCACGCTCAAGGAGCGGCGGCCGATCACGCTGAATCGCAGCCTCGCCGGCTCCGCCAAGATGGAAGTGATCGCACGTTTGTTGCGCGCGGCTGGGCATGAAGTGGAAATCTTCTCGCAGGGCGAGGTGGTCGAACTGGGCCTGAAGTATTATCCGGCCTTTGCGGAACCTGCGCCGGTGGCCGGGGATGTGCCGGTGCGTTATTCCTCCGCGCTGCCCGTGCGGTATTTCAACGGTTTCTGGCAGGGCCGCGGGTTGTGCGCGCTGTTCAAGGCCCGGCACCGGACGGCCCCGTTTGACCTGGCGCTGATCTACAACCTCAAGGTGGCGCAGGTGGTGTGCGCCGAATACGCCGCCCGACGCCTGGGCTTGCCGGTGGTGGTGGAATACGAAGACGACGCGTTTCTGGATGTGGAAGGGCGGCCGGATTCCACGCTGCGGGCCGGTTACGTGCGCCGGGCCAAGCAAGTGTTGGCGGCGGCGGCGGGCGGTCTGGCCTGTTCGCCGCACCTCCTGGCACAGTTGCCGTCCGGAGTGCCGCAGTTGATGGTGCGCGGCGTGGTGGCGGAGGAGATCCTGCGGGCCAGCGGCAAACCGGAGGCGGAAAAGCAAAACTGGGTGCTCTTCTCGGGCACCCACTATCGCACGAAAGGCATTGCGCCGCTGATCAAGGCGTGGTCACTGGCGCAGTTGCCCGGCTGGGAATTGCACCTCACCGGCGAGGGCGAGGAAACCCCGGCGCTACAGAAACTGGCGCAGGGGCAGCCGCAGATCATTTTTCACGGCACGGTGGCCGTCGCCGAACTGGCCCGGCTCATGTCGCTGGCCAAAATCTGCGTGAACCCGCATGAGCTGAGCAGCCGCCCGGGCAATGTGTTCGCCTTCAAGATTGTCGAGTATCTGGCGGCGGGCGCGCACGTGATCTCGACGCCCATGGGCGCGGTGGAGCCGGAACTGGCGGCGGGCATCACGTTCATGCCGGATAATGCGCCCGAGACGATTGCGCGCACGTTGCAGCAAGTGGTGCAAACCGGCGCCTGGCGCCGGACCGCCGAACGCGCCGTGCATGATCTCTACCGTTCCGACGTGCTGCGGGCGGCGCTGGACCAACTGGTGCGGACGGCGCTCCACCAGTTTAAACCACAGATGGACACAAATGGACACAGATAACAAACTGGGAACCTGCGTGGATTCCCGCCCCAGTTTCGGATTCGTGTAAATTTGTGCAATTCGTGTCCACGTCTTTGTCTTTAATCTGTGTCCATCTGTGTTCATCTGTGGTTTGCCTGCGTTTTGCCCGCACCAGCGGCGCGGTTGAAAACTTGTTCCCGGACGGCGGAGCGCTGATACTGTTCAAAACATGGCGAAACTGATCATCGAAGCCGGTCGCACCGAACGCCAATACTGGCGCGACTTGTGGCGCTATCGCGAGCTGTTCGCCTTCCTCGCCTGGCGCGACCTCCTGATCCGTTACAAGCAGACGGCGGTGGGCGTGGCGTGGGCCGTGGTGCGGCCGTTGCTGACGATGCTGGCGCTGACGCTGGTGATGCTGGTGAGCAAGCTGCCCGGCGACGGGCATTCGCCGATCCCGCTGTTTGTGTTTTGCGCCATGCTCCCGTGGCAGTTCTTTTCCACCGCGCTCTCCGAAAGCGGCACCAGTCTGATCACCAATTCCAACCTGATTTCCAAAGTCTATTTCCCGCGGCTGATCGTGCCCGCCAGCAGCGTGATCACCAGCTTTGTGGATTTCCTGATCGCCGGGGTGTTCATGGCTTTGCTCATGGCGGTGTACCGGTTCGCGCCGCCAATCCAGGTGCTGGCCTTGCCGATCTTCATGCTCCTCACCTTTGGCGCCTCGTTCGGGGTGGGCTTGTGGATCGCCGCGCTGATGGTGAAGTACCGCGATTTCCGTTTCGTGGTGCCGTTCGTCGTGCAGTTCGGCTTGTACGCCGCGCCGGTGTTTGCGATGACCAACAGGATTCCGGAACGGCTGCCGGCTAAATGGACCTGGGTCCACGCGCTGAATCCGGCGCTGCTGGATTGCGTGAACCCGAAGTTCCTGTATTCCCTGAATCCGGTGGTGGGCATTATCGATGGCTTCCGCTGGTGCCTGCTGGGCGGGGAGAACAACCTCTACTGGCCCGGGCAACTCGCCGCGCTGGCGGGCGTGGTCGTGCTGATCTTCACCGGCCTCTGGTATTTCCGCAAAACCGAGCGGTCCTTTGCCGATATCATCTGAACCCGGACCATGGCCCTTTCATTATCGTGAGCGAACCCATCATCACCGTGGAGCACCTCTCCAAGCGCTACGTGCTGGGCCATCAGGTCAGGCAGGGTGACGGGCTGCGGCATGCGCTGGAGGCCATGGTGATGGCGCCGGTGAAATGGCTGAAAGAGCGGTCGGTGCGCCAGCAGGCCGCGCACGAGGAATTCTGGGCGCTCAAGGACGTCTCCTTCGAAGTGCACCCCGGCGAAGTGGTGGGCATCATCGGCCGCAACGGCGCGGGCAAATCGACCCTGCTGAAGATTCTCAGCCGCATCACCGAACCGACCACGGGCCGGATCACGATTGACGGCCGGGTGGCCAGCCTGTTGGAGGTGGGCACGGGCTTTCACCAGGAACTGACCGGGCGGGAAAACATCTTTCTGAACGGCGCCATCCTGGGCATGAGCAAGGCGGAGATCAAACGCAAGTTCGACGAGATCGTGGCGTTTTCGGAGGTGGAACAATTCCTGGACACGCCGGTGAAGCGTTACAGCAGCGGCATGTACGTGCGGCTGGCCTTCGCCGTGGCGGCGCATTTGGAACCGGAGATTTTGGTGGTGGACGAGGTGCTGGCGGTGGGCGACGCGGCGTTCCAGAAAAAGTGCCTGGGAAAAATCCAGGATGTGAGCTCGCACGGCCGCACGGTGCTGTTCGTTTCGCACTCGATGCCCACCATTCTGCGCCTGTGTCAGCGGGTGATCCTGTTGCACAAAGGCACGGTGGCGGGCGACGGGCCGGCCGACGAAATGACGCGCCAGTACCTGAATTCCGGCGCGGATCGGGCGGCGGAGCGGATCTGGGACCAGCGCGACCAGGCGCCCGGCGATGCCGTGGCCCGGTTGCACGCCGTGCGCGTCAAGAATGCCCAGGGCGCCGTGACCGAAACGATCGACATCAGCGAGCCCTTTGCCATCGAGGTGGAGTATTGGAATTTGCAGGCACGCCTCAAGCCGACGGTCTCGATTCACTTCGTCAACGAAGACGGCGTGTTGCTGTTCGTCTCCAATGATTTCATCAATCCGCACTGGTGGTCGGCGGCGCGGCGGCCGGGGCTGGTGCGGGCGACCTGCCTGGTGCCCGCGCACTTGCTGGCGGAGGGACAGTTCTTCATTTTGGCGGCGCTCTGCACTTACAATCCGGACCAACTCCACGCTTTGGTGCGGGATGTGGTGTCGTTTCAAACCGTGGACCAACATGACCTCGACCAGGTGCGCGAGAAATATGCGCGCCTGTGGCCGGGGGCGATGCGGCCCCGCCTGGATTGGCAAGTGGAAGAACTTGAACCCTGATGAACCCACCGGCGCCAGACGACCAGCCTGCGAAGAATATGGAACCCCAATTTAATCCCCTGGCTTACCCGCTGCTGTTCACCCGGCCGGAGCGGTTGCATATCCTGTCCGCCTGGAACGAGCACGTGCCGTTGGCCATGATGCTCATCGAACTGCAACGGCCCCGGGCTTTTGTGGAATTGGGCACCCACTGGGGCGTTTCCTATTGCGCCTGCTGCCAGGCCGTGGTGGCCACCGGCGCCCCCACCCAATGCTACGCCGTGGATACCTGGGCCGGTGACGCGGATGCCGGCTTTTACGGACAGGAGGTTTACGACAACCTCAAGGCTCACCACCGGCCCTACGAGTCCTTTTCCAAGCTGCTGCGCATGACCTTTGATGAGGCGCTGGGACAGGTGCCCGATAAATCCGTGGATCTCCTGCATATCGACGGTCTGCATTCCTATGCCGCAGTCAAGCACGACTACGAGACCTGGCTGCCCAAGGTGAGTGAGCGGGGCCTCGTGCTTTTTCACGATACGGCGGTCATGGACCGCGGGTTCGGCGTGCATCAGTTGTGGGCGGAACTCAGCCAGAGCTTTCCCCATTTCAATTTCGAACATGGCTACGGGCTGGGGATGCTGGCGGTCGGCCGGGAACAGCCCGAAGGCGTCCGGCAGTTTTTGCAGACCGCCAATGCCCGCCCGGAGGCCACGCGACAATTGTTCGCCGCGCTGGGCCACCGGCTCCAATGCCAGTTGGACCAGGCCGCCGCGGTTGCCAACCGCTCCCTGCTGCGGCGCATGGCGGACCGGCTGAAATTATAAAACCCGATGAAACGCCTGGCCATCTACGCGCATTACAGCCCCTCCCCGCAGGTGGCCGGTTACGTGCGCTATTGTCTGGAGCGCATCGCCGCCCTGGGCTTCGAGGTTTGCTTCGTTTCCAATTCCGAACTCTCCGCCGACAGCGTGGCGGCGCTCAAGCAGATCTGTGCCCGCGTGATCGTGCGTGAAAACACCGGCCTGGATTTTTGCATGTGGCAGCGCGGTTTGGCCGAGTATGACCGGCTCCAATTTGATGAGCTGTTGCTGACCAACTCGAGCATCATCGGACCGCTCCAGCCGCTCGGCGCGGTGTGGCAAAGCCTGGCCGTGGCCGGATGCGATTTCTGGGGCCTCACCGACAACGATGAGTTCAAGCCGCATTTATCCAGCTATTTCCTGGTCTTCCGGCAGCCGGTGCTGCACAGCGACCGCTTTCGCGATTTCTGGCGCACGGTGCTGCCGTATCGGAACAAGGCCCAGGTCATCTACAGCTACGAGCTTGGCTTGAGCGACTGGCTGGCGGAAGGCGGCTTTCGCTGGCGGGCAGCCTTTCCGCAAAAGGAAATCATCGCCGCCTATCGCGCGGAACGCGGTTGGGCGGGGCGCTGCGGGGATCGCTACCGGGCCCTCCGCCACCTCGGGCGCAACCGGGAACTGCCGCCCCGCAATACCACCACCGTTTATCCCGATCTCCTGTTGCAGCGCGGCATGCCGTTCCTGAAGGTTTCCCTGCTCCATCAGCCATCCCTGCGCCTCACCCCGGCGGCGGCTTTCGCGCTGCTGGAAAAATCGGCCCTGCCTCCGGAAATCGTGCGGGAGCTGCACGGCACGTATCCGCTCGCATGACCGCCGGCCTCCACCGGCAAGCACACCCGGTCGCCCGGACGAGAAATCGGAACGGCCCTTGTCTCATGGTGTAAACTGCCTCCGTTGTAAATGACCCTTAACCAGCCATCCGAAAGCCCGGCCGTCGGCACCTGCCGCTGGTCGGTGATGATCCCCACGTATAATCCGCGGGCGGATTACCTGGCGGAGACGCTGCGCAGCGTGCTGGCGCAGGACCCGGGCGAGGCCTTGATGCAAATCGAGGTGGTGGACGATGGTTCGCCCCAGGGGGCGCCGGAGGCGCTGGTCAAACAGGTGGCGGGCGATCGCGTGACCGTGCATCGCGAAGCCAGGAATCTCGGTCTGGCGGGCATTTGGAACCGGTGCATCGCACGCTCGCGCGGGCAATGGCTGCACATCCTGCACCAGGATGACCTGGTGAAGCCGGGGTTTTACCACCAGTTGCAAGCCGGTATGGAATCGCCGGCGCGACCGGCGCTGTTGTTCTGCCGGCAGGAATTCATCGATGAGCACGGCCGGTCCAAACGGCTGTCAAATTTGGAAATGGAAACCGCCGGCTGCCTGCCCAACGCCTTGACCCGGCTGGCTCAGGCGCAGGCGATTCAGGTGTCGGCGGCGCTGGTGCGGCGCTCGATTTTTGAATCGATCGGCGGACTGCGACCGGACCTGTGCTTTACGCTGGATTGGGAGCTGTGGTGCCGCATCGCCCGGCAATTCCCGGTGTGGTACGAGCCCGAGGCGCTGGCGCGCTTTCGGGTCCACGAAGGCGCGGAAAGCTCGCGGCTGACGCTGACCGGCCGGGACGTGGCGGATGTGCGCAAATGCATCGAGATCATCAGCGGCTACGTGCCGGACGCGATCACCCGTGCGCGGGTGCGGCGGGACGCGTTGCAGCGGACGGCGGGGTTTGCCCTCCAGAACGCCGAGACGCTGGCGGCGGCCGGCCGGCGGGGAGCCGCCTGGCGCCAACTCGCCGGGGCGTTGCGCTGTGATTTTTCGCCGCAGGTGTTGAAGCACGCGCTGTGGCTGCTCCCGGCTGTCGCCGGTTTGGTGAACCAACGGAAATCGCCCACCGCCCAGGAAACCCATGGCTAGAAAACCGACCAGGCCGTCAGCGTCCAGCTGTCTCCGGACGGTTCCCCGGCGACCGGCGCGACCGTGCCTGGGCATTCGCGCATGAGCAACGAAATGGGCAACCGCTCGCCGGAGATTTCCGTCATCCTCTGCACGCACCAACCGCGGGCGGAATATTTGCGGCGCACGCTGGCTGCGCTCCAGGCGCAGACCCTTTCCCGGGAACGTTGGGAGCTGTTGCTGGTGGACAATGCGTCCGAACCGTCGGTGGCGCAGGCTTACGACCTGGCCTGGCATCCGCTCGGGCGACATTTGGTGGAGCCCACGCTGGGACTTACGCCCGCCCGGCTGCGCGGCATCGCCGAGGCCCGCGGAACGTGGCTGGTGTTTGTGGATGACGACAACCTGCTGGCCGCGGATTATCTGGCCCGGGTGCTCGACCGGGCGGCCGACCCGCGGCTGGGTGTCTTCGGGGCCGGCGACTTGCAGCCGGAATTTGAAACGCCGCCGCCGCCCGAGCTGAGGCCATTGCTTTCGATGCTGGCCTTGCGCAACGTGCCGCAGGCCCAACGCAGCCGCGAGCCGAAAGACAACGACGGCCTGCCCTGCGGGGCGGGCCTCTGCGTGCGGCGGGAAGTGGCCGCACGATTCGCGGAGCGGGTCCGGCAATTGCAAACCTGCGTGGTGCTGGGGCGGCGGGGTGGCGAACTCTTTTCGCACGAGGACGACTTGTTTTCCTGGGCGGCGGCGGACCTGGAACTGGAGTTCGGCGTGTTCCCTGACTTGCACATCACCCACCTGATCTCCGCCGGACGGCTGCGCCGGGAGTATTTTTTGCGGCTGATTTATTATCACACCTTTTCGCATTGGGTGCTGCGTTTTCTCCTGGCCGGTGAGACGCCCCGCACGGTTGGCTGGGGCCGCCGCTTGCGCCTGGCGCCGCACGCGCTGCGCAACGGCCTTTTTTCGGCCCGCTGCCAATGGCAATGGGCGCGGGGCGAGGATCGCGCCGCCCGGTTCATCGCGGAAAATCGCCTGGTCCCGCTGGCCAAACCGGTCGAAAAAGTGCAGCCTGACGGCCGCACTTGAACGAACCGCATGCCCGCTGACCGCAAATTATTTGGCTGCTTCACCCGCCGGGAACGCTGGGGCCTGTCCTGGCGCGGCTGGCTGGCTGGCTGCTTGTTGGTGCTCATCGGGGGCGGCGCCTGGATGCGGTTGGTGCATCCATTCCTGGCGGTCACCCACCGGATGGATGCCAAAATCCTGGTCGTGGAAGGCTGGGTGCCGCGGTACGTCATGCTGGCGGCGGTGGCGGAATTTCAGGCCGGCCATTACACCCGGATTTACACGACCGGCGGCCCCATCATCGGCACCGGCGGTTACAGCAACGATTTCAACACCTACGCCAGCGCGGGCGCGGAGGACCTGGTGAAAGTCGGCTTTCCAGCGAAGCTGGTGCAGATGGTTCCGTGCCGCATCAATGGGCGCGATCGCACGTACAGCTCGGCCCTGGCGCTACGCGAGTACTTTGGCACCAACGGTGTGGCCGCCGGCGCCTTCAATGTGCTCACGGAAGACGCCCATGGTCGGCGCACCCGGATGTTGTTCCAGGCAGCCTTCGGCCGGGAGTCTTCGGTGGGCATCATCTCAGTGCCGGACCCCGACTACGATGCGACCCATTGGTGGCATTACAGTGCCGGGGTGCGGGAGATTCTGGGCGAGAGCATTGCCTGGTTTTATGCCGCCTTCGTGTTCCATCCGCCCAAGCCGGTGAAAACGCCATAAACGCAGGGGGCGCGGGGGGGGAGACAAGGTTCTTTCCTTGTTCAACCGCGCACCGGTTGGTTTTGGGTAGGGCGCGTGCGAAGCCGACGTTCGGCCTCCGAGCGCGCCGCGCCTGCCAACCAACGTGCGCAAGCCCACCCAAAGCACGGCCTGACATGACGCTCTGCCCGCTCCGCTCCGCGTCAGCAACGCCGCCTTTCGCTCGCG
>CAYTJG010000015.1:0-40355 GCA_964437865.1 uncultured Bifidobacteriaceae bacterium | reverse complement strand
CAGGCCACCGGCTGGAAGGCTACGCTGACCATCGAGCAGGGCATTGTGCGCACGCTGCGCTGGCTCCAGCGGAACGAATGGGTCTACCAGACCCGGCATTAACCCAGCACCATGAATCTCTGCGTCCTCGGCCTCTGGCATCTGGGCACGGTCACCGCGGCCTGCTGCGCCCGGCATTTTAACGTGGTCGGGCTGGATTTTGATGCGGCGAACATCCAACGGTTGAACGCGGGCCAGGCGCCGCTGCTGGAGCCCGGACTGAACGCGTTGCTGGGCGCCGGGCTCGCCGCCGGCCGCCTCAAGTTCACCACCGATCCCCAGGTGGCCTGCGCCCACGCGGATCTGCTCTGGCTCACCTACGATACCCCGGTGAATGAAAACGACGAATCGGACGTGGCTTTCGTGCTGGGCAATCTGCGTCGCGCCCTGCCGCATTTGCCAGCCGGGGCGCTGGTGTTGATTTCGGCGCAATTGCCGGTAGGCACCTGCGCGCAGTTGGAGCGGGAGTTCCCCCAGTTCCACTTTGCCTGCTCGCCGGAAAATCTGCGGCTGGGCAAGGCGATCGACGCCTTCGAACAGGCCGAGCGGGCGGTGGTGGGCATTCGCAATGACGCCAAGAAGGCGCTGCTCGAAGAGTTGTTCAAACCGTTTGCCGCGCAGACACTATTCATGCGCACCGAGTCGGCGGAAATGGTGAAGCACGCGCTGAACTCCTTCCTGGCGCTGTCCATCACGTTCATCAACGAAGTGGCGCGCCTGTGCGAGCATACCGGGGCGGATGCCAAGGAAGTGTCGGCCGGTCTCAAGAGCGAGCCGCGGATTGGCCCCAAGGCGTATCTGGGGCCGGGCGGACCGTTTGCCGGCGGCACGCTGGCGCGCGATGTGGTCACGCTCAGCAAGCTCGCGGCGGCGCACGGCGAAAAAATCTCGGTCATCCCGGCCATCAAGATCAGCAACGACCTGCATCGCGGCTGGGCCTGCCGGCGCTTGCAAACGCGCCTGGGCGACTTGCGGGGCCAGCGGGTGGCGGTGCTGGGGCTCACCTATACGACGAACACGGACACGTTGCGGCGGAGCGCGGCGGTGGAATTGTGCCAGGCGCTGGTGGCCGCGGGGGCGTCGGTCAGCGCGTTTGATCCGGCGGTGAAGACCCTGCCGGCGGAACTGGCCGGGGTAAAGCTGGCGGCCGATTTGGCGGCCGCCGTGGCCGGGGCGGATGCGGCCGCGGTTTGCACGGAATGGCCGCAATTCCGGCAGGCGGACTGGGCGGGCCTGGCCGCCCGGATGCGCCAGCCTGTTTTTGTGGATGCCAACCGCTTTTTGGAGAAGGAATTGAAGGGCGTCGCCGGCGTGGAACTGTTGTCCGTGGGCCGTGCTTGACAGCTTAGCCAAGTTAGCTAACTTATCCTCGTGATCACGGTCAACGTGCATGAAGCCAAGACCAACCTTTCCAGTCTGCTGGCGCAGGTGGAGGACAAGGGGGAGCCGGTGATGATTTGCCGAAACGGCAAGCCGGTGGCGGACCTTGTGCCGCATCAACCGGTCAAGCGCAACCTGGCGCCGCATCCGCGGTTGAGCCAGATCAAGATCAACTACGACCCCACCGAGCCGTTGACGGCGGCGGAATGGGGCCGGGTGGAGGATTGATGCTGCTGGACACCTGCGCGCTGCTGTGGCTGGTGGCCGGCCGGCGTCTCCGCCGGCAGGTGCTGCGGCAGCTCGAAACGGCGCCGCAACTTTGCCTGTCAGCCATTTCCGGGTTTGAGCTTGCCTTGAAAGTGCATGGCGGGAAATTGAAGTTGTCGGACCCGGTGCCGGTCTGGCTTAATGGCGCGGTGGCGCACTACGGAATCACTGTGTTGCCGTTGGATTTGGAGATTTGCGTGAAGGCGGCCGGCCTGCCGCCGGTGCATGCCGATCTGTGCGATCGATTCATCATTGCCACGGCATTGATTCACAAATTGCCCGTGGTCACGAGCGACGAGCGTTTTGCCGGCTACGGAGTGGAAACCATCTTTTGACATGAAACTCGAAAAACGGAATGCGCTGATCACTGGCGGCAGCCAGGGGCTGGGCAAGGTCATTGCCGAACATTTTTTGCGCGAGGGCGCCAACGTGGTCATCTGCGCCCGCAACGCCAAGGAACTCTGCGCCACGCGCGACGAGCTGGCGGCGAAATATCCCGCCCGGAAAGTGCTGGCCCACACGTGCGACGTGGCCAATGAAACCCAGGTGAACGAATTGGTAGCCTTTGCGCGGCAGGGGCTGGGCTCCCTCGAGGCGCTGGTGTTGAATGCCGGCATTTACGGTCCCATGGGACCGACCGAATCGGTTTCGCTGGAGGAATGGCGGCGCGCGCTGGACATCAATTTGTTTGGCGTGCTGCTGCCGTGTCGGGCGGTGATTCCCCATTTTAAAAAGGCGGGCGCCGGCAAGATCGTGGTGCTGAGCGGCGGGGGGGCCACCAACCCGTTGCCGAACATCAGCGCGTACGCGGCTTCCAAGGCCGCAGTGGTGCGGCTGATGGAAACGCTGGCGGAAGAACTCCGGCCGTTTCAGGTGGAGGTGAACGCGATTGCGCCCGGCGCGCTGGCCACCCGGTTGGTGGATGAAGTGCTGGCCGCCGGCCCCGAGCGCGTGGGCGCGGCGTTCTTCGCCAAGAACAAACAGTGGAAGGAAAACGGTGCCGTGCCGCTGGAACTCGGCGCCAGCCTGGCGGTTTACCTGGCCAGCCCGGAGAGCGACGGCATCACCGGCAAGCTCATCAGCGCCCAGTGGGATCCGTGGAAGGATTTGCAGCGGCACCGGGAGGACCTCGCGAAATCGGATATTTATTGCCTGCGTCGGATTGTGCCCGAGGACCGCGGCAAAAATTGGAACCCCAAATAAGAATCATTCTTGTCCAACCTGTCGGCTTTCGTCGTTCCAGTTTGCAACGTTGGGAGCAGAGCAGGGGAGACGCTGAAATATGAACTACGCCATCATTGGTTGCGGATTGATTGGAAAGAAGCGGCTGTTGGGCATGCCGGCGGGCAGCCGGCTGGTCGTGGCCTGCGATACGAATCTGGCCCGGGCCGAGGAGTTGGTAAGACTGGCCAAGGGCGGCCGGGCGGTGGCTGATTTTGAAAGTGCCGTGGCCGATCCCGAGGTGCAGGTGGTGTTTGTCTCCACGTTGAACGCCACGCTGGCGCCCATCACGCTCGCGGCGGTGAAACACGGCAAGCATGTGCTGGTGGAGAAACCCGCCGCTATCCGCGTGGCGGAAGTGGAGGCCATTGCCGCGGCGGCCGCCCAGACGGGCGCGCTGGTGCGGGTGGGTTACAACCACCGGTACCATCCGGCGGCGTTGAAGGCGCAGGAGCTGTTCCGCAGCGGCGCGCTGGGCCCCATGATGTTTGTGCGCGGACGTTACGGCCAGGGTGGACGCGTGGGCTATGAAAAGGAATGGCGCGCGGACCCGAAGCTATCCGGGGGCGGCGAGCTGATCGACCAGGGCGTGCATCTGATTGACCTGGCGGGCATTTTCCTGGGCGAGTTCACCACGGTCGAAGGCCATGCCGCCACGTATTTTTGGAAGATGCCGGTGGATGACAACGCTTTCTTAAGCTTGCGCAATGCGGCGGGCAACACCGCCTGGCTGCAAGTGAGTTGCAGCGAATGGAAGAATCTCTTCAGTCTGGAAATCTACGGTCGCGACGCCAAGTTGCATTGGGAAGGGTTGGGCGGCAGCTACGGCGTGGAGCGGTTGACGTATTATCAAATGTTGCCGCAAATGGGGCCGCCGGACACGACCATTTGGGAATTCCCGCGGGGCGATGAATCGTGGAAGCTGGAGATGACCGAGTTCTTCGAGGACATCCGGCTCCGGCGCACGCCTGTGCCTGGCCTCAAGGAAGCCCGGGCAGCGCTGGCGGTGGTGGAAAAGATTTACAAAAGCGGGAAAGCCGGAAAGCGGAAACACTGAAAGGTTAGCGGCGGTTGCGCTGGTCAATTCGGGGGGGGCGGCGAGGAAATCGAATGGCACAATGAGGGGGCGTGCTGAAAAGCAGGCTTGCGCCCAGCAACAGCAAAAAATACGGGGTGAAAGCCTCAGTGGACTTTCACCCCGTGCGTGAATGATTTTGACGGCCGTTTACGGATAGACCAGGCGGTAAAACTCCGCCGGCTTCGCGGGATCGACCCCCACCCTGATTATGTTGGTGCTCGTGGAGCCGCTGACCGTACCCCAATCGTTGGTGTTATTGCTCAGACCTTGGGCCAGGTGATTGGTTTGCTCCAAGAGGCGCCAGCCGAGGTAATTGGCGGGCCACGACAAGTTGAGCGTGTTGCCGCTCACGCTGGCGGTGAGGTTGGTGGGGCTCAGCGGGACGGCGGTGACAACCTGGAGACTGCCGGATCCGCTGAAATACGACGGCTTGGTGGTGCTGTTGTAGATGCCCAGCGACTGGCTCACGCCATTCAGCACCAGCGCCGACACGACATTCGTGGCGGCGAAATCCAACTGCAGCAAGGCGCCGGCGGCCAAGGTAACGGTGGACTGCGCCGCGAACGAAGGCTGGGCCAATTCCAGCATGCCGGCTTTGACGGTGGTGTTGCCGGTGTAAGTGTTGGTGCCGGCGAGATATAAACTCGCCGGACCGTTGTCGACCAGAGCAAGGGCGCCGCCGATATCGCCGCTGTAGGTATCGGCTACGGCCAGATTCAACGTCAAAACGCTGGTGGTCGCGTCGCTATTGGTGACCAGTTCGGCATAGGTCGCGCCGTTCGTCAGCCCTTCGAGGGTCTGATCGAAGCCATTCAAGTCAAAGGTGGCCGCCCCCGAACCGGCCATCGCCAAGGTTGCGGCCGGGCAAAGACCGTTGTTGGCCCCGAGGGAAACCGTGCCCTGATCGAGATCAAAGGTCGTATAGCTGCCGCCGCCGGAAAAGCGCACAAAGCCGAGGCGCGAACTGATGGTGCCGCTCCCGTTGTTGGTGATCGGCCCGGTTACGTTCAAGTACCCTGACGAAGTGGGGCCGGCGAAATTGCCGCCACTGGCGGGAGAGACGTCGAACTCCAGCGGTCCGCTGAGGGTGGTGACCGTGCCGTTGGTGTTATCATTGACCATGAGCAGACCCAAGGCTGTGCCAGGCGAAACCGAGCTGGCGAGGAAGAAGTTGGGCACATTCAAGCCATCGCCGATCAAGAAGTAGCCGGCACCGGTGATGCTGACGGTGCCCGGACCGAGCGCGCCGTGGGCGTTGACGTTGACCACCGGCCCATCCAAGACAAACCCGCCGGTGAACGTGTTGGTGGCATTCAAAGCCAGCGTGCCGCTGCCGCTGGCGGTCAACGCCGCCGCGCCAGAAACGACGTTACTGAGCGTGAGCGTGGCGCTCCCATCCACGTCAATGGTTGAATCCGTGGTCAGGAAGATCGCCCCCGTTTCCACACTGGCCGCGGCCCCGCCCACACGCAACGCCCCGTTGCCATCGCCGCTGCCCGCCAGCGACAATGGCTCGGCCAGATCCAAGCCGACGGTCAGATAAAGCTGTGCCCCCGAGGCGACGATGGTTCCGCTGGCGGGGGAGCCGAGGCCGGTGCGGCTGGTGAGATAGGCGATGCCGTCGTTGAGCAAAGTGGTGCCCGAGAAATCGCTGTTGCCCGAAATGGTCACGGCTCCGTTCCCATCCACGCTCAGGGTGCCGGTGCCATGAATCGCATTGGCCAGAGTGAGGACGGTGTCCGCCCGGTCAAGGGAGAGCGTGCCATTGTTGGTCACCGGGCCGGACCCCAGCGTGCCGAAGGTGTCATTGTTGCCAATTTGAAGCTTACCTCCGGAAATCGTGGTCGGACCGCTCATCACGTTGGTCAGGTCGATCGTCAACGTGCCCGAATTCTGCTTGAGGATGGAGCCCTGACCGGAGAGCAGCCCCTCGCTCCCGGAGGAGGTCAGGGTGTAGCTCGCCGAGGCATTGACCGTGATATTGTAAGGAATAATGGATTGCTCCAGGTCAACCGAGCCGCCGCCGGCGCGGTCGTCAAACACGACGCCGTTGGTTTGGGCGAAGGCCAGGACGCCGCCGCCGGCGAGGTTGTTGGTCCAGTCCAGCGAGGTGGTGTCCCACGTGTTATTCGCGCCGCCATCGGCGCTTCCCAGCCAGGCGAGCGTCGGGGGCAGAAACACGGACAGGGCAACGGTGGCGCTGTTGGTGACATAGGTGGTCACGCCGATGGTGTTCGTGGCATAACAGACGATGCTCGCGTTGTTGTCGGCGAGGGCGGCCACAAACGAATAACTGGCGTTGGTGGCAGCCGGCACGAGCGCTCCGTTTTTATACCACTGGTAAGTGATGGGGAGATAGCCGACCGCCGCCGCGGTGAAGGTGGCGGACTGGCCCACCGGCACGGAGGTGCTCGCGGGCTGGATGGCGAACGTGGCGGGGCCGGTGGCCAGCACGATATTCGGCCCCTGATCATCGCTTTGCTTGAGGCTCAGGCTGGACAGGGCGCCGTTGTAAATGCGCAATTCGTCAATACTGGCATTCAAGGTGGGATCGGCCGGAAAAAGCGACCCGCCGATGTAGGAAAACACGTCATTTACGTTGGCCAAGCCGATGGTCAGGTTGGTGTTGATGGCTTCCAAGATGCCGTTGGTGTAGATGGCCATGGTTTGGTTGGGAGGATCAATCACGCAGGCCACATGCAGGGTCAATCCGTCCAGGTTGCCACTGGCGGTCACCGATTGCGCGAATCCACTGTCGCTGGGCGTGATGTAGAGGCCCTGTCCACTCGAGTTGTGCGGGGAATAAATCGCGTATTGGCTGCCATTGACGGTATCCAAAATGATGTTGGTGTCGCCAAAGCTGAACACGTAGCAGTTGTCGGAATTCACGCCGAAGGTGGCCCAAAATTCCATGGTCAACGCCTGTTGATCGGCGCCGTTCACCACGTCGGCCGGCAGTTGCATATAAGTGCCACTGGTGCCGTCCAGCACCAGCGAGCCGTTGGTGACCACCGCGTCGCCAAACAGCGTCCCGTCGGCCGTGCCGATGAGGTCGGCGGCGTTGGTATTGAAGTTGTAGCGATGGTTCAGGAAGTTGGCCGCGCCCACGACGAGCAGCGCTGGTGAACTGGTGGCGGCGTTGCCGGCCGTGTTCGTGACCAGACAGCTATAATAGCCTCCATTCGCGGCGGCCACATTCGAAATGGCAAAAGTCGCATTGGTTGCTCCCGCGATACCGTTGGAGTTGAACCACCACTGGTACCCCAGCGTGCTGCCGGTGGTGGTGGCGCCCAGGGTGAAGGACACCGGCTCATTGTAATCGACATTCTGACTGATCGGATTCTGGGTAATGGTGACCAACGGCGAATAGAATTGCATTTGGTTGGCGGCGCGGCAGACGCTGCTGATGCGCACTTCGTCGATGCTGCCCAAAAATGTCTCGGTCCCGTTCGGGCGACCGCGGTTGCCGAGGCACAGCGTCCCCGTCACCGTGCCGTCCGCCGCGCCCAGGGTCAACGCTCCGGAGCCGATGACGTTGGCGGCGCCCGCCGAGGGATCGAGCTTGGTCCAATACAGGGTGCCCACCGCGCCATTGTAGGTGAACGCGACATGATACCACCCGTTGGCCACAAACGCATTCGCGCCACTGGTGGGAATGGTGGCGGTGAGCGCTTGGGAACCGTAGATAAATTGGAACATGAGGCTGCCGCTGCTGATGCGAAATTGGAAACCGCGTTGGCTCGCGGAGCTGTCCGTGCAAATGATCTCCTGGTTGCCGGAAGTGGTGCTCGGACAAATGAGGGCTTCCAGCGTGAAGGGGGATTGCCCGCCCAGGCCGATGTTCAAATTCGTCATGGCCAGCGCGTCCGCGCCCAGGGTGCCGCCGCCGCCATCGCCGGTGAACGTTCCGTCGCCGCTGAAATCATACCCCAGGAGATAACCGGCGGTGGTGTTGGCCACGCAATTCGCAAAATTGAGGGAGCCGGAAGCAAAGCTGGTGCCGCCCAGCATGGTGGTGACCACCGGCGGCGCGGTTCCCCCCGAGGCATAGTTCACGCTGATGAAATTTCCCCCTTTAAGACCCACATTGGTGGTGACGGAGCTCCCCGCCACTTCGTCGAGGTGCAACAGGAACAACGTATCGGCATCCGCCTTGTAGGGGCCGACCAGATTGGCCTGCATCAGTGGCGGCGCTGATAGTGCCAGCAATAAACAAAAAGCAAACTTAAGCACTTTCATGTCTCGAATATATTTGTTGGGGTTGATGTTTGAGGAAGTGGCAGCAAGTCTACCATGCCAGCCGGATTTTTATCCATCCCTGAAATGCGGGATGCTAAGCTGGCGACCAGTTCCGCCGGGCGCTGGCTCCATTCCGCCGCAAAAAAGCCGCCGGGGAACCCGGCGGCTCGGATGGCATGGGGTGGGGGTGGAAAATCATTTTTTGCGCCGCACCGCGCCGGCCAGAGCCACCAAGCCCACGCCACAAAGGGCGAGCGTGGACGGCTCCGGAACGATGGTTAAATCAGTGAAGTCACCCAAGGTGGTACCGGTGGCGCGCAGGTCGCCATAAAATCCGATGGCCGTGCCGATCGTGCTGCCAGAGGCGAAAGTGACCGTCTCGTCAACAGTCGAAACCCCGTTATCCACATAGCCCAGCGAAAAGCTATCGGCCGAATTCCAAGTGATGAACAGTTCGGAAATATTGGCCGGGGTGATACTGCCCACGATGCCGCCGCCGGTGTTGACCGTGCCGCTAATCGAAGTGTTCACGCGGATGGCCGTCTGGCTCGGACGGAGGCTGATGCTGGCCCAGTCAAAGGTGCCGCGCGTGTTATAATTGGCGCTGCTGGCGGCGGTCGGCGTGGCGGTCGCGGCAATGGCCAGGCCGAAGTCCTCGGTGGTGGATGAACTGGCCATCGTGGTGTTGACAAGCAGCGTATCACCGACGCCGAAAGTGGTGCTGAACGAGGAGGCGGGAGCCAGAAATACGGCTTGCTCCGGGGTGGTCCCGGTGCCGGCATAATTCGCCTGCAATCCCGAGGCGCTGCTGGTAAATGAAACGCCCTGGCCAGCGCCGCTGGAGGTGTCGTTCACGAGCGTGGTGGTGTAGGCGCCCAGGTTTCCGGTCAAGGTGTCAATGATGGTCTGGGCTTGGGCTGCGACGCCTGTCGCGCAGGCTAGAATCAAGGCGATGGATTTCTTCATTTGATTTTCGTTTCAGTTGTTAGCTGCGACTTGGTGATTGAGATCGCTTAACCGACGCTACGCAAAACACCCTTTCAGAATAACAGATTCGACCGCAGTGCATATCCCGTAATCGTGGGATACTATCGGAGGCCGCTCCCGACGTGGGCTGGAGGCAATGACCGGCGGCGGGGGGAGTGAGATCCGGCAACCGGGGGCTCACGACAAAGTCCGCCGGGCACAACGGTTTAGGTGCAGCCTAGACGTTGCCGGAGACATAGCGGGCCACGGCTTCGGCGCGCGAGCGGACGTGCATTTTTTCGTAGATGTGCTTCAGATGGCTGCCCACGGTTTCCGTGCCGATGGCCAGTTCGCTGGCAATTTCCTTGTTGGAATAACCCTTGGAGAGCAAAACCAAAACCTGCTCTTCGCGTGTGGACAGGTGCACGAGCGGCCTCGGCTGTTGGCTGGCGCGGCGGAACGATTCCACCACGCGCCGCGCGATTTCGCTGGTCATCGGCGCGCCGCCGCCCAGCACATCCAGCATCGCCGCGCGCAGACTCTCCGGCGTGGTGCGTTTCAACAGATAGCCGTCCGCGCCGGCCTCCAGCGCCTTGAACACCAACTCGTCGTCCTCCACCGCTGTGAGGATCAAAATCTGGAGTTTCGGCATTTGCAGCTTGAGCCGCGCGGTGCATTCGATGCCCGACATGCGGGGCAGGAAAATATCCATCAAAACCACGCCGGGATTGAGGGTGGGGATGAGCCGCAAGGCTTCCTCGCCGGACGCGCAGGTGTTGGCGCACGCGAAGCCGGGCAGGGAATTGATGAGCTTCACCCAGCTATCGCGCACGCCGGGTTTGTCCTCGACCAGCACGACTTTGACCGGTGATGAATAGGCAGGCATCATGGCGGCAATATGAGGCAGACCGTGGGAATTATGAAGCAACAAAACGTCGTCATCGCCCATTCACCTTTCGAGCTCGCTTTTGGGGGGGGTGGACGGTTGGCGGAGCCAGGGCAGCCAGCCGCGCGATTCCGAACTTATCAGGGGCACGGTAAAGACCACCCGGCAACCGGCGCCTGGCGCGCTAAATAATTCGCAGGTGCCGCCGATTTTCTCCAGGCGCTCGTGCATATTGACCAGACCGTGACGGTCGCCCCCCGACGGCGACGGAGCAAATCCGCGGCCGTCATCCTCAACCGCCACCACCAGCCGCTCGCCGGCGCGATGAATGCGCAGAAACAGCTCCGCCGCCCCCGAGTATTTTGCCGCGTTGTTCAGCGCCTCCTTGACCGCGAGAAACAGATTCCGCCGCACCGGCAGATCAAAGGCGATCACCGGCAGGTCCGATTCCACGTCCAAGCGACAGCGGATGGGCGTGGGATTCAAGAAGAGCTGGGCGTATTTGCACACGTAGCTGGTAAAATCGCGCAACGTGTCCCGGCGCGCATTCACCGCCCAGACCACTTCATCCATGCCATGGGACAGTTCGCGCGCCAGCGCGCAGATCTGGTTGAACTGCGCCTGCGCGGAAGACTTGTCCGGTTGCTCGCGCCGGGCCACTTCGCCCAGCAACACGAGCTGGGTTAGTTGGGCGCCGAGATCGTCGTGGATATCGCGGGCGATGCGGATGCGTTCGTCCTCCAACAGCCGCCGGGCGCGGGCGTGCAACGAAAGCTGCGCCTGCAGCCAGGCGCAGCCGGCCACCGCCAGCAATAGCAGGGTCAAGAGTGACAGTTGAAACCAACCGGTCTGCCAAAAATGGACGACCAGCGGCACCAGCGGCGGCCCCGTGGTAAGCCCGTAGGGCCAGACTTCCCACGGATGACGATGGATCGGCCCAATGACCATCGCGGGATGCCAGCCCGCTGCCGGCCGCTGCCGCGTGGTCCAACTCTTTTGGGTCTCCGGCACGATGAACCACGATTCATCCGAAAGGAGGTCCAGATCGGGCCGATTTTGAAATTCGATGTGCAAGCCAAACATGAGGCCGGCCTCCAAACGGTCATTGAAGCCCTCAACCGCAAGCTGGTGCGGACCGGGATTCAGCAATCGGGTCACGTCGTATTTGGTCACGGTTCGCCAGTCGCTGCCGCGGCCGATCTCGCGCCCGTCCCAGAAAAGCGAATAGCCGTTATCCACGGTAATGCGCAAGGTGGCGCTCAGAGGCTTTGCGCCCGGAGGAAGTTGGAACGACTTCCAGAGCCGGCACGTTTGCTTGTCAAAAGTGTTGGTGTCCCAAATCCAGAGTCCGAGATGGTTGGTGGCCTCGACCAGCCAGTTGGTGTTCGCCAGCGGGGGATCGGCGGCGAACAAGGGCGCAAAGCAAACGGCCGCGCTCGAGATCATCAGCAAGGCCGCGAGGGCCGCGCACACGTTTGAGCGGCGGAGACCGGGATGTTTTTCCCGCGGGGACATCAGATTGAGGGCGGCGTCACGGGCAACGTTTTCGCACAGCCGCCGCCGCTTGGCAACCTTCAACATTCAGCGCCCGACCTTGATCTTCCGCAGGATGGCGGCGGCTGCGAGGTTGAGCGTGGCCGGTTGCGGGGACCCTGCGCGACTCATGCAGGGATGATCGCTCACGGGCAAGGCTGGTGCCATGGAGGTGTTCACGCAGGGAGGACAAATGAATCCAGAAAAAAGTAAACGCTCCCCCTCCCACAAATACGGGATGTTCAATTCTCCCGTGGAATATATCTTGGGCGGCGAACCAATGCGGGCGGCACGCCTCATTCTGATCGTATTCTGTACCAGCCTGGTCCTTTGGCCAGGGCGGGCCGGTTTGCGGGCTGAAGCGGCGTTGGACGCCGGCTGGCGGAATCCCCCCAACGAGGCGCGGTTGTTCGCCTATTGGTGGTGGCTCAACGGCAACGTCACCCCGGCCGCCATCACGCGCGATCTTGAGGAAATGAAAGCCAAGGGGTTCGGCGGCGCGGTGATCATTGACGCCGGCGGCGCGTCGCAGGAGGGCAATGGCGACGTTCCGCACGGGCCGACGTTTTTTTCGCCGGCCTGGCGTGAATTGTACCGGCACGCCCTGCGCGAGGCCGACCGGCTCGGATTGGAACTCAGCCTGAACATCCAAAGCGGTTGGAATCTCGGCGGACCGGTGGTAACGAAAGACGACGCGGCGAAACAGTATGTCTGGTCGGAATTGACGGTCGTCGGTGGGGTTCACCTCGTCAGGCCATTGCCGCCACCGAAGTCGCGCGAAGACTTTTACCGCGACCTGGCGGTGGTGGCCTTCCGCGTCACCCAGACGGCGCCGCATCCGCCGCCGGAAAACTGGAAGCAAAAGGCCTTGCAAGCGTCACTCGAACCTTTTTCCGCGCCTGATTCAACGCCGCTGTTCGCCGAGCTTCCGGCCACGGCGGGTGAGCCGGACGTCAAGGCCGGCGACGTGGTGGTCTTGACCGCCAAGCTAAACCCAGACGGCGTGCTGTCATGGGACGCCCCTCCCGGCACGTGGCGGATTTTTCGGTTCGGTTATACCATCGGCAATCACGCTTATGTTTCCACCAGCAGCGACGGCTGGGGCGGCTTTGCCTTGGATGTTTACAGCCGCACGGCCTTCCAAGATTACTGGGATGCGGTCGTGGAACCCTTGATTGCTGATGCCGGTCCGCTGGCGGGAAAAACCCTGAAGTATCTGCACACCGACAGTTGGGAGATTGAACTGGCGAACTGGACTCCGCTCCTGCCTGAAGAGTTCAAGCAGCGCCGCGGGTACGAGCTTACGCCGTGGCTGCCCGTGCTGGCCGGCTGCATCGTCAACTCGCGCGAAGAGAGCGACCGTTTTCTGTTCGACTATCGCCGAACCCTGGGTGATCTGGCGGTCGATGACCACTACCGGCTTTTCCGCGACAACGCGCATCGGCACGGCCTGGGCATCCATCCGGAAAGCGGCGGGCCGCACGCGGTGCCGATCGATGCGCAGCGCTGTCTCGGCTGGGACGACGTGCCGATGAGTGAATTTTGGGCGTGGTCGTGGACCCACCGGGTGGGTGACAGAAACCGGTTTTTTGTCAAACAACCCGCCAGCGCCGCGCACACCTACGGGCATCGCCTCACGCAGGACGAAGGGTTCACCACCATCGGCCCGCATTGGCAGGAAAAACTCTGGGACAATCTCAAACCCAGTTTCGACCAGGCGCTGTGTGAAGGCATGAACCGGCTCGTGTGGCACGCCTTCGTCTGCTCGCCGGAGGATACCGGCATTCCGGGCCAGCAATATTTTGCCGGCACGCACCTCAATCCCAAAGTCACCTGGTGGGCCAAATCCGCGCCGTTTTTCGGCTACATCGACCGCTGTCAGTTCTTGTTGCAGCGGGGATTGTTCGTGGCCGATGTGCTGTATTATTACGGCGATCACGTGCCAAATTTTTCGCAGCTAAAAGCCTCTGATCCGGCCCACTGCGAACCCGGGTACGATTACGACGTGATCACCGCGGAGGCGTTGCGCGAACGTGCCACCGTGCGCGCCGGAAAGATTGTGCTGCCCGACGGCATGAGCTACCGGGTGCTGGTGCTCCCGGACCGGGACCAGATTTCGCTGCCGGTGCTGGAGAAGATCCGCCAATTGGTGCTCGCCGGAGCCACCGTGATCGGTCCCCGGCCAACGCGTGGCGAGACCTTGAACGAAAGGTCCGCCACGGATGCCGCGATCAAGAGAATCGGTGGCGAATTGTGGAGCGGTCAAACCGGCCTGGGTCGCGTCCTCAGCGGCAAGACGGTGCGTGAGGTTCTGCGGGGAGACGGAGTGCCGCCGGATTTCGAGTCAAACAGCCATCCGGCCACGCCGCTGGACTACCTTCACCGCGCGGACGATGGGACGGAAATTTATTTTGTGGCCAACCGTTCGACCAATCCGGTTTCCGGGGACTGTGTATTCCGCGTGGCCGGCAAGGCGCCCGAGTTGTGGAATGCCGTGACCGGCGAGAAAATATTCGCGGCGGCGTACGAGGAAAAGGAGGGGCGCACGTCCGTGCCCCTGGATTTTGGCCCGTGCGGCTCGTGGTTTGTGATTTTTCGCGAGCCGTCGTCGGCCCATCCGGCAAGGGCCAAGGCGAATGCTCCCACGCTGGAGCCGGTGATGGAAATTCGCGGTGCCTGGACGGTGCATTTCGATCCTCAATGGGGCGGTCCGGAGACGGCGCAATTTGCCACCCTGGCCAGTTGGCCCACCCTGCCGGAGCCAGGCATCAAGTTCTATTCCGGTACCGCCACCTATGAGAAAACCTTTGCGTCCGACCCGGCCAGACCCAGGCCGACTGGCGCCAGAATGGTTTTGGATCTGGGCAATCTCCGCGAATTGGCCGAGATCAAAGTCAATGGCCAGTCTTGCGGTATTGTCTGGTGCCCGCCATTTCGCGCGGACGTGACGGACGCGTTGAAGTCCGGCGAAAACCACCTGGAAATCGAGGTCGTCAATTTCTGGCCTAACCGGATCATCGGCGACGCGGGTCTCCCGCCGGCGCGGCGTTTCACCCGCACCAACATTCGCAAACTGACCGCGCAAACGCCACTGGAACCGGCGGGTTTATTCGGCCCGGTGCGGCTGCTGGAGGAAAACCCGGCACATTGAATTTGGCAAGCCCGGTCCTTGTCTAATGATTGTCCTCAACCGTAAATGAAGCTGGGTTTATCCCACGGCGGCTCGCGGGCGCAATCAGTTTAATGCCGTGGGTGCAGGTGGTGGATCAGGTTGGTGGTGTCGCGGCTGCCGATTTCACGGGCCAAGTCGGCGATGGCGGCGGCCAGGGCCGCCGGTGCGTTTGGCTTGAGCGTGTGCTCGTCGGCGAAAATGACGCCGGAATGCGGGCGATCTTCAGCCATCCATCGGCGCAGCAAATCGGGAATGGTGGCCAGATCATAGGTGAGCAACATCTGCTTTTCGGTGTGACAGGCGGCGAGGATGGTTTCGTCATCCGCCTGGAGCAGGGCGCCGTGGCGCCATTGAGAGATGTGCTGGGCTTGAACGGCCGGTGCGGTCTTGCGCAGGGCGCCCAACACCGCTTTGGCCACATGCACATCCAGCAGCAACTTCATGGAATCGTCCTGCGTCGGCTCCGGGCCGGCTTTCTCCGGCGTGGCGTGGGGGCTTGTGCCGCCACCCACCGCCGGTTGGCTTCAACTTGTTCCCGGTCGGACGCGATTTCATCCGGGAACGCCTGCGCATAGGCCACGGCCGCGCGGACCCGGTTGGGGGTGAGATCATATTCACGGGCGAACGCCTCCGCGGTCATCTTTGCCGGGACCAAGCCGGTGATCCAATGGATGGCCAGCCGGGTGCCGCCCAGGTAGGCGACGCGGCCAGACGCCGTCTCCCGCAATTCAATTTGGGGAAAGTCGCGCCGTCGCAGGCCTTCCTCGATCAGCCGCACGCCGAGTTGCGCGGGTTTGTGCCCGAACCGGGCCGCCAGACGCTCGACGCCGCGCTTGACGCCTTGGGGCATCCGCAAAGTCATCACCGCTGTTTCACGCATACAGTTACCGTCGCACATCGGTCCCGGGTGCGCCAGCGAAAAGCGTCATTTGTAACTAATGTAACTATCCGGTCTCGCTACGCTCAGGCCCTTGGAAGGGGATGACTGTCTGACGGGTGGAAATACCCGAAGGCGGCGGCATTAGCCGCCGAATTCTTTCAACGCGACTGGTCCCGTGATTTTGTGGGCACGGGTGAAAGCGGGGAATCAGCGGTTCAGAGCTTGGTTAGATACGCATCCATGGCGAGGGCGGCTTTCTTGCCATCGCCCATGGCCAGGATCACGGTGGCGGCGCCGCGCACGATGTCGCCGCCGGCGAAGACGCCGGGGAGGCTGGTCTGGCCGTTTTCATCGGCCACGATGTTGCCCCACTTGTTCAGCTTCAGATCCGGGCAGGTGGCCGTGAGCAGGGGATTGGCCTTGGTGCCGATCGCCACCACCACGAGGTCACAGTCCAAAGTGTATTCGGAACCGGGAATCGGCTCGGGCCGGCGCCGACCGGAGCTGTCCGGCTCGCCCAGCTTCATCTTCTGGCATTTCAGGCCGGTGACCCGGCGCTTGTCGTTGCCCAGCACGGCGAGCGGCGCGGTGAGAAATTCGAACCGGACGCCTTCCTGTTCCGCGTGGTGAACTTCCTCGGCGCGGGCGGGCAATTCATCATGGGTGCGGCGATACACGATCATGGCCTCCGCGGCGCCGAGCCGCTTGGCGGTGCGCACGGCATCCATGGCCACATTGCCGCCGCCCACCACGGCCACCCGGTTGCCGTTGAGCACCGGCGTGTCGGCCTGGGGGAATTGATAGGCGGCCATCAGATTGATGCGCGTCAGGTATTCGTTGGCGGAGTAGACGCCCTTCAAATTTTCGCCGGGCACGTTCATGAACACGGGCAGGCCCGCGCCGTTGGCGATGAAAATGGCGTCGAACTTCGCCTGCAATTCGGGCACGGTGTAGGTGCGGCCGATGACCACGTTGCACTCGATTTTCACGCCGGCCTCTTTCAGCCGGTCCACTTCCTGCGCCACGATCTGCTTGGGCAGGCGGAACTCCGGGATGCCGTACAGGAGCACGCCGCCGGCTTTGTGCAACGCCTCGTAAATGGTCACTTCATGGCCGCGCTTGGCCAGTTCGCCGGCGGCGGTGAGCCCGGCCGGACCGGAGCCCACAATGGCCACGCGCCGACCGGTGGGGGGCGGCGTGGTTTGCGGGAGTTGGTCACGATGCGCGCGCGCCCAATCGGCCACGTAGCGTTCCAGATAGCCCACGCCGACGGGCAACCCCTTGCCGGCGCGCACGCACTCAGCCTCGCACTGGGTTTCCTGCGGGCAAACCCGGCCAGTGACGGCGGGCAGCGCGTTGTCACCCAGCAGCGCCTGCGCCGCCTCGGGCAGCTTGCCGGCGGTCAGCAAATCCAGAAACCGGGGGATATGCACGCCCACCGGACAGCCTTTGATGCAGCGCGGGTCCTTGCATTGCAGGCAGCGATCCGCTTCCAGCAACGCCAGGCGCTCGGTGAAGCCGAGGTTGACCTCGAGAAAATTGGCGGCGCGGGCGGTGGCTTCCTGTTCCGGCATCGATTGCCGGGTGATCTGCATTCGTTCCTTGGGGGTGAGGCGGGCGGGCATAAGTATTTAATGAAACCAACCTGCGAGCCGGAAATCGTTGGCGGCGCGGCGAGGGTGGGCTGGCAAAATCATATCAGGCTTGGCCGTCAATCTGGCGTTGCAGACGGCAGTTGCCGGGGGCGCAGGCAACGGCCTGTTGTTCAAATTCGCGGTACGTGCCCAAGCGATCCTGCAGTTCCTCGAAATTGACCTTGTGCCCGTCAAACTCCGGGCCGTCCACGCAGGCGAACTTGGTCTCGTTGCCCACCGATACGCGGCAGCCGCCGCACATGCCGGTGCCGTCGATCATGATCGGGTTGAGCGAGACGACGGTGTGCACGCCGAGCGGGCGGGTGAGGTTGGTGACCGCCCGCATCATGGGCACCGGGCCCACGGCATAGACGATTTCCACCGTGCCCGTCGCGAGGATTTCCCTGGCGGCGTCGGTGACAAAGCCTTTGCGGCCATAGCTGCCGTCGTCGGTGCAGACCACCACGTCGCCGTAGCGCCGCAGTTCCTCTTCATAAATCACCCATTCCTTGGAGCGGCCGCCGATGACGCTGGTGACGCGGGCGCCGCGGCGCTGCAAGCCTTGCGCGATGGGGTGCACCACGGCGGTGCCCACGCCGCCGCCAATGCACAGGGCATGGCCATGTTCGATCATTTCGGTGGGGTGGCCGAGGGGGCCGGCGATGCCGCTGATCTGGTCGCCGGGCTTGAGGGCCACGAGTTCATTCGTGCTTTTGCCCACCGCCTGGATCACCAGGGTGATGGTGCCCGTCGCGGGATTGGAATCGGCGATGGTGAGGGGGATTCGTTCGGCATGTTCGCCCAGGTAAACAATGACGAATTGCCCCGGCTGCCGAATTTCGGCGACGCGTGGAGCGGATACCTCCAGTCGGGTGACGTTTGGACTTAGTCTCTGGCTGGCCACAATGCGATGCATCGGGTGGTAAAATCGCTGGTTTTGGCAAGGACGGCTAAACCAAAATTGTCAATTCATGCGCATTTTTGGGTGGCCTTTTACCCGGCGATGGACTGAGGATGCGGTTGAATCCGGCTGGGTGAGGCCAGTGGGGAGGGGGCGGCGGACGATTCTGGTTGAATATTGGGCTGTGGGGGTGTCTTGTTTGGTGGAGCGGGCAACCCAAAGGCGGGAGTTTTTGGGTGTTGGACCAATATGAGGAAACCAAGTGCCATGACGGGGCAGGGCTTCAATTTGGTGGAACTGCTGGTGGTCATTGCGATCATTGCAGTTCTGGCCGCACTGTTATTGCCCGCGCTCAGCCGCTCGAAAAATCAGGCGGCCCGGACGGTGGACCTGAGCAATCTCCGGCAAACCATGGTCGCGGTGAGCCTCTATGCCGGTGACAACCACGAGGTGCTGACCTGGCCCAATTGGGATTACGGCGAAGTGATGCCCGATGGCACTGCCCGCCCCGGCTGGCTGTATGCGTTGGACCCTTCCGCCACGGGGCCAAGCGCCTTCAACGGCAAGGCTGGGCAACTTTGGAATTATCTGGCCGGGGGCAGGGTCCGGTTGTGTCCGATGGACCAGGTGGACGCGTCTTACGTGCGGAAATCGGGCAAAACGGTCCAGCGCGCGCAGCAGCTCTCCACTTACATCATGAATGGCGCCGTCATCGGCTTCCGGTCCGGTTTTCACGCCAATGCAATCCCCGTGAAAATCTCCCAAATGCAGCCGGGGGATGTTCTGCTCTTTGAGGCGGATGAGCGTGACAGTTTCAGCTACAACGACGGTTCCAGCTGGCCGTCGGAAGGCATCAGCACGCGCCATGCGAAAGGCGCAACCCAGGCGGCGATTGGCGGCGACGCGAGCTATGTCCGCGACGCGGATTGGCTCGCGGAAATCCAGTGCACGACCAAGAACCGGTTGTGGTGTTATCCCAACACCACCGATGGGGGGGATCCGGAAAACGGTCATGTGCTCTTTGATTGGAGTTTTTAATTGGGCGGGCCGGCGACACGGTTGGGGCGCGGAATGGTCTGCCTAGAATATGCGATTCGTCCGGATGTGGTTGATGGTTGGGGTTGCGCTGGCCGATTGTCTGGTGGTGGGCTTCCGGCCGGAGCTGGGGGACGGGTATTGGCTGGTGGCGGTGATTTGCTGGACGGCGCTCAATGTTTATTGGGCCGTGGCGTCGCGCCACATGCGTTTGGCGCCGGGCAGCCGGTGCCTGTGGCTGCTGTCGATGGGGGAGCTTTTGCTTTACGCATTGCCGCTCAGTTCGGTTCCGATTTTGGGTTTTCGATTGGTGCCGCGCACGCCGGCGGTTGAGCTGCTGGGAGCGGCTTGGTCTGTGTTGGGGGTGGGATTTGCCATCTGGTCGCGACATGTTTTGGCGGGGAGCTGGAATAGCAATGTCGCCCTGCGCGATGGCCACGCGTTGGTGCAACGCGGGCCTTACGCGATCGTCCGGCACCCGATCTACTGCGGATTCATGATGTTAATCGTGGGATTGATCCTGGTCCTCCCGGAGGTGAGAGCGTTGGTGCTGTTGGTGGATCTGGTTGTTTTCTACCGCCGGATCAAGCCGGAGGAAAAAATCCTGCGGGAAAAGTATCCGGAGGCATACCCAGCGTATGCGCAGAGCGTCCGGCGCTTGATCCCGTGCATTTGGTGATCGCCATTGTCGGATTGATACCACCAGCTTTCCCAACTTCATCCTTGCTTAAGGTGCCGGGGCGTAAAAAGGAGAGCATGAAACTGAATTTGAGGTTCGTGACCATGCCGACTCTGGCCACTCTGCTCGGCCTGCCGTTTCCGTTTGTTGGCTCTCGCGGACTCCTTCCAGGCTGATGTGGCGGGACTGGGCCTGCCCGGGGGGCAACATCGAAAGCGAGAGTAGCGGGTGGCGCGGCGAGCGGTCTCGCGGTGTGGGCCAGGCGGCGAGGGGGAAGCGGCGGCGGCGGGCGAAGGCAGCCGTGCCTGGGAGCGGCGATCGGCAAATGTCGAATGTCGAGATGTGACCCCAAAAGGCCGCTTTTCCCCGAGGCGACCGTCGCGGCGGGGGGGGAAGCTGGACAAGGAGGAGCGCGCCCGTTTACTTTGGCGGCGTATGATGCCATTCACGCTGCCGTCAGATTATCCCTGCATCCGGCAGGTGAACAGCTTTCAGGAATTGGTGGCGACGCGCCTGGCCGATGGCATCAATGCCCTGTGTTGGAAACGCCAGTTGGAGGGCGATTTCGGCGAGGTGGTGGAACAGCTCGGAGCCGGTGAAGGAATGGCCACGGTTGACGAGGCTCGTCTGTCATCCCTTTCGGTGAGCCGGGCAGGGCGGGTGGCCATCGCGAATCTCCTGGCCGACCAACGGCTGCTCCGGGAACACAGTCTTGACCCCGCGCTCAATTGCATTCACGGCTATCCGCGGGACGAGCATCCGGGGCCGGTGGCCACCGATGTGTTCTCGTTTCACGCCGACAGCGCCACGGTGGAAACGGATACGTGGCTGTGCACTTATCACGGGCAGCCGAGCGAGGGCCTGCGGAACGACGAAGCGTGCCGGCGCGTGGATGTGCCCGCCACCCGCGCGGAACTCCTCGAAGAGTTCGGCGGGGAGGATGACGAGGCCTTCCGCGCCTACTTGAGTGATCATTGCTACGACCTTCACTACGCGCCCAGCCCGATGGCCCGGCCATTCGGTTTTGGCCTAGGCAATCTTTGGCGTATCGCGGTGGCGTGGCCGGGCTGTCCCGTGCCGCCGTGCATTCACCGCGCGCCGGCCACCTGTCCGGGCGAGCCCCGGTTACTGCTGATCTGTTGAAAGGGACCGGCATGTGGGGGTAACCGCCCGATGCCAACAGGGCAACAAATGTACGGTACTTCCCAATTGAAGGTGAGCGTGTCCGGAGCGCCGTAATATTCTAGTAGTTGTAGATTCAGAAACAAACAACCCTTGGACTGGCATGCGAAGCAAATTACCTGGCGCACGCGACCGGGATTTTCGAGGCAGGTTTCCAAGCCCATTAAACGCATGAAAAATCACATCACGCTATGGTCGATCTTCATTCTCCAATGGTTCGCCAGTATTGCCATGGCGGGTGCCTGGCTGGACAGCTACTGGCCGCTCAACGACGGGGACACGAAGACCTTTGTTTACAGTGGCTCGAACCAGTTGACGATGGACACCGCCGACGAGGGGGGCGGCGAGTATGAAATCTCCGATGTTTCGTCGGCAAGTTCGGCGTCGGAATTTTATGAGAATACCGGCAGCGGGGTCTACCTGGAGCAGGCCAGTGTGGATTCCGGCTGGGTTAATATTTACCTGGATCCGGCGGTTCTCTTGCTGACGGACAGCATGCTGCAAAATGGCGGTTCGACCAGCACGAGCACCACGGTCAGCCAGCAGGGAGTGAGCTACCCGGCCACGTATACGATCACGGTTGGCATGGCGGGCACGCTGGTGGAGCCGGCGGGCACCTTCGCCAATTGCCGCAACGTCACCGTAACGGAAAAGGCGACCGTACCCGGGGAGGGAAAGGTGACGGCGAACGCGATGACGGCCGTGCTGGCGCCCGGCGTGGGCATCGTGAGAAAACTGGTGAGCCAGGGAGTTTGGGCGGATTTGGTGAGCGGCACCGTGGGCGGAGTAGCGGTTGGCATTCTAGCCTCCGGACCGCCGGCGCTGACCATCACCCAGCCAGTGAATCGCCGACCGGTTTACACCAATGCGGACGACGTGGTCGTGGCGGGCAGGGTGACGGGTTATCTGCCCGGGATGCAGGTGTTCTACCAAGCCAATGGCGGCCCCTGGAATAGCGCGCTGGTGGCGGGGACAAACTGGTCGGGCAGTGTGTCGGCGCAGGTCGGCACGAACGTAATCAACGCTTATGCGCAGGATTCGACCGGCCGGACCTCGGCGGTCAGCAGTGTCACGTTTCCGTTCGTGGTGAGCAGTATGCTAAACTTGGGGATCACCGGCGAAGGCACCATTACGCCCAACGATAACGGGGCGCCTTTGCAAATAGGCGCGAATTATTCCTTAAAGGCAAGTGGCACCAACGGTTTTGGCTTTGTGAATTGGACGGATGGGAATGGCACCATGCTCACCAATGCGCCCACGCTTAAGTTTCTCATGGCGTCCAATTTGACACTCATCGCGAACTTCGCGGATGTGACCCGTCCGACGGTGAGCATCAGCGCCCCCAGGCCCAATGAACGCTGGAGCAACGCGGTATTCACCGTCACCGGCAAGGCGGGCGATAATGCGGCGGTGTCGAACGTGTTCTATTCCTTGAACGGTTCCACTTGGTTGGCGGTGGCCGCGACCAACAACTGGGCTGACTGGATGTTGCCGGTGACGCTGACCCCCGGGACAAACCGCATTGCTGTCTATGCCGAGGATACCAGCGGCAATGTCTCGAAGACCAACAGCGTGAGTCTGGTTTATGTCTTGAGTGCGTCGTTGAGCGTGGCGGCCAACGGCGAGGGGACCATTATTCCGAACTACAACGGTGCGCGGCTGCAAGTCGGCGCGCAATATGCGATGAAGGCGACGGGGACCAACGGCTTTGGGTGGGTGAACTGGACGGATGGAAGCGGTAACGTGCTGACCAATGGCGAAACCCTCAGATTCGTGATGGCGTCGAATTTGACGTTGGTCGCCAACTTTGCGGATGTGACCAAGCCGGTGGTGAGGTTTATCGCCCCCACGACCTCCACTGCCCGCTTAACCAACGGTTTGGTGACGGTCCAAGTGCGGGCGACGGACAACGTGGGGGTGGGCAACGTGGAGTTTTACCTGAATGGGCAGGATTTTGGGGCCGGGGCGCCGGAGACGGGAACGAATCTCTGGTTCAGAAACTTTGCCCTGGCTACGGGGACGAATGTGGTGGCCGTGGCCGCCAAAGACATAGCGGGCAATGTTTCGGCAACCAATGCGGTGCAACTGGTTTATGTGAATCAACAGACGAATGCCAATGCCATCATCGTTTCCGAGCATCTCGTCCTGACCTTCTATCCGGGACCGCCTGATTTCGACAACGATCTCCTCCAAGATACCGCGTTGCTGAACGCGGCGTTGAACGTTCCGGGACTCCAAGCCATGTCGGCCAACACCTGGTCCAATCTCTATTTGACCGTTTCCTTTGGCTATTTTTCTTTTGCCGGATCAATGTCCGACGCGGACGTGCTGACCGGCGGCACTGCCGTGTTTGACTTCGCGGACACCAACGATCCGACGGGAAACCCCGCTACCACCGAACAACTCACGGTCGACCGTGCGGGCGATAAATTGATGGTCAACGTCCGGGTGGGCAATGCGAGCAACCTTTATTGGCCGAGCTCGCTGATAGCCGGCAGTTACTTTCAGGTGTATCCGTATCCGATGGAACCCGTCTTTAGCGAGCGGCCCACCTTTGCGTTGAGCCTGGAGGACGGCGATTCGTTGGCCAGTTATGCGGACATCACCAATATCGTTTACGTCACGCCGAAAGAGCTTGGCGGCGGGCTCGAGGTCACTGGGGCGGCGGATTTCAAACCCCCGACCGATCTCATCACCGCGCCGGTCAACGGCCGGCGCACGACCAATGCCTGGTGCACCATTACCGGCGGCGCGCGCGACAATGTGCAGGTGTCCAACGTTTGGGTTCAGATCGATTTCGCCGGTTGGAAACTGGCCTTCTCCACGAACCAATGGACCAACTGGACGGCCACGGTGCTGCTAGTTCCGGGCCTCAACACCGTGGAAACGTATGCCGTGGACGCCAGCGGCAACACTTCGCCGACGAACACCGTGATGGTCACTTATTTGCAATCGCTTCTGGCCAACGTAACGGCTGGCAACGCGCCGCCGACACCGCCCGCCACGCCGCTCATTCTGGCTGGCGACGGGGGGATGGGCTTCTCCGCGAACCGGTTTGGGTTCAATTTTAACGGGCCGAAGGACCGGGTGGTGGTGGTGGAAGTTTCCCCGGATTTGGTTTCGTGGCAACCGTTGCAAACCAACACGCTGGCGGGCCTGCCGATCCGCTTTACCGATGTCCAGGGGACCAATTATCCCTGCCGTTTCTATCGCGTTACCGCGAGATAATCGCCAGCCGCAGCATTCCAAGAAGAAAATTATGCAACGTTTCCCGGAAAAGCCAACCTTGGGCCTGTTGTTTTTGCTGGCGCTGCCGTTCATCGTGCAGGCCCAGTTTACTTACGTCATCAACAGCGGCGTCGTCACCATCACCAGCTATACGGGAACTGCTGGTGCCGCAGTGGTTCCGAACACCACCAACGGCTATCCGGTAACCGCCATTGGCGCTTATGCTTTTGCGTATAATGACACGGTCTCCAGCATCGCCCTGCCCAGCACGGTAACCAACCTTGGAGACGGAGCATTTCTGGATTGCGAACACCTTGACGCAATCACGGTGGATTCCGCCAATCCGGCCTATTCCAGCGCAGACGGCGTATTGTTTGACAAGCAGCAAGCGACTTTGGTGGCTTATCCCAGCGGCAAGAGTGGCGGCTACGTCATCCCCAGCACGGTAACCACCATCGGCAACCATTCGTTTGGGTATCTGGCGGCGAGCGCCATGACCAGCGTGGCAATCCCCGGCAGTGTCCTCAGTGTCGGGGCCGGCGCGTTCGAGTGGAGCATCTACGTTACCAATCTCACGGTGGCCAGCGGGGTGGTGGACATTGGCGTCGGCGCCTTTTCGGGCTGTGAGCGCGTGGCCACGTTTGCGATCCCCGCCACCGTTACCAACCTCGGCGATACGGCGTTCTCCGAAGACAGCATGACCGCGATCACGGTGGACCCCGGCAACGCGGCGTACCGCAGCGTGGGTGGCGCGCTGTTGAACAAGGCCGGGACCCGGCTCATTCAATATCCCACCGGCAATCCGCAAACCGTTTACACCGTTCCCAACGGCGTCTTGACCATCGGCGACTACGCCTTCGAGAATGCCAGTCTGGCGGATTTGACGATTGCCGACACGGTCACCAATATCGAATCGGTGGCGTTTTACAGCAGTTTCATCCGGCAGGTGGTCATTCCTGACAGCGTGCTCAGCATCGGGGACGACGCGTTTGTCTACAGCACCATAATGACCAATGTCACGATTGGTACGGGAGTGACCTATTTGGGCGCGGGGGCGTTCTACGATTGTAGCGAGCTCGCGGGAGTGCTTTTCGAAGGGGATCCACCCGGCACGAATGCGGCGGTTTTTGAAGGTGACAGCGTGCTGCCGGCGGTTTATTACGCCCAGAGTGCGACGGGCTGGGGCACGATGTTCGATGGGGTTCCGGCCATCGAAGTGGGGGCCATTGACACCGTTACGCTGGGCGTTTCCCCGGCGGTGGGTGGCACGGTCAGCGGTGCGGGAACCTATCTGCCGGGCAGCTCGCACACCGTAACCGCCACAGCCAATGCCAGTTTCATCTTTACCAACTGGACCCAAAACGGCCTCGTCGTGAGCACCGCCACGAATTACACCTTGACCGTTAATGGCGATGTCCATTTGGTTGCCAATTTCATTGGTTCGGCTGGGGGAATACTGTACCGAACCCTGGATGCGCCCGGCGCCACCTATGGCACCTGGATTCAAGGGATTTCCAGCAACAACGTGGTCGGCTATTACGAGGACTCCAACACGGTTTACCACGGGTTTCTTTTTGATGGAAGCGCCTACACGATGTTGGACGCTCCCGCAGCCGCCGGCGTCTATGTCTTGAGCGATATGGACAACACGGGGGGTACGTTTCCCATGGGGATCTCAGGCGACAGCGTGGTGGGCTATTATACCGCCACCAACGGCGTGACTCACGGTTTCCTTTATCGGGGCGGCACTTTCACCACGCTGGACGATCCGGAAGCGGGCGGGCCGTATTCCGAGTTTTACTACTACGTGACCGGCGGGACCTGGGCCTATGGCATTGAGAATGGAAACATCGTGGGTGATTACACGGACAGCAGCGGCAATGTCCATGGCTTCCTTTATGAAGATTCGAATTACACCACGATGGACGACCCGGACGCCACTTACGCCGCCAATGGCGGGTGGGGAACACATCTCCTGGGCATCTCGGGAGGGAATATCGTTGGTTACCTTGACATCGTGGGTGTTCCTTACGGAACCACCGAAGGTATGCTATACAACGGCATTGGTTACAACAGCTTCTATGGAAACACCGCCAACGGCATCGCCGGCGGGAATATTGTGGGAGCATCCGGCAACAGCGGTTATCTGGCGGCCGGGGATTTTGTGAGCCTTGATGGCACCCCATATTTTACCGGGAGCTACGTCACGTTGAACGTGCCCGGCGCCGGCACCACAGGTGCCAATGGCATTGCGGGGAATACGTTTGTGGGCAGCTACACGGACAGCAGCGAACTTTCCCATGGGTTCATCGCCAACATCGTCACGTACACCGTGGCGGTGAGCGCCTCCCCGGCGGCGGATGGCACGGTGAGTGGCGCCGGCACCTTTATCGCCGGGAGCTCACAAACGGCCACCGCCAGTGCCAACACCGGCTATACTTTTGTGAACTGGACCGAGAACGGGCAGGTGGTGAGCACCAACGCCAGCTACAATTTCACGCTGAGCGACAATTTGAGTCTGGTGGCCAACTTCAGCGGTTCCGGAAGCAGTTCCGCTTACCGGGTGCTGGATGATCCGGCTGAGCTGACCAGCACCACGGGCGGCTCGCTGGCTCTGGGCCTTTCCGGCACCAACATTGTCGGCACGTTCCGGAGCGACTACGACTCGGGTTTTCTTTACAACGGGAGCGCCTATGAAACCCTGCAAATTCCCGACCCCAATTATCCCTTCACGGTGGTCAGTGGCATTTCGGGCAACCACATCGTGGGCTGGTATTCCGATGGCGCCAGCACGTATGGTTTTATCTATACCAACGGCGCCTATACCACGCTCAGGGTGCCCAGCGCGTGGAATTCTGTGGCGGGCAATCCCTATGAAGGGGGCAACGGCGGATACGGGTTGCTGCTGATGGATGACGAATTTGATGGCTACAGCGGCACGTTTGCCTCCGGCGTTTCTGGCGACAATGTAGTTGGCTGGTATATTGACACCAACGGTTATACCCACGGGTTTAGGTACAACGGGCAAACATACACCACGCTCGATGATCCCAATGGGGTGGGGGCCACTTTCGCTCAAGGCATTGACGGCGACAATATTGTCGGCTTTTACAGCGACAGCAAGGGGGCCACCCATGGCTTTCTGTACAATGGCTCGGGCTACTCCACTTTGGATGTTCCGGCGGGCATTGGTGCCACGTATGCGCAGGGCATCTCGGGCAGCAATGTTGTCGGCTGGTATTTCAACAATGGCAACCACGGCTTTGTTTACAATGGTCATTCGTACACCACGTTTGACGTGCCCAACGCGTTGGGGGGCGGCAACACTTTCCCGATGGGCATTTACAGCAATACGATCGTCGGCTGGTATATTGACAGTGCCGGCGAGAATCATGGCTTCGCCACCAGCATCCCCTACAACGGCGATTACACCATCACGGTGAGCGGCTGGCCGGCGCTGGGCGGGTCGGTCAGTGGTGGGGGCTCGTTTGCCGCCGGGAGCTCGCAGACCGTGAAAGCCACCAGCAACAGCGGCTTTATGTTCACCAACTGGACGGTGAATGGCAGCATCGTGAGTTTCGCCGCCAGTTACTCGTTCACGCTGGCCGGCAATTTGGTCTTGCAGGCCAATTTCGTGGATCTCGATAAACCGGCCCTGGCCATCACCAACGTGCCGGCCGGCTTGAGTGTGAACGGGGCGGCCTTTGCGGTGAGCGGCACCGCCCGTGACAACTGGCAGGTGGACAATGTGTTTTATTCGCTCAACAACAGCGGATGGAGCAATGCGTTGACGGCCAATGGTTGGACCAATTGGACGGCGGCGGTGACGCTGGTGCCCGGCACCAATACCTTTGCCGTTTATGCGGTGGATCCGGCCGGTGATGTCTCCCCAATCACCAACGCCAGTCTGTTTTTCCTGGTGACCAACCAGCTGCAAATGCGATCCATGGGGTTGGGAACCATTTCACCCAACTACAGCAATGCGTGGCTGGCGTTGGGCCGGAATTACAGCATTACTTCCGCCCCGGCCAGCGGGTTCGTGTTCTCGAATTGGACGGTGGCCACGAACTGGGCGGAGGGGACCATCGCTACGGGCAAGAATTTACATTTCATGATGTCCTCGAATTTGACTTTACTCGCGACTTTTGTTGAGACCAGCCGCCCATCCTTGACCATTACCGCCCCGGCTTCCGGCCGGCACCTGACGAATGCCTTGGCAGGGGTCACTGGCACCACCAGCGACAAATGGGCGGTGGCGGGAGTAAGGTATCAATTAAACGCCGGGGGTTGGAGCCCGGCTGCAACCACGAATGGCTGGACAAACTGGAGTGCGGCGGTGGAACTGCTGGCCGGCACCAATACCATCAAAGCATACGCCGTGAACCTGGGTGGCAATCTTTCGACGACCGGCAGCGTGAGTTTTGTCTCGAGCAACACCTTCAAGCTTCAGCTGGCCTTCACCAACGCCCAGCCGCTGCAAGCGAACGGACTGGTGTTTAATCTGCTATTGTCAACCGGGTTGAACGGGCAGATCGAGGTTTCATCGAATTTGGCGACTTGGTCACCGCTGGCCAGTTTCACCGGCACCAATGCCACCCTGACGTTCCAGGATCCGGCAGCGACCAATTCCAGCCGAAGATACTACCGGGCAATCATTCCGTGATGGCAGGTTCCGTCCAATATCCCGGCGTCCCTGCCGGACGCATGAATTCGTCGGGTGCGAGACCAGACACTGCCGTGTCTAAAATCCAATGTCTCCGCGACACTTGCGCTTCAAACGACAGGCGACCGGCCAAGCACCTGAGAGGCACCGGCCGGTCGCCGTAAGGATCAATTTATTAGCGATGTCCGCCGCCATGACCACCACCGCCATGGCCACCTCCGCCGAAACCGCCGCCATGGCCGCCGCCATGCCAGCCGCCACCGCCGTGCCAGCCGCCGCCGGACCAGCCCCCATGCCAGCCACCGCCGCGCCAGCCACCCCCGTACCAGCCCCAGCCGCCGCCGTAATATCCGCCGTACCAGCCCCAGGAAAAGGAGACCGGCGCATACCCATAATAATCCGGGTAGTAATAATAGGGTTGGTAAGTCGGTTGATAATAATAACTCACCGCCGGCGCCGACTGCACATAGGTCACGGCGGGGGCTGCCGCCGGCGCCGCCACTTGTCCGCTATAATAGCTGCTCGCGGCCGCGGGGGCTTGGGCGGGCAGGGCGGCGGTGGCGGGAGCCAGGGCTGGCCGCGCCTGGGTCAGGAGCGTGAGGACCACTGGCTCCGAGATGCCTTGCTGGCGCAGATAAATGATCTGGTCCGCGTTCAAATTATAGCGGTACCCGGAATTTCTGATGAAGGTGATGATTGTGTCATCGCCGATTTTGGCCTGGGCGAGGCGCAGGATTTGTTGGAGGCCGGGGTCCAGTTGCGGGGCCGGGGCGCTATACGCCACGGTGGGCACAGCCGTGGCCGGCGCCGCTTCTTGCGCGAGCGCGGTGGACACGGCGCAAGCCAGACCGGCGACGGTCAAGACGGCCGCCATTCTTTGCAATTTCGTTGTTTTCATAAAAGTCATCGGTTGATCGCTGCTGCCCGGGCAGCTGGCGCTGTTTCAACCTTCATTTACCGATACCGTTCCCCCGGCGGTTCCTTGCAGAAAAAACACGAATTTCGGGGCCGGGGAGCGGGGCTCCACCGGCGCGGCTACCGGCTGGGACGCCGGCCATCAACCCATTCCCATTCATCGGTTTATTCAATTTTACGATGGGGAGAAGACCCCATGGCAAACGGGCAGTTTACAGCTTAAGGTGCGGCGCGTAACGAATCAAGAATCTCGTTACGAAAGAACCAACATTATGATCCATGATAAATCCGTGGTGGCAATTTTTAAATCCCATGTGGAAGCCGAGACCGCGGTCAAGGACCTGCAGCAGGCGGGCTTTGACATGCGGGAACTATCCATCGTGGGCCGTGACTATCACACGGATGAAAACGTGGTCGGCTATTACAATGCCGGAGACCGGATGAGATACTGGGGGAAATTGGGGGCCTTCTGGGGCGGTTTCTGGGGCTTGTTGTTCGGCTCGGCGTTTTTTTTGATTCCTGGCGTGGGGCCGTTGCTCTTCGCCGGACCCATTGTGGCTTATATCGTTAGCGCCCTGGAAGGCGCGGTGGTGGTGGGCGGCTTGAGCGCGCTGGGGGCGGGACTTTACGGCATGGGCATCCCCATGGACAGCGTCCTGCAATACGAGACGGCCGTGAAAAGCGGCAGGTATGTATTGATCGCCCATGGTTCCGAGGTGGAAGCGGTTCACGCCCGGGAGATCATGAGCCGCATCCACCCGGACGCGCTGGAAGAACATGAGACCAGCTCCACCAAAGAGGCCTGGGCGGTGGAAACACCGGCCTTTGGCAGCTTCAACACGGCCCAGTGATTTGGCGGGGGGCTCGCATCGTACGCATGAAACCCATCGGCAGTGTCCCGCCAAGGCCACTGCCGATCCTCGCGTGAGGTGTCCATTTGCGCAGGGATTGTTTTTCGGGCAAGGTGCCGGGACGCCTGGAGGTTCGGTCTGGGCGCCTTGCTCTAGTAGACTGGTGTTCGTCGCGAGGTTGTCTTACAACTCGGAAATGAGTTGGGGATGAGTGGGCGGGTCGTTTGCAACCGGCCGGTATTCGGGACTTTGCTCGACGGCTTCCTTGTTGAGCCGCACGAACACTGTCGACTCCTCATAGCTGATCCGCTCCACCTGGCTGACGGGGATCTGCACCTCTTTGCCGGTGAACCGGTGGCCGGTTTTGATAACCAATTGCTGTATGGCCCAGCTTTTATCGTCCATGAGAAAATCACAGACGTGGCCAACGATCCCATCGGCCGCCTGCAGTTGGTAGCCGTTCACGGCCTGGGTGCTGCGCAGATGCGGATCGTCCGGCTCGGGCTTTTGGCCGGTGGCGGCCGGCGGCTCGCTGGCGGTGAAATTGGGCGGCACTTCCAAAACGGGAAATCCCCTCATGCCGCCCCATAGTCCATCACCCTCCCAGTAAAATGGCCAGCCATAGTAGCGGTGATATTCCGCCTCAAATTGACGCGAGACCGGTTTGTGTGTCTCAATTGCCGGGCTGTCCTCAATCTGTTTGCGGGTCAGATTCACGTGTCGGGCCTTGCCCGTGGGCGGGCCGTCCACGAAGGCGTGGGGCGAGAGGAGCACCTGCCGGCCCGGCAGCCACTTGCCCGTGTCCGCCACGACGTAGCGCACCGTCCAGTGTTGATCGTCAAAATAGAAATCCCGCATCTGGCCGAGGTCGCCATCCGAGGCTCCAAGGGGTTTTCCGTACAGTTGTTTAAGGCTGTTGAGCATAAAAAAAGCATAGCTTGCCACCGGGCCAGTCGCCATGGGGTGTAACCCTATCTTCGAGTCCCAATGGATCCCCGGGTTTGATCACATGAGAGGTATTCGCCGGCTGGATTCCTTGTTGAATGGTGCAGGTTCCGTGTCAGCCCGTTGCGCCGCGGCCGTTGCAAAGGCCACATGCAAGACCGAGTTTCGGCCGCCGAACGGATTGGCCACCGTTTCCTGGGAGCGTGGGTCCGGCACCCATTGGCCATCCACCACAAAGCAGTATTCGTAGGTGCCGGGCGCCAGCGCGGTCTCCGCCCACCAGTTGCCGGCGCCGGTGGAATGCAGTGCCCGGGCGGCGGGTTGCCAGAGGTTGAACGAGCCCGCGAGACAGACGGTTTTGGCCGTGGGATGGGCGTATTCAAACCGGACTGGGGTCAATTTGAGGCTGGTGTCTGGGAGGTTAGCTTGAGGGTGGATTTGTTTCATAGCTGGGGGTTCACTCGGGGGGGCGGCTCTTGTTCTTTTAAAAATATTCCAGTTCACCTGGCAATTTGTTCCGGGTCTTCGTTCGGCGCCATGGGGTGTAACCCTAGCTCCGCGACCGCATTGAGTCCCTGCTTTGATCACCTCAGTGGGCAAACCGCCGGCCAACCCTGGGCCGGGGGGCGCGCAAGCACCCGCCTGTAAAACGCCGAAAGAAATTTCAGGGTTGGACCGTATTTGTCCAACCTCGGCGGCTAGAACAGGGAAATGAAGGATACAGATAAGGTCCGAGATGGGCACGGGGCTGGCTCAAGGAAAAGGCTGTGGCCATGAGAAAGCCCATGACGCTGACACCGGAAAAGTTGGCGGCGAACCGGCGCAACGCCCAAAAATCCACCGGCCCGCGAACCGCGGAGGGCAAGGTGGCGGCCAAACTCAACGCCGTGAAGCACGGGTTGCTGGCGAAAACCGTGGTGGTGCGCGGTCGCCAATGCCAGGAGTCGGCGGCGGAGTTTAAGCAGCTATGCCGGGCGTTTTACGCGGATTTGGCACCGGCGGGCGCGCTGGAGTGTTTGCTGGTGGATCAAATCATTCAGGCGTCCTGGCGGTTGCGGCGCGCCCGCACGGCGGAAGCGGGCGAGATTACCGTGAGCGTGGATGATGGCTACTGGCAGCGCCACCGTCCGCATCCGCAGGATGTTTTGGGGTTTTGGAACGATTGGGACGACCCGGTCTGGGCCATGGAAAATTCCGCCACCGGCAGTGCCATGCTGGCGAACTGGCTGCGCGAGGTGCGCGCCCGGGTGGAGACCGAGGGGGAATTGACGGACGCCGCCATCAACATTCCTTTTGGCGGCAAACCGAACCGGTTGGCGACCGAACTGGAACAACTGCGGCAGGCTTGTTCCCCGCCGCCAGAGGCTGCGGAGGACGCTGGGGGCAAGGCGGCAGCAAAAGCGAGATTGCTGGCGGGGATTGACAAGAAGTTGCGCCTGCTGAACGGGCGGAAGGAAGATTGCCAGGAACGGGAACGGATCATTGAGGACGGGCGCCAGGCGGCGGCGGTGCTGCCGTCGGGGACCACGCTGGAAAAGATCCGCCGTTACGAAACAGCGCTGGAACGACAGCTTTACCGGGCCATGAACGAACTGGAGCGACTGCAACGGCGCCGCCGGGGGGAATGCGTTCCGGCGCCCTTGACGATGTCGGTATCCGCCCAGGCTTGAAGCATGAAAATTACGAAACGAAGCCAAAGGCAACCTCGGCAACACCCTGACAACGGGCCAGTTCCAAAACTCCGGCGACCTCCGCGAGGGGAGAACGAAGCCAAAGCCAGGGAGGAGATCGGGGCGGTTTTGGGCCCCAATCCAGATCACCGAGGTCGGCCACCTCGCCAGACAACACCTCGAACCGGCGCGATCCATTCGCCGGGGAGTGTCCAGGGGCCTGACAGATTCAATGTTTGCGGCGTTTTTTGGGGATCAGGCGGACCGCGGGAGTTTCTGGCGGCAGTTCCCAGCCCATCTTGCCTTCCACGATTTCCGTCAAGGCAATGTCCGCCAGGCCCATGCTGGCGGGCACATCCACCAGCGGACGGCACACGCCGCCACCACCAGAATTGAGCTGGCGCACCCGACGGGAGATGAGGTTTACCAGCACATTGGGGTTGCCAACCATTTCGTTAGCCAGCTTGCAGAGTTCAGCGTTCATTATTTGGAATCAATCCAAAATAATAGCCCAGCCCCGGGCCGAAGCGCCATGGGGTGTTCACCCCTGTACCGAGGGGGGGCAGCCGGCGCACTGTTTCCGACCAGGCCACGTGCTGCCGACTCCACCGATCACCCGAAACGGCGTCTGCCGGAGATGGGGAGTTTGCCTGCCGCGGTCCGGGTCCCAGCGCGACCGGCGGCTGCAGCGTCAATCGCCATCGGTAGGGTTATACCCCATGGCGCGCGCAGGAGTTTCGCCCAATGCTATTGGCTGAGTGGGCTGATTGTTCCGAGCCGGATTGGCCCAGACCTCCAGGGCTCGAACTGCCGGTGGGTGAGGCGTGGCAGATGCCACGGAAATTCTTGGAAGCCGGGACCCATTCAAACCGTACCGACGGGAACACAATTTAGACTGTGGCACGCGGTGCCAAATACAAAAATGAATAAATCGAAATGTCCCGCCTGTGGCGGCAAACTTGGCAACTTCCTGTACGCGAAGGCTTGTCCGCATTGCCATGCGGAATTGCTGGAAAACACCCGCGCGCTCACCGAGATTCCCAAGCCCGCCTCGCCGAAGGTGGCCTCGTGGCTGGCCCGGGCTTACTCCCGCGTGGTCCGCTTCGTGGAGAGTTGAAGGGAGACGGCGCCACCTCCCGGCCGGCGGAGTTTTGACCCGTGAATAAGGTCTGTCAGCTTGTCTGGGTGGAATGGAAAGTTTTAGCATAATAAACGCAGTATCCCTTGCTCATGGACGTTCGCGCGCTATTTGAAGATGAACTAAGACGCCGAGGTGTTTCCTTCACCATGGAGGTCGAGTCGGGGGGGCATGTTGTCCAGGTTGGAGACGTGCGTCTGCTGGTCAGTCTCGACCAACTTCAACGCGAGGTGGCTGGCGACGGCGATGGTGGACGTGTTTCCAGGTTCGTTGACACTGTGTTGGCGTCAGCGACGGAATCACCGGGCGAGCTGTCCGCTGACCGGCTCTATTGGTGTTTGGAGCCGGGGGATTATGAGGAACCAGCCGATTATCGCGTGGCCCTGAGCAAGCGGGCTGACCGGGTGCTTGTTCACCTGTCCTCGGATGACCGTCTGGTGACCTGGGTAACGCCCGCAATGCTCAGTGTACTCGGTCTTTCGGAGTCCGAGGCCGGGGCAAGGGCATTTACGAATCTTGGCTGTGCGCTGAGCCAGGCCACGATCGAGATCAAGGATGTCGACGGTGTGCAGCTTGGTTTCATCAACACTTCCCTCCCCTTTAAAGCCGCCTTGATCCTCGCGCCCAATCTGTGTGAGGTGGCCGGAACTCTGCTCGGCTGGCCCCTGCTGGCCGTTGTTCCCGACCGGGATTTTCTTTACCTCTGGGCGGCCCGCCACAAGGATTTTGCGCAGCGAGTCGGCGGCGTGGTCGTGCATGAGTATTTGCACGCGGCCGATCCAATTTCGACCGAAGTCTATGAGCTCACGGACCTGGGGCTGCGGACCATTGGGGAGTTTCCGACGGGCAGCAAGGGCAATCCATGACGCGGTTCGTTTTGGGCTGACGGGAAAATGCGGCGAGCGCATTCCGCTTGGACGCAAGCTGCAATATTTGGTTCGTTTCACTTCATCGGCGCTATCGGAGGGACGGAGATTGGGCCGGGTGCGTGCCCCGGCCCTCACCGAAGATTTACTGGGCTGGCGGATAACCCGGATAACCGGGTGAACTGGCCGTCATATTTGACTGCGGGTGAGTTTTATCCGGCGCCGGACCGATCCGGTTCACCACGTTGATGCCGTTGATCGGGTCGTAGTTGAAGAGCAGTTGTTCGTTTGGCTTCAAGTCACTCAGTTTTCCGTCCGTCCGGCCATTGACTACGACGGTGCAATCGTCGGCCACGTTGAATTTCATGGTGCCAAAGACCGCCCGGGCTTTCACGGTTTTCTCATCCAGGTCAATGGCCGTCAATGTGCCGGCGAAGGCCATGCTGGTCTGTGCTATTTCTCGCGCGGTCGGCTTGCCATCCGGCGTCTCGTACATCGCGGTCACATGGTCGCCGGGATGCAGGTCGGCCAAGGTGCCGGGTTTTTCTTGTCGGAGGACCACGACGCAACTATCAGCGATCGCCAGGTCCTTATCCAGGCCCCGGCGATGCAAGGTCAGCGTGTGTTTGGTGGGGTCAATCACCGCGACCATGCCTTCAAACCGCATGGGTTGCTGTTCGATCCGGTCGGCAATCAGCACCCCGTGCGAATCCTGGTAGCTGACGGTGACTTTCTCACCGGGACGCAGATCATTGGCCGTGCCGTGGTTGTTTGCCACCGTGGTGAACAACATGGCGTAAGTGCAGTTGTCACTGAGGTTGAATGACTTTTTGGACAGCGCCCATTCACTCACATCCAACCGGCGATCCTTAGGGTCCACGGCAATGACGGTGCCGGTGTAGCTGCGATCCGGTTTGGCGGGCGCGGCAGCAGGGTCGGCTGACGCGCGGAAGACGGTGGTCAAGGCCGCCGCCAAGACGGTCGTTCCATATCTTACTTTGGCTGTATTCATATTATTCCTATGGTTCATGGTTTGGTGGTTAACTGTGTGTTTCCGTTGTAAATTCGAAAGGCCGCCTGCCACCAGCCGTGCACGTGAGGCACGGGACTGCGCCACAATTGGCGATGCGCCGAGAGCACGGCCTGCGTGTCCCACAGCAACGTTCTCTTTTCCAACGGCGTCAATGCTTGGGGACCGTCGCGCAACAACCGGTTGGCCAGGTCGGCCAGATATTCCCGGGTGCGCACGGGCACGTGCGACCGCTCGTGGAGCAGGGTAACATGGATGGCGTTGAGGCCGGGATCCAGCACGGCTTGCAGTAATCCAAAATCCTCAGTCAGCTCAAGGAGCGGGGGAAACCGGCTGGCCGACGAGGCAAACGGTTTGAGTACTTGTTGGAGTTCCCAAGGCGGACAGGTTTCTTCCGGGACCATGAACCATCCGGCATGTCGGCTCGCGGAGGCCAGCAGGTTGGACGCGAGCAGGCGAGAGAAGGGCATGGCCACGATGGGCCCGAGGAGCACCAGGAGCAGCCACGGCAACATGGCCGGGGCCAGCCAGGCGACGAGCGCACCGGTGGTCACGGCGAGCACCGTATGTCCCAGATGGGCGGCCGCCAAATCGGACCACGAAGGCCCCAGGTCGTCCGTTCGTTTTTGACGGCCCCACGCCGCCTCGCCGCCGAAGAATGAGGCCCAGACAAATTGCGTGTAAAACAGCATGAGAATGGGGGCCAGGATTACGGAGTAGATGGTTTCGGCGATCACGTCCCGGAGAATGGTCAAACGGCGGCGGATGATTTTGAGCGGTGGAGTCGCGGAGATTAAGCGCTGTGCGCCGAGCAACTTCGGCGCGAGCAGCAAGCTCATGACATAGGCGAACAGGAGTCCGCCCCTCGCCGTGGCCATGCCGGTGGTGAACAACAAGGGACTTAACACCAGGAAGAGCACCCAGAGTGGCGAGCTGAGGTAGGCCAGAAGGCCAATCAAAATGTTGAGGCGGCTGGGAGTGGTGAGTCCCGGGGCGAACAGAAACCACAGGTGCTGCAGATTGCCGTGGCACCAGCGGCGGTCGCGTTGCAGGCTCGCCAGCAAATGCGGCGGGGCTTCCTCGTAGCTGCCGGCCAGATCGTAGGCCGACCAGACCTCGTAGCCCGCCCGTCGCATGAAAGCCGCCTCCACCGTGTCGTGACTGAGCACACGCGTGCCCAAGGCACCCGATTTTGGCAGTTCCGGCAGGGCGCAATAGGTGATGAAAGGCTTGAGACGGACAATGGCGTTATGGCCGTAATAATTGGCGTTGTCCAGTTGCCAGAAATTCGCGCCGGCGGCGAACAGGGGACCGTAAACCTGGGCGGCGAACTGGTTGATCCTTTGAAACAAGCTCCGGCCCAACGCCAGCTTCGGGTTGGTCTGGATGATGCCCGCCCGGGGATTGGCTTCCATCAGGCTGGCGAGCCGCACGCAGGTGGCGCCGGTCATCACGCTGTCCGCGTCCAGCACGATGGCGTAGCGATAGGTCGTGCCCCAGCGCCGGCAGAAGTCCGCGATGTTGCCACTCTTATGGTGCAAGGGACGGCGGCGTTTTCGATAAAAAATCCGACCAAAGCCCCCGACTTGTTGGCACAGTTCAAACCAGGCCTTTTCTTCGGCAATCCAAAGGTTCAAGTCCGTGCTGTCGCTCAGGATGAAAAAATCAAACGCGTTCCCTTGGCCGGTGGCTGACAGCGACTGATACATGACGCGCAACCCTTGAAAGATCCGGTTGACGTCCTCGTTGCAAATCGGCATGACGATGGCGGTTGGTGGCAGCGGGTCAGTGGGCACCTCCGGCGGAAGAGTGTGGTTGATGCGCAGCGGATCGCCGCCCTGCCGCAACAGCCACCAGCCGGTGACGGCGAGCGTGAAGCCGTAAACCACCGGAGCCAACAACACCACAAACAGTGCTAACAAAACCACGCTGCCGACCGTCCAACCGCCGGCCGAAACACGCATCGCCATTAGCGCGGCCCCCAGGCACAGCAGGACCAGGTTGAAGATGAAGAATCCCCAGCGGCGCTCGCCGACCAGCGGCTCATCAGTGTAATCGCGTAAGCACATAGGTTATCGCAGGCGTATGCCGAGCAAAGTGGAAAACAAGGAAAGCATGGAAACGGCGGCTTTGGTCATGCGCGGAGCCAGAGCGAGCGCCAGTTTCCCCCTAAGGATCGGCCATTGGATGGCCGCGTGCAGCCGATGGGTGAATGGCTGTGGCACCATGGGCGAGACGTTTAGATCTGGCACGCCACGCACCTGGCGCGTCAGCAAGTCGCGCTGGAAGTTTGCGGGCACGGGCTCCGCCAGCAAAGCGGCGGCTAATCGCTCCGGTGTGCCCAGGGCGCGCAAAGAAAGCACGCCGATGGACGCCGCATGCCCGTGCAATGCCAGGATCGGTTCAAACCATTGGTCCAAGGCGGCGTGGGCTTCCGCCATGGCCAGCATGGTGGGACAAAGCCCGGGGTTCGCCGCCAATTTGCCGGCGGCGCGTTCGAGCAGGCGCGAAATAATCTGGTTCCGCTGGTCGACGTCCGTACAATCCAGCGCCCGCAGATAATCGTGCAGCCGGGAGCGGGCGATGCTCCACTCTCGTTCGGAACCTGTGTTGGCAATATGGTTTTTCATACGACGTAATTAGTAAATGTTGACTTAAGACTGTTTCCGTTCCCGCCGGCTCTGGCGGGCTGCGAGGTGCTGGTCGCCGTCCGCTCAAGGTTCGCCGGCAGCCTGGCCGCCGGCGGTTTCAGCGGGCGGTGTGCGGGTTGCCGTCAGTGCCACCCGCCGCGGACGAAGGTATGTTTTCCATTGTGATAAACGTACCGGTGCGGAACCCAGACGGCGCCGGGATGTGGGGGATGTTCCCAACGGCCTTTTTCCCATTCCCAGCGACCCTGCCAGACCCAGGCTCCGCCAATCCAGACAAAGCCAGGGCTGGGGCAGGGGCCAACCTCCTCCACGAGTGGTGTCGGCGCTTCGCTGACCACCTCGACCTCGGCTCCCGTGGAGACTACGGGGGGTGGCAGCGGCACGCAGCCGCTAAGGAGTAGCGGGGAGGTCGAAGCCAGCCACAGCAGCCTGAGTAATGCGTTCTTATTCATAGGCATCCTTTCAATGGGGGGTGTCACCGATGGCCGTGATGGCATTCATTGGATGCGTCGCCGGCGTGTTCGATTTTCCGGCGGATCAGGTGGTTGCGTTTCTGGATGCGGCCAATCAGTTCGTCCGCCTTGCCCTCGACAAATTGCAGGTTATCCCGAGTCAATCGCGCCAGTGCCTGTTTCACTTTGCCCTTGGCGATGTTCCAGTTTCCTTTGGCTATTAGTGTGCTCATAATTTTTGGTTTCATTGACCGCGTCAATCAGCGCGGGCAAATGTTCCTTGGCAAATCCCATGCCAGCGGAGCGGCGGGCCAACGAAACCGGAAATCAGGGGTTTGGCGGGTTTCGCCAGGTGGGGCTGGCCAGGTTCGGCGAAAGTTCTTTGCAAACTGCAAGGCAGGAGCTTTCGGCACTTTGCAGGTTGCATCCCGCGCTGGTGGCTCATGATGGCGGTGCCGGTGGAAAAGGCTCGTTTTGCCCGGGAAACTGGAAAGTCTCGAAACGGCACGGCACCAGCTTTGAGCGAAGCATCAAACCACCTATAATGCCATGCTATACACCCTCGCACTAATTCTGATCATTGCCTGGTTGCTCGGATTGATTTCCGATTACACCATGGGCGGCTTCATCCACATTCTTCTGGTCGTCGCCATTATCGTGCTGTTGGTGCGGCTCATTCGGGGGGAAAAGGTATAGCGGAAGCTCCGTTGGCCCCTGGGCGGGTGGGACCGTCCAGGGGCCGGGTCGGAAAAACCGTCCCTCGGCGCATCGGAAGCCAGCCCGGCGCCCCCCCCAGAGTCAGCGGTTTCGTAACTTTTTGCTGCAAGGGTGGTCGCGGCCAACGTTTCCGGGGC
>CAYTJG010000014.1:14615-41036 GCA_964437865.1 uncultured Bifidobacteriaceae bacterium | reverse complement strand
TCAACATGGTGCGCGCCGGCGAGCAAAGCGGTTCGTTGGTGGAAGTGCTGCGGCGCATGTCCAACCATTTCCAGCAGTTCGCGGATGTCCAGGCCAAGTTCAAATCCGCCATGATCTATCCCATCATGGTTGTTTGCTTCGGCATTGGCCTCGTCATCCTGTTCATGACGGCGGTCATGCCCAAGTTCATCGTCATCTTCAACGGTTTCGGCATTGATCTGCCCCTGCCGACCAAAATCCTGATCGGCGTCAGTAACTTTTGCACCAATTTCTGGTGCGTGGTGCTCATGTTGGGGGTGATCGCGGCCCTGTTCGTTATCTTCCGGCGTTTCCAAACCAGCGAGACGGGCGCCCGCAAGCTCGACGAATGGCGCATGAAAATGCCCATCTTTGGCAACGTGGTCAAAATCAACCTGTTCGCCCAGTTTGCCCGCACGCTCGGCACCCTGCTGCAAAACGGCGTGCCGGTGCTGATGGCCCTCAAGATCACCGAACAGGTCATGCCCAACCGGCTCCTGCGCGACGCCATTGCCCAAACCCGCGAGGCGGTGACCGATGGCAAAACGCTCGCCCAGCCGCTGGCCAACAGCAAACTGTTCCCCCAACTGATGATCGATCTGGTGCGCATTGGGGAGGATACCGGCGACGTGCCCGGCTCGCTCAACAACATTGCCGACACCTACGAGAGCGAGTTGGAAATGGCCCTCCGCGTCATGAGCGACCTGATTGGTCCGGCGCTCATCATTGTCATGGCCATCGCCGTCGGGTTCCTGCTGCTGAGCATATTCCTGCCGCTGTTCCGGCTCATTTCCGAAATCCACTGATGAAACCATTGCTGGCCCATTGCCCGTTGCCGATCGCCCCTTCCGGGCGGAGGTCCCGGCGTGATTTGGCCGGCCGGCGATCCGCCTTCACCCTGATCGAAATCATGATCGTGGTGGGCATCATTGGCCTGATGGCCGCCTTGGGGGGGCCGGCCCTCGGCAAGTCGCTCCAAAAGGAAGGCATGCGCAAGGCCGTGAGCGACATCCAGGACGTGTTTTTTTCCGCGCGCGAGCAGGCCATTCTCCACAACCAAAAGGTGGCCGTGATTTTCTACCCGCAACAGAACCGCTTTGGCGTGGAAGGCACCTCGGTGGAAGGCACGGCCGAGAACGGCACCATCGTCAACGTCCACTCGGGCAAGACCGTGGTGGCTTCGCTGCCCAACGGCGTGGAATTCGGCATGCTGGATATTTTCCGCCAGGACTACGTCCGGTCCGACTGGGCGCGGGTTTTTTTCAACCCCGATGGCACCGCCGATGAAGCGGTGATTGTGCTGATCGCCCGGGGGCAGGCCAAAAAAATCACGCTGGAATACGCCACCGGCGTGCCGGTGGTCTCGGCGGTGGACCAATGATTACGCCGCTATCCAGCCAGGCAGCCCGGCGTCTCCGGCGCGGCGGTTTCTCACTGTTGGAAGTGATGATCGCGATTGGCATTTTCTTCATTGGCGCCTGCGCGATCCTGGATCTGATTTCCAGTTCACTCAAGAACGTGCGTGTGCTGCAACGGCCGTCCGTGGACGCCGGCCCCATCCTGGCGCGGTACGCCGCCACCAACAGTTTGATCGAGGGCACCTGGCAGGGCAGCTTGGGCGACCCGGATCTGCTCGGTAAGGAATTTCGCGAATACAACTACATCGTGACGGTGGCGGAGATAAAGTCGAACCATCTGTATGCCGTGGAGTGTGCGATTCTGCCGGCGCATGGCCGGCATGAGGTGCTCTCGGACATGACCACGATCCTCTATCGGCCGCAATCGCCCAAGGGCTCGCTCGACGGTGGGCCGGGCATGGTGGGGCACTGACATGAAATTGCCGATTGCCCATTGCCGATCGCTGCTGGCCCGGGAAAGGCGGGGGCGGCGTTGGTTCGCCGGCGGCCGGCCGGCCGGTTTCACCCTGGTGGAAATCATGGTGGCCGTGGCGATTTTCAGCCTGGTTATCGCGGCCATCTATTCGACGTGGGCGCTGGTGATGCGGGCCACGCAGGTGGGCGAGGATGCCGCCGCAAACGCGCAGCGCCAGCGGGTGGTGCTCCGCGCCATCGGCGACGCGCTGATGGGGGTGGAATCGTTCCAGGCCTCGCAGCAGTATTATTGGTTTAATCTGGGCAACGGCAACCAGCCGTTCCTGAGTTTTGTGGCGCATCTGCCCGAAACCTATCCCCGCAACGGCAAGTTTGTGGGCGAGGCCACGGTGGTGGATGCCCGGGGGAATATCCATGGCCTCGATGCGAGTTCCCGGCGCGTGACTTTTTCACTGGCCCCGGGTCCCGAAGGCACGAGTGACCTGGTGCTGCGGCAAAGCCCCATCCTCATGGACATGGACAAGGACGAGCAACAATACCCGCTGGTGCTGGCCCATGACATCAAGAGCTTCACGGTCGAATGGTGGGGCACCAACCAGATGAATGATGTGGGCTGGTACAAAGAGTGGGACGACACGCAAACCAACAGCATTCCCAAAATGCTGCGGGTGACCCTGGTGATCGGTGGCAACAGCCACTTCCACGGCCAAAACTCGCCGGAATACTCTGCCGCCCGCATTTACACCGTGCCGTCGGAAATGATGCCGGTGTCGGTCCAGCGCGGGGTGGGCGGCCCCGGGCCCGGCGGCCGCGGAGGCATCAGTCTGCCCAACCCCGGGAACCGTGTGCAATGAGGATTCCCCCGGCCAATTCGCAACCCGCCGGCGGCTTTGCCGTCATCATCGCCTTGGTGGCGGTGACGGTGCTGACGCTGCTGGCGGGCGCTTTCGCCTACTCCATGAAAGTGGAGACCCGGCTGGCGGCCAACACGAACAACGACGAGGATTTTTACTGGATCGGCCGCGGTGGCGTGGAACGCGCCTGCTGGTGGCTCGCCTTGGAAGGCAACCAACCCTTCAGTTCCCTGCAACAATATTGGGCCGGCGGTCCGGGCGACGGCCAGGAGACCAACAGCCCTCTCGCCACCGAGTCCTTGAACGATTTTCCCATTGGCACCGGCACGGTCTCGCTGAAGATGACCGAGTTGGAGAGCAAGATAAACATCAACACCGCCGACGGCCCCTTGCTGCAACAAGTCCTCAGCCAGCAGGGCGCCGACGCCGGCGTCATCTCCGAAGTCTCCGACTCCGTGCTCGACTGGATTGATGCCGACGACATCACCCGGCCGGCGGGCGCGGAAAGCGATTATTACCTGGGGCTTACGCCCTCGTACTATGCCAAGAATGCGCCCATGGATAGCATCGAGGAACTCCTGCTGGTCAAAGGCGTCACGCACAAGATGTTTTACAACGATTCCTCCTCCGGCTCTTCCGGCCACCAGCTCGGCTTCGGCCACAAACTCGACGAGGAACCGGATTACGCCTTTGCCTTGAAGGATGTCTTCACGGCCTATTCCTCGGGCAAGATCAACATCCTGACCGCCGATCCCAACGTGCTGCAGTTGATTCCCGGTCTGGACACGGCCGCCGCCCAGCAGATCGAGTCCGCCCGGAGTTCGGATCCGCCGGCCCGCAATATCCAGCAACTGCTGAGCGCGGCCGGCATCAATGCGCAGGCTACCGGCCAGCTCATGAATTACGTCAGCGTCATCGGCAACACGTACGAAATCAAGGCCACCGCGACCATCGGCCCGATGTCGCACGAATATACCGCGGTCGTCTACCGCGCCGGCCCCAGCGTTCACGTCGTGAGCTTTTATCGCTCCCGGTAGTTTTGCCGCGCCGCGGGGTGTGAGACAAAATTCTTCCTGGCTCAAATGCGGAGCGGATGCTTTTTGTAAGGCGCGTTGCGGTGTCGCCGCCGTTTTTGCATTGAATCCCCTCGTCCGGCCGGTATTGTGAGGTCATGCGCGCATTGTTGATTCTGCTGGTTGTCGTGGGTCTGGCCACCGCCGTCCGGGGGGCGGATACGGTGGACGGTCGCGTCGTGAAGGTGCTGCCGCTGCTGCTGGATCTCAAGGGTCGCGCCGCCTTGTCCCCCAGCCTGTTTGACCGCGATGCCTACCAAGCCTTGCTGCGGGAACAAGCCACCAACGTCTCGGCCCTGCGCTTTGATGTGCTGTGGCGCGCCACCAAGGCCCCCGCGGAAAAGATCAAGATCGACGTGGAAATCCGCGGCATTGGCACCAACAGCATTCCCAAGTTGCAAACCATGGAAACCAACGTGGTGCCGGGGACGTTTCGCCGCTGGACCTATATTCCCTTTGGGGGTGAAGCTTACCGGAATTTCGGCCGGGTCGTCGCCTGGCGCGTGACCCTCTGGGACGAGGACCGGCTCCTGAGCGAGCAGAAATCCTTTCTCTGGTGAACGCCGCTCCCATGCCCAACCCGCCGGCTGGCGGCGGCCGGAAAGATGCCTTTGACGTCTCCCCGTTGGCAGGTTCATTTTGATCTGCCTTTGGCCTTTCCCACTTGGCGGCGCGCATGAGCGATATTGAAACCAGATTCGATGGCCTCGCGCGGCTCTATGGCCGCGCCGGTCTGGCCCGGCTGCAGGCGGCCCACGTTGGGGTGATCGGCCTGGGCGGCGTGGGCACTTGGGCGGCCGAGGCGCTGGCCCGGTCCGGCATCGGCGCGCTCACCCTGGTGGATTTGGACGAAGTGTGCGCCAGCAATATCAACCGCCAGTTGCACGCGCTCACCGACACCGTGGGGCGCGCCAAAGTGGAGGTGATGGCCGAGCGGATTCGCGCCATCAATCCGGAATGCCGCGTGATCGCCGAGCAGCAGTTCTTTACCAGTCAGACCGCGGCCGCGCTGCTCGCACCCCGTTACGATTTTGTGCTCGACGCGATCGACAGCGTGACCAACAAGGTCTTGCTGCTGGCCGGCTGCCGGGAGCGAAACATGCCCGTGGTGGCCTGTGGCGCGGCCGGCGGCCGGCGCGATGGCACGAAGGTGCGCACCGCGGATCTCGCGGCGGCCACACACGACCGGCTGCTGGGGGAGGTGCGCAAACGCTTGCGCAAGGAATTTCAGTTTCCCGCCGATGGTTCCGCCATGGGGGTGGCCTGCGTGTTTTCGGTGGAGCCGCCCGTTTTTGCGCAACCGGATGGATCGGTGTGCGCCAGCCGCGCGGGGGCCGAGGAGGGCACGCGGTTGAATTGCAACGGCGGCCTCGGTTCGGCCACGTTTGTGACCGGCGCCTTCGGCTTCGCCGCGGCGGGCTTGGTCGTGCAAACGATTGCCGGGGCGCATTGACGCCGGGCCGCGCGGCCGCCCGCCGGCTCAAAGCCCGCCGAATACCCGCTGGAAATTCTCCTCCACCCGGGCGGCCAGGGCTTCAACCTGTTCCCCCAGAATCTTCGCCAGCCCCTCGTAAACCGCCGGCAGGTTGGCTGGATGATTCAACGGCCGGCCGTCGGCGTCCGCCAGGGAAAACCGGTTTCGTTCGGCTGGCAGCAGTTGATCCGGCGCATCCGTCTCCACCAGCAGCCGGTCCGGGGGCACGTGTTTGAACGTCTCGCGCTGACGCTCTTTTCGCTCGTTCAGGAAATAGCCGGGAAAACTAAAATAGGCCCCCAACCGGGTGAGCGCGGGAATCATCTCCACCGGGCCGCCAAAGCTGTGCAACACCACTCCCCGCGCCGGTCGCCGGTGCGCGCGTAGCAGGTCGTGGAGCCGGCCCCACGTTTGCAGGCAATGGATGCTCGCCGGCAGATTGCGCTCGGCGGCGAGCTCCAACTGGGCCAGGAAAACCTCCTCCTGCGGCTCGTAGGGCAGATCCGGCTTCCAGCGATCCAGCCCGATCTCGCCGATGGCGCCGGGCACTAGATCGAGAAATTCCCGCAGGTGCTTCAGCCAATCCGGCGTGCGTTCGTGGAGGTACCAGGGATGATAGCCGAAGCTGGGCAGCACCGCGCTGTCCTGCCGGGCCAGGGCCAGCACCTGCGGCCAGTCGGCTTCGCTGGCGCCATTCACCACCAGCCGCGCCACGCCCTCGCGCCGGCAGGCGGCCAGCAACTCGGGCTGCCGGCCGCAAAACCGGTCATCCTGCAAGTGGTTGTGCGCATCGTAGAACTTCATGCCGCACCGCGGTGGGCCGCCGCAAATTCCCGGATGCGCTCCCAGACCCGGGCCAGCGCATTGCGCCGATTGGGGGTGAGATGCTGGGTAATGCCGAGGGGAACCAGAAATTGGGGGTCGTGCGCCAGGATTTCGGCCGGCGCCTCGTCGCTGTAAAACTCGCACAGGAGTCCGGCAATGGCCTTGACCACCAGTGAATCGGAGTCGCAGGCAAAGAAGCATCGGCCGTCGTGGGCCTGGGGCACAAACCACAATCGGGCCAGGCAACCCGGCACCAAGTTGGCCTCCGAGCGTTGTTCGGCGGCCAACCCCGGCCGCTGCTTTGCCTTGTGGATCAGCAGCGCCAAGCGATCCTGGCCGTCCTTGAGGGCGGTGAGTTCGGTGGTGAGTTGAAGTTGTTTTTCCGCGAGGCTCATGACGCGGAAAACGATTTCAATCAAGTCGTGTCGGCGGTCCCCCGGCTTCGGAGTCACGCGGCGGCTCTTCGGGTCGGGTCTCACTCTGCTGCACGTCCTGGCGCGCCTGCCGCGATTCCTCCGGCCGCGGGTAATGCGGCTCCCGGTGGCCGCGATGGGGGTCGTCGTGTCGCGGACCGCGTTGGGGGGCATGCTGGGATTGCGGATGCTGCGGCTGCATATGGCGCGGGGGCTGGATGCGCCGCAAGGCGCGCCGCAGTTCGTCAATCTCGCGTTCGTCGGCCAGCTTTTGCCGCTCGGCCAGTTCGACCAGCTCGAGAATCTCATCCAACTGATCCAAAGTATGCCGCAGGGTTTCCCCAATTTCAGTGGCGTTGGCCACGGCCTGGGAAATGGCGGAGGGTTCGGCGGGGCGGAAATCCGCCGGCTTTACCCAGGGTCTCCGCTCTGGGCGGCGCTCCTCGGGCGGCTGCGGGCGGAGGGGCGGCTGTGCGCGCACCGGTTCCGGCGCCGGCTGGGCTTCGGCCATGGGCTCCGGTTCGCGCAGCGGTTCCGCTTCGCGCGCCGGCTCGCCCGCGCATTCGGCCAGCGGCGCCGGCTCGTTCAATTCGGAAGAATCGGACGATTCGGTCGGCTCATCGAGATGCGGTTCGCGAAAATCGCCGGAAGTATCGGCGCTGGTTTCCGCGAGCGCCTCATGCAGGATGGGCTCCCCGGTCGGTTCCAAGCTGGCTTCCGCGGCCGCTTCGACCGCCGGTTCGGCGGCCGGCTCGGCGTTCGGATTCATGGCTGACTCCGGCGCGGGGGAAAATTCTTCGGAAGTGGTTTCCGGCTTCTCAGCAGTGGGACGTGGTCCGCGTCCTCGTCCCCGGCCGCCACGGCGACCGCGGCGGCGACCGCCGGGCCGCACGCCGGTGCGGCGGGGAGAAGCTGGCGTATTTAAATTTGATTGTTCGTCTGGCACAGGTTGTTCCTTGAGGATGACGCCTTTGCCCGCAAAAGCAATGGCGAATTACTGTCACTTTTTCACAAACAGCGCCAGGGCAGCGGTATGACTATGCAGGAAATTCTTATCGCCGACCGGTCCGATTTCGCCGTTGCCGAAGAAACCGGCCAGCGCCGGCAGGTCAAAATGAAACTGCACCAGCGTCGCATCGTGGCTGGGCCGCCCAAACAGGCCCTTGCCGCGTTGGTTGCAACAAAACAGGCAGCCGCCGTAAATCTGCCGGTCGGCCAGATCCGTCTTGGCGCGGCTCAGCAGTTCGTTCATGTGTTCATCCGCGGCCGCGGCATCGCGGCGCTGAAATTGGATTGTTTGCCCCATGCGCGGCAGCGCCCCCACCGCCAAAACCCCGGAATTTGGATCGCCCCCCAGCAGGTTGCGAATCAGAAAATCGCCGCGATGAAACTCGTCCAGGTATTCGTTGACCACCAGCCCGATGAACAGGTTGTTTTGCGCCTTGCGCTGGTCCTCGGGCGACAGCTTCGACACCGTCTCGTGCAGCACGGTATAGGCGGGACGATTGCCGATGTGGCGGATCAGATTCTGCTCCACCCGTGTCAGCGTCCACGATTCGCCAATGGGCGTGCAGCCCTGGGCGATCACCCCGGCCAGTTCCACGTCGCCCCCGATGGCCAGCGCCACGCCGCCGTCCTCGTAAACCTCGCCATCCAGATAAAGCTGCGTCATCGGCTCCGGCAGGTTTCCCGCCGCCAGCCCGCCGTACACCGGCACCGACAGGTAGTTCTTGTTCCAGGAACGCAGCCAGCTCTCCGCATCCAGGTGGAAGGGATCAATGAAAGCCAGCCAGCCGTTGACATGCTTGCGGGCCACGCCCATTTCCACCTGCCAGTAATGCTCGTCGGTGGCCTCCTCGACATTATCCTGGGTAAAGCGCACGCCTTTGAGCCGGGCGCCCGGCAGGGAATAGAGCGCCAGCACCAGCCCGCTGGCCGATTCAATTTCCTCGGCATTGGCCACCAGGCTGCCGCTGGAGCAGCCGATCAGCAGGGGGATTCGCGCATGCAGCCGCAATATCTCGAGCACCTGCCGCGCGTGGGGGAAAAACTTGGGCGACATGAACAGCAGCCCGAACGACACCTCCGGCACCGGCAGCCGCGCTCGCAGCCGCCGCGCCCAATCGGCCAGGCCCTCTTCCTCCATCCCGCCGGACCAGTAGGCCGCTATGGAATACTCGTCGCTCAATCAGTCAAATTTAATGCGCTTGGACGAAATTGCAAAGTGCGAACCGAGGGTGGTGAACAAATAAATAGCTATAGCCGGCCCGCCCGGCTGCCGATAATATTATTTATCCGGCCAATGTCTGCCGCCGCCGGCCTCGCTTTCGCCTCCGCGCGCCGCCGTCCGGCCTCATTTTTGCCAGGGTGCCACGGCCTCCTCCCGCCAGATGGCCTCCGTTTTCTGGCGGCGCCGGACCACGGCCGCCTGCCGGCCGTTCACCAGGATTTCGGCCACCAGCGGCCGCGTATTGTAATTGTTCGCCATCACCGACCCATACGCGCCGGCGCTCAACAGCGCCAGTCGGTCACCCGCCCCCACTTTCGCCAGCGGCCGGTCCTTGCAGAAAAAATCGGCCGATTCGCAAATGCCCCCGACCACATCCGATGACACCGTGGCGCCCGCCTTTTTCACCAGCGGCACGATTTCATGGTAGGAATCGTAAAAGGCCGGCCGGATCAGGTCATTCATGGCCGCGTCCACGATCACAAAATTCTTCCGCCCGGTACGCTTCACGTATTCCACGCGCGTGACCAGGATGCCGGCGTTACCCACAATGAACCGGCCCGGCTCAATTAGCATCCGCAGCCCGAGCGGCTGCAGCAGGGGCAGCAGTTTCCGCGCATAGCTGTCCGCCGTCATCAGTCCGCGCGCGGCCGGCGATTCCCACCAGCCGGCCGTGCCGCTCGCCAGCGCCGGATCATAGATGATGCCCAGGCCGCCGCCCGGACTGAAGAACTCCAGGCCATACCGGGCGGTGAGTTGCTTGATCAGCGGCAGCACTTTCCCCACCGCCAGCTCGTACGGCTTCACCTCCGTCAGTTGCGACCCGATATGCATTTGCAGGCCGCGCAGCCGGATGTGCTTCAACCGGCTCGCCCGCGCGTAGATGCCGGCGATCTCTTCAAAGGCTATGCCAAACTTGTTTTCGTAAGTGCCGGTGGTGATCTTGGCGTGCGTGTGCGCCTCGACGTTGGGATTCACCCGCACGGCGATGGGCGCCACTTTCTTCAAGCGGGCGGCCACCTGGTTGATGCGCTGGATTTCCGGCTCACTTTCGCAATTGAACGAGTAAATCCCCTTCCGCAGCGCAAAGGTGATCTCTGCCTCCGTCTTGGCCACGCCGGCAAAGACGCATTTCCGCGGATCGCCGCCGGCCGCGATGACCCGCTGCAATTCGCCCGCGCTGACCACATCGAAGCCGCTGCCCAGGTTGGCCAGCGTGCGCATCACTGCCAGGTTGGAGTTGGCTTTCATCGCGAAGCAAATCTGGTGATCCAGCGGCGCCAGCGCGGCGTCGAGCTTCTGGTAATGGTCGGTCAGCGTCCGTTGCGAATAAATGTACAGGGGCGTGCCGAACTTCTCCGCGAGTGCGTCCACGGATACTCCTTCGCAGAATAACCGGTTGCCGACGTATCGAAATTGATGCATGCAGAACTTATTTTAGGCGGAAGACGCCAAAGTTCAAGCTGTTCGGCGGAATTCCAAATTCGGCGGCGAAGCAATTACTGCCCGGCGGGTGGCAGGGATTGGGCAGTGGGTTCACGGCGGCGGGGCGTTGGTGACATCCTTCCAGCCGGCATAGATGGCGAGATTGGCCTTCTCAAACGGATTGACCGGGGTGCTGGTCAAGTTGGTAAAAACAACGCCTTGGGCGGCGTGCCTGAGGATTTCGCGCGCAATTTGTGCTCCCCAAGCCTCGTCGTAGGCGATTTCGTGCCAGCCAAACGCGCCCGGCGCCGGACCAATATCGGCCGGCACCTGGGTATCGGTATTGAGACCGCCCACGAGCCAGACGCGATGTCCGGCCTGCAAGGTGGCCTGGAGCTGATTCACGACTGACTGGAGGGGATGGTCTTCCTGCATCCGCTGTTTGAAGAGGTCATAGCGGTGAAAGACATGGTCAGCCAGAGGCGGCACGGTGGTCCAGGGCGCGACGCCGTGGTAATAGCGATTGAAGCTGACGCCATAGGCCCAGGGATTGACAATCACATAGTCATTGGTGGCCGCTTGGGCGGCCACCATGGCGGCGGCCAGATCGATGTTGGTTTGGCGGACCTTGATGGCGGGGGTTCCTTGCCAGCAGGCGGCCACGCAGGCGAGCCACGCGAAACCGGAAAGCAGCGGGCTGAACCAGCGGGGAGCGGTGGCAAGGCAACCGTCCAGGCAAGCGGCGGCAAAGGCCATCAGTGGCAGAAAATACCAGGGCGGTGTGGATAAGTCCGATAGTTTCAGGAAGGCATAGAAGCCGAGGATGCCGGTCCACAAGGCAACGGTGCTGAAGACGTTCAAGTCACGGCCCTCGGGTGCGGGGCGGGCGAGGATTGCCGTGAGCGTCAAAGCTGGCGCCGAGAGGCAAAGCGCGACCCACAGCCAGTTACACCAGGAAAACGGGAAACCGGTGATGAAGGACGCGCTCACCCAGGATGGTCCCAGCGCAAATCCGAGTTTCTGCAGGATCCACCAGCTTTGGCTCCGCTGCAGGGGGCCAAGATAAGGCAGGAGGGAGGCGGCCGCGATGAGCCCCACGGCGAGCACCCATCCGGCGTCACGCCAACGGCGGCTTCCAGCACAAACGGCGAACCCTCCCAAACACGCGGCCAGCACGAAGAAAGCATTCTGGTAAAGACAATTGACGCTGAGCACGGCGGTCGCGGCGGCCAGGAAGATGTTCCAGCGTTGCGGTTTTTCGGCGACCCGCCAGATCAACGCCAGCACCAGCACATTCAAGGCGCAACCCAGCCCGTACGCGCGCAGCGAATCGCCGGTGCGCAGGGCCACAAAGTTGAGCGCCACCAACGACAGCGGCAGCAGTGGCACTCCCCGGCGCATCAGCCGGCAGGCCATCCAGAAGCTGGCCGGCAGCAGCAAGCCGGCCAGAAATCCCAACCCGCGATAGCCGAGGTCGGAGTCGCCCCAGCCGGCCCCGTGCCAGAGGCGGATCAAGGCCGGGAACACGATGGGAAAGCTGTCGTGAGTCAACATCGTCCACACGTCCTGCCAACGGGGGAGCGTGGCCAAGCCGACGAGGCCGGATTCATCCCGCCACAACGCGCCGGCTTCGAGCATGAAGAAGTAGTGCAGGAACACTGCCACCGCGGTGGCGGCGGTGGCCGCCACCAACTCGATTACAAACCAGCGGTTTGGCGGTGATGGGGTCAGCATCAGACTGAGTAATTGCGGTCAGGCTAGCGTAACGCGTGTTTGGCCGCAAACGTTCTCGCGCCACTCCGCGCCTCGGCGCGGCAAATTCAGCGGTGGTTCCGCTTGCTGGCCCGACTGGGTCCGCCGGCGACCCGAGGGGTAACGCGCTGACCCTGCCGGCGTGGAGTAAAACGACGGCGATCAGGACGAGGGCCAGGAAGGGAGCGGCCGCATTTGCATTGCCGAAGTGACCGGGGTGCAGTTCAGGCGGCCAAACGGCCCAGCCGGCGCAGCCGCAGGAACGGTTCGGCCAACTTGCGCGACTCGGCCAAGTCCACCTCAAATTCGGCCACCCAGTCGTTGTGCGCCTCCGGGTCCACCAGCATCTGCTGCACGAGCCACGTCCGTTTGTCCTCGGCGGGCACCACATAGGTGTGGCGGACGTTGCGCGCATTGGGGTCCAGGCAGAGCCGCTCGTGCTCCACGTGGTATTCATCGAAGGCCACGCGCAGGCGGTCGGGCGTCCACGGCTGGCCGTCGGCATCCGCGGGCAGGTTCAGCTCCGCCAGGGCCGCTTCATAATCGTCGATGATCAGGCCGCGCAGGAACGTGAAAATGCGGTTGCGGATGGTGGCCGTGAAGGCCTTCGTATCGCGCGTCACGTCGGCCGCGGCTTCCTCGGCGCCCGGCGGCCGCACTTCCTTCACCTCGGCCGCCTGATAATTCGGGTTCCGCATCTTTTCCCATTCATCGAGCAGGCTGGAATCCACCTGGCGGATCAGGGTGGCCAGGTACAGTTCCATTTCCCGGAGCTGATCGTTCTTGGCGGTGTCCGGCACGGTCTGGGTGAGCACCTTGAACACGCTGTTCAGGTGCCGCAACAGCACGCCCTCGGCCCGCTGCAGCTCATACACCTTGATGTAGTCTGCAAACGACCGGAATTCCTCGAACATCTCGCGGACAATGGATTTCGGCCGGATGTTTTCCTCGCCCACCCAGGGATGGCGCGCGGCAAATTCATTGAAGGTGGAATAGACGAACTCGCGGTTCGGCTTGGGATACTCGACTTTTTCGAGTTCCTCCATCCGCTGCTCATACTCGATGCCTTCGGCCTTCAACTCCGCCATCCGGCGGTCTTTGGCCCGGTCAAGCTGCTTGCGCAGGATGATATCCGGATTTTCCAAAATGGACTCCACGAGGGTCAGCAGTACGAGCGCATAGTCCGGGGCCTGGGGATCCATGAGCGGGACAGTCTCCAGCAGGTATAGCGACAGCACCTGATCCATGGAGAAGTCGTCCTGCAATTCCACGTTCACGCGGAGCTTGCGGGTGGTGGCGACGCTGGGGGCTGGAGAATGGTCGGGGGAAACGGAGCCCGCCCTCACCCCGGCCCTCTCCCCCGGGGAGAGGGAGACGTTGTTCCCGCTGCCGGCGGATGGGTCCGCCCCGGGTTGGCCTTGGTTCGGGGACTCAACGGGCGAAGGTTGCGGAGCCATCTCACCCTGGCCATCTCCCTGAGGGAGTGGGTCAGGGTCAGGGGAAAGCGGGCGAGTTTCTTCGCGTGCATCCCGCGCCACTCCTGCACTCGACACTTCTGATTCCGCCTTCCGCACTCCGGACTCCGCACGGGGTTTTGGGGGCGTCGTGAATTCCACAATCTTGCGATTCAACAGCGAACGAAACAACTGCCAGGCCCGTTCGCGATGGGCCTTTTTGGCCTTGGGCGTCTCGTGACAATCGCGGATGAGCTGTTGCATGGCGGCGCAGCCGTCGCCCTCGCGGCTCAGCACGTTCAGCAGCATGCCGTGGGTGACTTGGAAGCGCGAAGTGAGGCGCTCAGGCGGGGCCACGATCAGCCGGGCAAAGGTGTTCTTGTCCCAGTTGACAAAATTCTTTTCGGGCGGCTGGCGTTTCACGGTTTTCTTGCCGCCGCGGGATTTCTCCGCCAACTTGAGATTCTCGATGACGTGCTCCGGCGCCTGGGCCACCACCCAACCCCGGTCATCGAACCCCTTGCGGCCGGCGCGGCCACTGATCTGATGAAAATCCCGGGCGCTGAGGATGCCCGTCTTCTGGCCGTCGAATTTGCAGAGGCGGGTAAACAGCACGGTGCGGATGGGCACGTTGATGCCCACGCCGAGGGTATCGGTGCCGCAGATGACCTTGAGCAGGCCCTGCTGGGCGAGCTGTTCCACCAGCACGCGGTATTTCGGCAGCAGGCCGGCGTGATGGAGGCCGATGCCCTGCCGCAGCCACTTTTTGATTTCCGGTCCGTAGGGGCTGCTGAACTTGAAGCCCTCGAGCCGGCTGGCGATGGCCGCTTTTTCCTCGCGCGAGCAGACGTTGATGCTGGTGAAATCCTGCGCGCTTTGGGCGGCTTCCAACTGCGTGAAATGCACCACGTACACCGGCCCGCGCCCGCCGCCCACCAGTTTCTCCAACGTCTGCGCCAGCGGCAGTTCGGAGTATTCAAAGGACAGCGGCACCGGCCGGTCCGCCGACACCACGGCGGCCGTGGGGCGGCCGTTGAGCCGGGTCAGCTCGGTTTCGAAAAACGCGGTGTCGCCCAGCGTGGCCGACATGAGGAGGAAACGCGCCTGCGGCAACGTCAGCAGCGGCACCTGCCAGGCCACCCCGCGTTCGCGGTCGGCGTAATAATGGAATTCGTCCATGACCACCTCGCGCACCCCGGCGGCCGCGCCCTCGCGCAGGGCAATGTTGGCCAGGATCTCCGCCGTGCAGCACAGAATGGGCGCGTCGCGGTTCACCGAGGCGTCGCCGGTGCTCAGCCCCACGTTGTCCGGCCCGAATTCGCGGCAGAGCGCCATGAACTTCTCATTGACCAGCGCCTTGATGGGGCAGGTGTAGATGGAACGGCGGCCGCGCGCGATCGCCTGGAAATGGAGGGCGGTGGCCACCAGGGATTTGCCTGAACCGGTGGGCGTGTTGAGGATGACGTTCTTCTCGTCAAAGAGCTCGAGAATGGCGGTTTCCTGGGCGGGATAAAGCTGCAGCCGCCGGCCGGACACATAATCCAGAAAGCGCTCCAGCAGCAGGTCGTTGCCGGGGCGCTCGTCGCGCGGAATCAAATCGTAAAGGGTCGCGGACACGGGGCGAACTCTAGGCGTTAAAGCCCGGCCTGAAAAGGAAGATGCGCACGCGCACGCGCTGCCGGGAATCTTACCTGCTTGTTTTTGGACCAAACCCGGCTATGCTTTTGCGGTTTTCGAACCATGGCAGGCAACCGTAAAACCTGGGATTCCTTTGAATCGATGCGCGCCGCCGCCCAGCAGGGCGACGCGCAGGCGCAATGTTATCTGGGCGTTTGCTTTCAAAACGGCCAGAACGTGGAGCAGAACCACCAGGAGGCGGTGCGGTGGTTTCGCAAGGCGGCCGACCAGAACGATCCCGTGGCCCAATGTTACCTGGGGGTTTGTTATTGGACGGGGCAGGGCGTGCCGCAGGAATTTGGCGAGGCGGCCAAGTGGCTGCGCGAATCCGCCGAACAAGCGGATCCGGCGGCGCAGTGCAATTTGGGCATGCTTTACGAAGCCGGCCAGGGCGTGCCGCAAAATTACGCCGAGGCCGTGAAATGGTATCGCGAATCGGCCGAACGCGGCTATCCGGCCGCGCAATTCAATCTGGGCGTGTTTTACGAGATGGGCCAGGTGGTGCCGCAGGATTACGCCGAGGCGGTGAAATGGTATCGCGCCGCCGCCGACCAGGAACTGTCCGATGCCCAGTGCAATCTGGGCCTGTGCTATCAAACCGGCCGGGGTGTGGCAGCGGATTCCGCGCTGGCCGTGAAATGGTTTTTAAAGGCGGCGCGCCAGGGCAATAAGACCGCTCAGCATAACTTAGGCGTGCACTACGCGATCACCGAAACGACCGCAGAGGAAGAAGGCGTGGACCAGACCGGGGAAGCCGGCGAGAAGACCGCCGAAGAATCCGAGGACGGGCAGGAATAGGGCATCTACGGTCCGCGGCCGTCTCGGCCGCTGAAACGAGCGAGCGTTGCGGCCGCTGAGAATTCTGGCAAAGCACGGTAAAGCGGCCGTTCGTTTTGGAGGTCCGTGCTGCGTTACGATATGGTGTGGAATCACGCCTCAGCGCCCGAGACGGGCGCGCGCCGGTCCCGGTCCGCGGCCGGCCGCGGACGCTGAGACGTGATTTTGAATCAGGCATCACCCGGCAAGCCCGCCTGGCAACGCAAGGCCGCGCGCCAAGCGGTCAGGGGGCTGCCAGCTCGGCCAGCTTGGCCCCGGCTGACCCGCTATCGATCGTGTTGGCCGCCCGCTCCCAGCCTTCCGCCAGCGATTTGGCGTGGCCGGCCACCCACAGGGCCGCGGCGGCATTCAGCAGCACGGCATCGCGTTTGGGGCCACGCTCTTCTCCCCGCAGAATGCGCCGGACGATTTCCGCGTTGACCAGTTTATCGCCGCCGCGGAGGTCCGCCAGCGTGGCGGTTTGCAGGGGGAACTCGGCCAGGCCCAATGTGGAGGCACTGAGACCGCGGGGTTGGTAGAACTCGGCCAGGTGGTTGCGGCCGAGGGTGGAGAATTCATCCAGGTGCCGCTCGCCGGCTTCGCCGGAGACGACCAGGCCGCGCCGGACGCCCAGCGATTGCAGCGCGCGGGCCATGGGTTCGCAGAGCTCAGGCCGCGGCACGCCGACGAGCATGGCCGTGGGGCGGGCCGGGTTGAGCAGGGGCCCCAGAATATTAAAAATCGTCCGGCGGCCCCGGGTGGCGCACAGCCGGCGGGCCGGGCCGATATGCTTGAAGGCCGGATGAAAATTGGGGGCAAAGAAAAAGGCGAAGTTGTGCTCGCGGAGCGACCGCGCGGCTTCCGTCGGCGACAGATCCAGCCGGATGCCCAGCGCCTCAATCACGTCGGCGCTGCCCACCGAGGAAGTCACGGCCCGGTTGCCGTGTTTGGCCACCGCCACGCCGGCGGCGGCGCACAGAATGGCCACGGTGGTGGAGATGTTAAAAGTGCTCAGGTGATCGCCGCCCGTGCCCACCACGTCGAGAATCTCCCGGGTGTCGCGCCAGCCGGGTTCGATGGGCGCCGGCACGGATTTCTCGCGCAGCGCCGCCGCGAACGCGGCGATCTCGTCCGGCGTCTCGCCCTTTTGCGCGAGGGCGATGAGGAAATCGGCCTTGGTTTCGGCCGCGAGGGTCTCGTCCACCAGGCCGGCCACCGCGCTTTGCACCTCCGTCACGGAGAGGTTCCGCCGGGCCAGCAATTGATTGGTATAGGTTTCCAGCACGAGTCGGATTTTACGCCACCGGTCAATACCCACAACGGTAATTTGCCGGGACCATGGAAAATGTCGTAACTTACCGGTCGCGGATTCTGTCTTTCTCAGAGAGAAAACCGTTTGCTGGTATCGCCGGGCAAAGCGCGGCGGGTGCGGGATCAGAATCTTAGTGCAAAACGGGCGGTGAACCGCCTGACAATTCAAAACCGAAGAAGAATTATGGCAGAAAAATCCGGACGAGGTTGGTGGCTATGGCTGCTGATCGTGGTGCTCGCTGCGGCGGGCGGCTATTATTATTTTCATCGCAACCATGCCCCGGTGGTGACGTACAACACCACGCCCGCGACGCGGGCCTCGGTGACCAACGTGGTGACAGCCACCGGTACCCTGAATCCGGTGGTGAACGTGACCGTGGGCAGCCAGGTGTCCGGCCGCATCAGCAAACTGAACGTGGATTTTAACTCGGTGGTGACCTCCAACCAGGTGATTGCGGAGATCGATCCGGCCCTCTACCAGGCGGCCTTGGAGCAGGCCAACGCGGATCTGGCCAACGCCGAGGCCAACCTCGAGCTGCAACAGGTGGAATGCCGGCGCAGCAGCGATCTGTTCACCAACAAACTCATCTCCGGCTCCGATTACGACACGGCTGTGGCCAATTTGCACGAGGCCGAGGCCACGGTGAAAATCAAGAAGGCCTCCGTCTATAACGCGGCGGTGAATCTCGATTACTGCAAGATCGTCTCGCCCGTGGCGGGCGTCGTCATTTCCCGCGCGGTCGAACTTGGCCAGACGGTGGCCTCCAGCTTCAGCACGCCCACCATCTTCCAAATCGCCAACGACCTGACCCGCATGCAGATTGACTCCAGTGTGGCGGAGGCGGACGTCGGTGGCGTCGTCGAAGGCCAGCGGGTGACGTTTACCGTGGATGCGTACCCGGACCGGACCTTTGCCGGCAAGGTGGTGCAGGTGCGGAACTCGCCGACCACCGTGAACAACGTGGTGACCTACGACTGCGTGATCGGGGTGACCAATGCGGATTACAAATTGAAACCGGGGATGACCGCCAATGTGACGATTCCCATCGCCGAGCGTGACAATGTCATTACCATTCCCAACGGGGCGTTGCGGTTCCGGCCGCCGGACGCGGCCCTGGTGGAGAGCAACGCGCCGGCCACCCTGGCCCAAGGCACCAATAGCGGCGTGCGCCCGCCCGAGGTGGCCGCTGGGCATCCGGGCGATAATCATCCCGGCGGGGCGCATCCGCACACCGACCATTCCAGCCTGCATACGATTTTCCTGCTGGTGGATGACGGCACGGACCCCAAGCTACAGCGGATCCAGGTCAAGACGGGGATCAGCGACGGCATCATGACCGAGGTGGTTACCGGCCTGGATGAAGGGGCCAGGGTGGTGACGGGGGCGGTTGTCGCGGGCGCCGCGCCCAACCAGCCGGGTTTCCCGCGCATGCGCTGAGAACGGCCTGAGCCCGGGCACCGCCACCACCACCAACCCAGCCGATCAAACAATGAACGCCGTCATCAAGCTCGACGAGATTCACAAGGTTTACCATACCGGTGAAGTGGATGTGCATGCGGTGCGCGGCGTGTCGCTCACCATTACCGCCGGCGAGTTTGTGTCCATCATGGGTTCCAGCGGCTCGGGTAAGAGCACGCTGATGAACATGATCGGCGCGCTGGACCGGCCGACCGGCGGGCATTACTGGCTCGATGGGGTGGATGTTTCCACGCTGGGTCGCGACGCGCTGGCGGAGGTGCGCAACGAGAAGATCGGCTTTGTGTTTCAAGGGTTCAACCTGCTGTCGCGCACCTCGGCGCGGGAGAATGTGGAGATGCCCATGCTATATAATCGCCAGCGCATCCCCTCGGCCGAGCAGCACCAGCGGGCGGTGCGCTCGCTCGAACTGGTGGGCCTGAGCCAGCGGGCGGACCACCACCCCAACCAGCTTTCGGGCGGCCAACAGCAGCGCGTGGCCATCGCCCGGGCGCTCGTCAACCAGCCCACGCTCCTGCTGGCCGATGAACCCACGGGCAATCTGGATACCCAGACCAGCATCGAGATCATGGGCGTGTTTCAAAAGCTGAACGACCAGGGCATCACCATCGTCATGGTGACGCACGAGCTGGATATCGCCCGCTATACCAAACGCATGGTCATCTTGCGCGACGGGGAAATTGTCACCGATGAAGCCGTGCGGGAGCGGTACAACGCCGCTCAGGAATTGGAGCGCCTGCGTGCCGCCCACAAAGCCGTCAAGCTCGGATAACCGATGAGAATCTTTGCCTCCCTCAAAATCGCCGGCCGCGCCTTGCGCCGCAACAAAATGCGCTCGCTGCTCACCATGCTGGGCGTCATCATCGGCGTCGGCGCCGTCATTGCGTCGGTCAGCCTCACCTCCGGCGCCACCCAACAGGTGGAAAACCAGGTGAGCAGCCTCGGCTCCAGCGTCATCACCATCTTCTCCGGCAATTTCACCAGCGGCGGCATGCGCGGCGGTTGGGGCAGCGCCCCCACGCTCACCGTCGCGGACGCCGAAGCCATCGGCAGCCTCTCGAACGTGGTGGCCATCAGCCCCGAGGTGCGCGATCGGGAACAGGTGCTGGCCAACGGCCTTAACTGGAACACCCAGGTGATGGGCGAGTCGCCGGACTATCCGCAGATCCGCAACTGGACCATCGGCGCGGGTTCCATGTTCACCGACCAGGACGTGCGCAGCCTCGCCAAATCCGCCGTCATCGGCAAAACCGTCGCCGACGAGCTGTTTCCCAACGAGAATCCGGTCGGCCAGACCATCCGCATCCGCAACCTGCCCTTCCTGGTGATCGGCCTCCTGAATTCCAAGGGCTTCAACCTGTTCGGCCAGGACCAGGATGATGTGGTGATTGTTCCCTATACCAGCCACATGCACCGCATCACCACCCGGACGTTCCTCAACGATATCCTGGTGGAGGCCACCAGCGACAAGTCCATTGACGCAGCGCAACAGGACATCACCGACTTGCTGCTGGCCCGGCACCGCAGCAAGGAGCAGGATTTCACGGTGCGAAATCAGTTGGAGTTGATGCAGGCGGTCACGGCCACCTCACGGGCGATGGGATTTTTGCTGGCGGGTGTGGCCGCGGTGTCGCTCGTCGTGGGCGGCATCGGCATCATGAACATCATGCTCGTGAGCGTCACCGAACGCACGCGCGAGATTGGCATCCGCCTGGCGGTCGGCGCGCGGGCCGCAGACATTCTCGTCCAATTCCTGATTGAAGCGGTCACGTTGAGCGCCATCGGCGGCAGCATCGGCATCGCCGCCGGCGTGGGTTTCTCCCGGATGGTGGCTTACGCCAAAGACATGCCCACAGTGACGCCCGTCCTGTGGATTGGCATCGCCTTTGTCTCCAGCGCGCTGATCGGCATCATCTCCGGTTTCTACCCCGCCTGGAAAGCTTCCAAGCTCGACCCCATTGACGCGTTGCGGTATGAATAAGGGCTGACGCGAAGGGCTCGGCGCCGCTGGCGCCGCCCCGCACGGTGCGATTCGGCCCCGTGCCTTTGAGCGTCTTCAGGTATTGTCATGACCACTGAAGTGCTTGCCACCCATACGCCGGAGTTGTTTCAACTCGCGGTTGAGCGCGCCGCGGCGTTGCTGCGCGCCGGCCAGTTGGTGGCCCTGCCCACCGAAACGGTTTACGGGCTGGCCGCCAACGCGCTGGACGCCACCGCCGTGAGCAGGATTTACGAGGTCAAGGGCCGCCCGTCGCACAATCCGATCATTGTCCACGTGGCCGATGACGCCACCGCGCGGAGCTGTGTGCAGCAATGGCCGGCGATCGCGGGGGAGTTGGCGCGGGCGTTCTGGCCGGGGCCGCTGACGCTCGTGCTGCCGCGGGCGGAGAAGATTCCCGCCCTGGTGACCGCCGGCGGCGACACGGTGGGCATCCGTTGGCCGGCGCATCCGCTCATGCAGGCGGTCATCCGCGCCTGCGGCTTTCCCCTGGCGGCGCCCAGCGCCAACCTATCCAACCAGATTTCGCCCACCAACGCCGCGCACGTGCTCGCGCAACTGGGCGGTAAAATCCCGCTGATCGTGGATGGCGGCCAGTCGCAGGTGGGCATTGAATCCACCGTGCTCGACCTCACCGTTTCGCCCGCGCGCATCCTGCGGCCGGGCATGATCCACGCCGATTCGCTCGCCGCCGCCGCGGGGCGGATTGCCGCCGGGCCGGCCGCCGCCGGGTCCGGTTCGCTGAAAAGCCCGGGGATGTTGAAGAAGCATTATGCGCCCAAGGCCAGGCTGCTCGTTTTGAGCTGGCGGGATGAAGCGGACTTGCGCGCCCAGCTTGGCCGCCGGGACAGCGTGGATGGCCGGGTGCAGATCGTGGCCCACACGAGGATTCCAGCGGGTTTTGCGGCCGCCAATGTGAGTGTGATTCCGCACGATGCGCCGGCGTTTGCCCGGGCCTTGTACGCGGCCTTGCACCGGTGCGACGCTGCGGGGGCGCAGACCATTGTGGTGGAGGCGCCGCCGGAAGCGCCCGAATGGGCCGGCATCGCCGACCGGCTCCGGCGCGCGGCGGCTTGAGCCGCCCCTACCAGCGCGTGCGGTCGGTGAGGAAGATGCCCGAGGAATAGACTTCCTGCGGCGCGTAATGCAGCGGGAAGGTCCTGCGCGGATCGTCCGCACTGGTTCGGAAGTAAACATTCCAGGCGTCCGGCGCATCCTCGCTCGTCAGTTTGCGAACCCCCACGCGTTCGAAAATAAAACCGGACCAGCTGTTCTTGCCCCCGAGCAAACAATCGCTCAGCAGCCGGCCGTCCATGGTCTGCTCGGACAGATACAAGGCGCTCACGTGCTTGATGTAATCGTTGAGCTGGTAGAACTGGGGCCCGGCATCCAGCGTGGTCCACGTGCATGACCGGTCGCCATACCAGGCTACGGCCCACGGGAGATCGCTCATCATCAGTTCATTCGGGTGGATCCACTGGCTGAGCCGCTGGATCTCCATCGGATTGTAGGGCGGATAGGAAACCACGCGTATTTTGGGCGGCAGGAGCGTAAAGAGCAACTGCTGGCAGGCCAGCAAGACCACCAGGCCGATGACGGCATAGCGGACGGGAACCCAGGCGAAGTCCATTTGGTCCAGAAGCGTCAGGAAGAAGACGAGGCCGAAGATGATGCCCAGTGGCGTCAGCAGGACGAGGAGGTTTTCCTCATTGGTTTCCGGCACCGCCGCGCCCAGCGCCGTCTGGCCCAGGGCCGTCACGAATACAAAGACCACGAGGCACATGATGGTGAAATAGCGCAGCCGGCGGGCCGCGACGTTGCGGAGGCCCAGCAGCAAGCCCGCCAGGAACAGACAGCCGATCCAGCCGCCTCCGATACCGGGTACGCCGTTGGGCAGCAAGTCATGCAATGCCGCCTGCAACTTCACCAGATACGACTTAACGCCATAAACGCCGGTCATGTTCGGGTCCAGCGATTGCATCAAATCGGATCCGGGAAACCGCATGGAGTTTTCCAGGATCGCGTAGCCGGCCGTGCCGAAGAAGGTGCCGCTCACCATCAGATTGCGCGCTATCCAAGGCGCGAGGACGACGGCAAAAACCAGCAGCGTGCCCAAGCTCAGGCGGGTGCGGGCGGCGCCGCCAAAGATCAGGAAATAAAGAACCACCGGCAGCATCACCCAGCCGAAAGCGTAGAGCGTGAGTGTGCCGAGGCCGGCGAGCAGGCCCGTCACAAGGGCCAGTTGGAAGCGGCGGGACCCGTTGGGGCTTTCACCCGCACCGGCGGCCTCAAAGGCCACCAGACACCAGATCAGGCACAAAAAAATGTCCAACAGCAGCAGCGTGGGGAGTCCGGAGACGCTGAACTTCCACAAGACATCCGATCCCACCATCAGCAGGGCTGCCAGCCAGGCCAACGTGTGATCAAACAGGGTCCGGGTCAATATGAAGGTGAGGAACACGGCGGCCACCAGCAAGAACTGGTTGAGGATGGCGATGTGGAATTCGGGTTTGTAGCGCGAGAAGTGTCCGCCGCCGCCCCAGAAAGGTTTTTCCAACTCCAGCGTCCACTTCGGCGAGGTGACCTTGAACAAGCCGGCCAGCAGGGTGGGATAGAGCGGCGCGTTGGCCAGGTCGGGCTGCAAGGCATTCACCGCGGCCGCGTCCACTTCGTTGGTGCCGGGCGCCTGGGCGGCCGCCCCGTTGTGCTGTTGCAGCAGATGCAGGCCGAAGGGCCGCACGCACTCCGAGCTATAGCCCTTGCCGGTGGCCAGATTGCGCGCCACCTGCGCCGCATCCATGGCTGCCGGCGCATTGAAACTGTGGTAACAATGCGTGTCATACCAAACCCCTAACAGCATGATGGCCAGCGTCAAGACCAGGTAATTCAACCACCGGGCACCCGTGTCCACTTCCAGCTTGTGAATGACCGCCTGAATCCGTTCAACAGTTAACATAACTTCTTTAAAACCCCTCCAGATGATATTCGTGAAGCTTGCGGTGGAAGGTCCGCCGGCTCATCCCGATTTTTTGCGCCGCCTGAGTGCGATTGCCTGCTGTTTCCTTCAGAGCGCGAACGATCAATTCTCGCTCAGCGTCCTTCACCGTCAATGCTTTTCCTTGCAACAATCGCGTGTCGCCGCCGGCCTCGCCCCGCACGGCCGGCGGGAGGTCCCGCACGGAAATCCGTTCGCCGCGGCTCAGCACGACCGCGTGCTCGATGGAGGTGCGCAGCTCGCGCACGTTGCCGGGCCAGGAATAATTCATGAGCGCCTCCAGCGCGTCGGCCGTGAAATCGGCCACCGGCTTGCCGTTCTCTTTCGCAAATTCCCGCAGAAAGCTCTGCGCCAGCAGCGGAATATCGCCGGTGCGTTCCCGCAGCGGGGGCAGCACCACCTCCACCACCCGCAGCCGAAAGAACAGGTCCTCCCGGAATTTGCCGGCCTTGACCATTTCTTCCAGGTGCTTGTTGGTGGCCGCCACCAGCCGCACGTCCGCGGTCTGCGTGCGGTTGGAGCCCACGCGCTCGAAGGTGCGCTCGCCCAGAAACCGCAGCAGCTTCACCTGGATGGTGGCGTCGATCTCGCCGATTTCATCCAGGAACAGCGTGCCGCCCTGCGCCTGCTCGAACCGGCCGATCCGCCGCTCGTGCGCCCCGGTGAACGCGCCTTTTTCGTGTCCAAACAGCTCGCTCTCCAGGAGCGTGGGCGCCAGCGCCGCGCAATGCACCGCCACAAACGGCTGTTGCGCGCGCGGGCTCAGTTGATGCACCGCCCGCGCCACCAGCTCCTTGCCCGTGCCGCTCTCGCCCAGCACCAGCACCGTGGCGCGCGTCGGCGCCACCTGTCGCACGATTTCAAAAACCTCCGTCATCACCGGCGAGCGCCCAATGATGTGCTCCAGCCCGAACTTGGCGTCCAGTTGCTGGCGCAGCGAGACATTCTCCACCTCCAGGTTCTGCTGCTTGAGCGAGCGCGCAATCCGCATCTCCAGCTCGTCAATTTGCAGCCGCCCCTTGGCGATATAATCATCCGCCCCGCGCTTCATGGCCTCCACCGCCAGTTCTTCCGAACCGTACGCGGTCATGAGGATGCAGATCGGCGGCTGGGGCAGCGATTTGGCCCGCGCAATCAACTTCATGCCGTCTTCGTTGGGCAGCCGGAAATCCGTGAGCATCACGTCAAACTTCTCGGCTTCAAGCAAATTCATCGCCGCTTTCGCGTCCTCGGCGATGTACACATCGTACCGCTCTTCCAGCGCCGCGCGCAGTCCTTCGCGCGTCGTCTTCTCATCGTCCACAATCAACAGGGTTGGCTTCATCAGGCGGGTCCTCCAATTCCTTGGTTTGGCCGGGCGGAAATGGTATCCGCTTTATTCACGGCTCTTGGCCTCCAGCAGCCGGGGCTTCCGCTCATGCAGCGGCAGCCAGACGCGGAACGTGGCGCCGCGGCCCACCTGGCTATCCAGCTCGATGCGGCCGTTGTGCGCGCGCACAATCCGCTGCACGATCATCAGGCCCAAGCCCGTGCCCTTTTTCTTGGTGGTGTAGAACGGTTCAAAAATGCGGTTGATTTGCTCCTGCGGGATGCCGCCGCCAGTGTCGTTGACGCTCACCCAGACGTCATCGTTGGTCTCGCCGGTTTGCAGCGTGAGCGTGCCGCCGGTGGTCATGGCCTGGGCGGCGTTCTTCACCAGATTTACCAGCACCTGTTGCAACTGCGCCACATCCACCATCGTCGCCGGGAGTTCGCGCGCCAGCTTGGTCTGCACGGTCACCCCGCGGTTCTCCAGCTCCGGCCGCAGCAATTCCAGCGTCTTGGTCACCACGTCATTCAGCGAACTCAGTTTCAACTGCAGCGGTGCCGGCCGGATGGCGCCCAGAAATTGCGTGACAATATAGTCCAGCCGGTTGATCTCGCCCTTGGCCACGTCCAGATACTGCTCCAGTTTCTTGGAGGCCTCGAAGGTGTCCGGCATCGCCCCCTGCGCGGTGCGGGCCTTGCCCCGGCGCAAGCGGCCAAACCCCCGGGGCGCTTCCTCGGCGCGGTCCGTCGGCGGCCAGCCGTCGCCCTTGAGTTTCCGCACTTCCCGCTCCATCAATTGCAGATGGATATGCAGGGCATTGAGGGGATTGCCGATTTCATGGGCCACGCTCGCCGCGAGCAGGGTGAGCGCTTGGATGCGTTCGCTCTCGATGGCTTCAAAGGTTTTTTGCCGCGCCTCGGTGGCATCGTGCAGGATGAGCGCCACGCCTGAACTGCCGCTCGCCTCGCCATCCAGCGGGGCCGCGTAGAGCCGCAGAAAGCGCAGTCGCGGATAATGCACTTCGAATTCCAGGCGCGAGAAATGGGCGCCGCCGGCCTGATCGGCCCGGGAAATGGCGGTCCAATTCACTTCCGGGAGCACATCGTTGACGAGCAAATCCTCGGCCGTGGGCTGCAGCCCAATCAGCCGCGTGACGGCTTGGTTGAAGTAAAGGATGCGGCCGTGTTCATCCGCCACCAGGATGCCGTCCTCGATCGTGTTGAACAGGGTTTCCAGAAACGTGCGTTCCCGCGCCAGGCGCTGGACCACGCTCTGCAGCCCCTCGGTGTCCAGCCGCCCAATGCGGCCCAAGACCTTATCAAGAAAACTGGATTTGACCGGAGTCATGGTATTTCAACACTTTCTCAACACTTTATTAAGTAGCAAAATGGCACACTTTTACGATTCGTCAAGTGCAAGTGGGTTTTAGTGGCACAATTGAGTGCGGAGTTCGGAATGACGGAGCGCCGCCATCGCTCGGCCCGCGCGCC
>CAYTJG010000014.1:0-14515 GCA_964437865.1 uncultured Bifidobacteriaceae bacterium | reverse complement strand
AAAACAGGTGGATGGGGTGGACTTGGTGGATATGGTGGATTACAGTGTGGGTATGAATGCTGGAATATCAGTCTGTGTGGCAGAGCCGGCTAAAGCACCCGCTGAACAAAAAGCGGCGGCCAAGCTGACCCCGCGCCTGCGGGGAACCATGGAAGTCATCTTTGGCACCATGCGGGGATTTCGTTCATCGCCCAGGCAGGAGATGCTGGCCGCCGCGAAAAAAGCCGGTTACACGCCCGCGGAAGTAAACGCCGCTTTGGACCTGTTGATGACCACTACCATTTCATTGGTGGATCCCACCCCGGCGCCAGCAACCGCAGCCAAGGGTCCCCGTGAGGATGACAAACCGAAAGTTTTTGATCCACAGGCAGCGGGCCAGCGATTGGTTGAAACTTTGCAAACCGCCGAAGGTGGCGCTTGGACGGGGCAGGAACTGCTAGCGCTTTTCAACCTGATGCCGTCCACCCTGCACCGTCGCCGCAAGGAGCACCGCGTCATTTATTGGCGCGATGCCCGGCATGAATTTCATTATCCGAAATGGCAATTCACGCCCACCGGCGCGCTGCTGCCCGGCATCCAGCAAGTCTTGGAGCAATTTAAGAGTCAGGATGAATGGCGTGTAATGTCGTATTTCCTGGGAAAACGCGCCCAATTGGATGGCCTGCGGCCATTAGACTTGTTGCGTCAGGGGGACGTTGAAAAGGCCCTGGGGCACGCCAAAATTCATGCCGAAGAAAACACCTGGTAGCCTGCAATCGCCTCGGCCACCGGACGAGTTCAACCGCCTGCCGCTACGCAGGCTCTTGGATACCGTGTCCGGGGTTTTTTACCGGCTCCATCCGCGCAATCCAGCCACCGGCCTGCCCTGGCCGGCGGTATTTTTCAGTCGGCGGGATGCGTCGCGGTTTGACCCAACGCGAGGTGTCGGCACGCTTTACTTGGGCGACAGTCTGGCGGGGGCGGTCTTGGAGATGTTCGGAGACCGATTGGAACCGCTGGGGAGCCTGGGAGTTTGTCTGCGCGACTGCCCGGAGTTGAACGATGCGTTGCAATTACTTGAAGTTCCCCTCCTCCCATGAACCTACTGTGTGACAGGGCGTGGAAGTTGAATACGCGAAGCGCCGAGCAATGCTCGGCCCGCCCCGTAATCTCTAGGCGACGACGTCAGTCGTAGGCTTGCGGTTCCGTTTGTAGGGCGCGAGGTAACGAGTGCTCTTGGGTCTTTTCTTTCTTTCGGCGCTCAATCTCGGTCTTGGGCGTTGGATATTGGGCGTTGAATGTTTGTGAAAATTCGTGATCATTCGTGTCTCTCCCGTTCGGATTTTGCAAGCCCGCGCTTGAGTCGCCCGGCGGCGCGACATAGATTCTGGTTGCATGAATTCGACTTTGAAAGAGCAGGTCACCGAGACGGCGGTCTGGATTGGCAAGTTGCGGGAGGAGGTCGGCCAAGTGATCGTGGGGCAGGAAGCCCTGGTGGATCGTCTGCTGGTGGGGCTGCTGGCCAACGGCCACGTGCTGCTGGAAGGCGTGCCCGGCCTGGCCAAGACGTTGTCCGTGCGCACGCTGGCCACCGCCGTGCAGGCCAAATTCAACCGCATCCAGTTCACGCCCGATCTGCTCCCGGCCGACATCGTGGGCACCCTGATTTACAATCCGCAGGACGGCAAATACCACGCCACGCGCGGGCCGATCTTCGCCAATTTCGTGCTGGCCGATGAGATCAACCGCGCGCCGGCCAAGGTGCAAAGCGCGTTGCTGGAAGCCATGCAGGAGCGGCAGGTGACCCTCGGCGGCGAGACCATGAAACTGCCGACGCCGTTCCTCGTGCTCGCCACGGAAAACCCCATCGATCAGGAAGGCACCTACCCGCTCCCGGAAGCCCAGGTGGACCGCTTCATGTTCAAGGTGATGCTCGATTATCCCACCGAGGCGGACGAACGAAAGATTCTCGATCGCATGGCCTTTACCAGCCCGGAGGCGCCGGTGAAGCCCGTCGTTTCGCTGGATGACATCATGGCCACGCGCAAGCTGGTGGATCAGATCCACGTGGATGACAAGATTCGCGATTACATCGTGAAGATCGTGTTTGCCACGCGCAAGCCGCAGGCCTACCAGCTCGACGTGAAGCCGTTCATCCAGTTCGGCGCCTCACCGCGCGCCACGATCTACCTGACGCTGGCCGCCAAGGCTTGGGCGCTCTTGCAGGGGCGCGAATATGTGATTCCCGAGGACATCAAGAGCATCGGCCCCGACGTGTTGCGGCACCGGATCATCCTGACCTATGAGGCGGAGGCGCAGGCCGTGACCACCGATGCCATCATCAAAAAAGTGTTCAACGCGGTGCCGGTGCCCTGAACGGTCGCTGGGCCAGAGACGATGCACCCGCCTGAGCATTTTCACCCGAAGCGTTCGCCCGGCAAGTCCGTGAACGGGCCCCGTCGCGCGAAAAAGCCACGCTGACTTCGCCGTCATGAACCTCACTGAACTTCTCGAAACTGTCCGCCGCGTGGAGGTGCGCACCAATCGCCTGGTGAATGACACCATGGTGGGGGCGTATCTGAGCCACTTCAAGGGGCGGGGCATGGATTTTGAGGAATTGCGCGAATATATTCCGGGTGATGACGTGCGCGACATTGATTGGAACGTGACGCATCGCCTCGGCCGGGTGTTCGTGAAGCGTTACCGCGAGGAACGGGAGCTGACCGCGGTGTTGGCGGTGGACGTTTCGGGGTCGTCGGCCTTCGGTTCGGCCCGCCACACCAAGCGCGAGTTTGCCGCCGAGGTGGCGGCCACGCTGGCCATGTCCGCCGCCAAGAACGGCGACAAGGTGGCGCTGCTGCTCTTTTCGGACCAGGTGGAATTATACGTGCCCCCGCGCAAGGGACGGCGCCACATCCTGCGGATTGTCCGTGAATTGCTGATGCGCCAGCCGCGGCATCGGGGCACGGCCGTGGGCTCGGCGCTGACATTCCTGAATCATGTGCTGCACCGCCGGGCGATTGTGTTTTTACTCACGGATTTCCTCCCGGGCAGCGCCGCTGCGGTGGCCAGGTTTGTAGGGGCCAACGGTGTCGAGTCATCGTCCGCCGCGGCGGCGCATGACGGAGTGGCTGAACTGGGCCTCACCAATGCGCACCACGATGTGATCTGTCTGCACCTGCACGATCCCCGCGAAAGCGAGCTGCCCGATGCGGGGCTGGTGACGATTGAAGACGCCGAGACCGGCGAATTGTTGGAGTTGGACTCCGGTCACCGCGGCGTGCGTGAGCGGTTCGCCGAGGCCAACGTGGAGCGGCTGGCTGCGCTGGACGCCGCGCTGAATCACACCGGTGTGGATACGTTGCGACTCAAGACCACTGAACCCTTTGCGCCCGTCTTGCAGCGCTTTTTTGAGATCCGCCGGGGACGGCGGCGGGGATGATATGAGGGAGCGCCTTCCATTACCACGACGCGCTGCCCAACGCGCCCCGGCTCCGGGGCTGGGGGCGGCGCTGCTGCTGCTGGTCCTGGTCACGGCCCAGGTGGGGCTGGCGCAATCGGCCACCGGTCCATTGCCGCCGCTGGCGCCGCCGGCGGCCCCGTTGCCGCCGACCTTTTGGGAACAACATGGGGTGGCCCTGCTCGCGGGCGGGTTGGCGGTGCTGGCCTTGACGGGCGTGGTGCTTTGGTTCGGGTTGCAGACCCGGCCGCCGGTGGTCATGCCGCCGGAGGAGCGGGCGCGCGCCGCCCTCACCCGGCTGCGGGGCCGGCCGGAAGATGGCCAGGTGCTGAGCGAGATTTCGCGCATTCTGAGACAATATCTGCTGGCGGTGCTGGACCTGCCGCCCCAGGAATTGACCACGGCCGAGCTGGCCGCCGCGCTGGCTGGGCGGGGACGGATCGGCGGGGAACAAGTGCAGACCATCACGGCGTTTTTTCGAGAATGCGATGAGCGGAAGTTTTCACCCGCCGGGGCGACGGCTCAATTGAAGGCCGCCGACCGCGCCTTGGCGCTGGTGGCGGAACTGGCGCAGCAACCGGCGTCCGCGCCGCCGAAGATTTGATGCGATGACCGGCGAATTTGAATTTCAATTTCCGTGGGTGCTGGTGCTGCTCGGGCTGCTGCCGGTGTACGCGCTGCTGCGCGGCAAGGTTGGCCGGCTGTCCGCCCTCACCTTTTCGAGCGTGGAAATCGCGCGGGCGGCAGGCGCGCAGGCGCGGGCGGCCGTCGGCCGCTTCCTGTTTTTTCTCCGCCTGCTGGTGGTGGCGCTCGCCATCGTGGCGCTCGCCGGTCCCCGGCTGGCCAATTACCACGTGGAAACCGAGACCCCCGGCGTCGACATCATGCTCGTGCTGGATGTGTCGTGGTCCATGATGGCCATCGACATGGGCAAGCCGGCGGAGAAGCTGTCGCGCTATGCGATCGCCTCCGGCGTGCTCAAGGATTTCGTGGCCAAACGCCCCAACGACCGCATCGGCCTGATTGCCTTTTCCGGCGTGCCCTACCTGGCCAGCCCGCTCACGCTGAATCACGTCTGGCTCAACGACAATCTGGCGCGGCTGCATATCGGCATTATCTCGGACTTGGGCACGGCCATTGGCGACGCCGTGGCAGTGGGGGCCGAGCGGCTGAAGGCGGTGCCTAAAAGCAAGAGCCGCCTCATGATTTTGCTCACCGATGGCGACAACAACCTCGGCAAGATCGATCCGCTACCGGCGGCGCAACTGGCCGCGGCGCTGGGCATTAAAATTTATGCCATCGGCATCGGCATCGAACAGCCGTGCAACCTGCCGCGCTTCGATCCCGCCACCGGGCAATTCCAGCTCGACGCGAACGGCAACGTCATTCCCACGCTGCTCCTCCAGCCGGCCAATTATGCGGTGCTGGGCAAAATGGCGGCCGTTTCGGGCGGCCATTTCTACCGCGCCACCAACCAGCGCGAGCTGCAGAACATTTACGAACAGATCGATCACCTGGAAAAATCCGAGGTGAAGCTGCGGCGGTTTGCCACCTACGAGCCGTTGTTCCAATGGCCGTTGCTGGCGGCGCTTGCACTGCTGGCCGGCGAAGTTATTTTGGTCCATACGCGGTACCGGCGCGTGCCGTGACGATTTGAAGAACCGATGAACTTTGGATTTCATTTTGCCGAACCGGGCTGGCTGTGGCTGGCGGCGGTGGCGCCGGTTCTGTTGGCCGGGTTGTTCTGGCGGGCGCGGCGCGAGCGGGCGCGGCAACTGGCCCGCTTGGCCTCGCCGCACTTCGTCGCGGCGCTCACCGTCTCGCACAGTCCGGGGCGCCGGCGGTTAAAAGAGGTGCTGCTGCTGCTGGCATTTATTCTGGCGGGGCTGGCCTTGGCGCGTCCGCAGTGGGGCGCCTTCGAGCTCAACAACGCCTGGCTCGGCGAGGACGTGGTTTTTGTGATGGACTGCTCACTCAGCATGACCACCTCGGATGTGGCTCCCAGCCGGATGCAGCGCGCGAAATACGCGGTGCTGAATTTTGTGCAGCGCCAGACCCACGGGCGCGTGGGCCTGGTGGCGTTCGCCGGCAGCGCCTTCATCCAATGTCCGCTGACCTTTGACGCCGGCGCCTTCGAGGAATCGCTGGTATCGCTCGATGAAAAAACCATGCCGATCCCCGGTACGGACATCGGCCGCGCGTTGAGTGAGGCCGCGCTGGCCATGGACAAGACCAGCCGGCACAAGATGGTGGTGCTGGTGACCGATGGCGAGGACCTGGAAAAATCCGGGGTGGTGGTGGCCAAGCACCTGGCCACCAACGGGGTGGTGGTGTTCACCATTGGCGTGGGCACGCCGGCCGGCAAGGAAATCCAGGTGGTCAACGCCGCCGGCCAGGCTGAGCTGCTCCGGGATGCCAAAGGCGAGGTGGTGCGCAGCCGGTTGGATGAAGCCACGCTCCGCGACATTGCGCAAGCCACCGGCGGCGAGTATTTCCAACTCGGCCCGCAGGGTGAAGGTTTGGTGAGAGTGCGTTCGGCCATGCACGCGGTGGAGGCCGCCACCGAGCTGCGCCGTCAACGCGAAAACGGTGTGGACCATTTCTTTTGGCCGCTGACGTTGGCGCTGGCCGCCGTGGTGGCGGAGTCCCTCATCGGCACGCGGCGAAAACAAACTCCAGCCACGCCATGAAATTTCACGCCCTCACTGACCAGGCAGACCGCGTGCGGCCGCGGGGAAACGGAATCGTCCGCCTCCGGATGCTGCTGACCGGCCTGCTGGCGGCCGGTGGGATTGCGCAGGCCGCCACCGGCACCGTGGCTCAAACCAATGGCCCAGCGCCGGTCACGGCGCGGGATTTTTACAACTCGGGCACGCGACTGCTCACGGCGAAGAAATATCCGGATGCCGAGCGGATGTTTCAGTCCGCCCTGGCCGCGCAGGATGAGGCGGTGCAGCCCGTGGCGCTGTACAACGTGGGCCAGGCGCGTTTCGCCGATGGCCTCGAACGGCTGAAACAGGGGCCGGATGCGCAAAAGGTCAGCGCCCAGGGCAACGCCGCCCTGGCCGCGGGCGAAAACGCGCTCCGGGCCTCCGAGTCCGCGCTGGCCAGCGACGAGGAAAACCGGCTGATCATGGCTTATCTGGCCGGGCGCGGCGCGCGGCGGGAGTTGCGCGAGGCGCAAAAGGCGGTGTCGTCCGCAATGGAAACTTACGGCAAGACGCTCGATGAATGGCTGCGGGCCTCCGGCGATTTCAAGGGGGCGGCGGAGTTGAATCCGCGCGACACCAATGCCACGCGCAATGCCGAAATCGTGGACCGGGGCATCGCCCGGCTGGTGGATACCGTGCGCAAAATGCAGGCGATGATGAGCATGATGGGCCAGCAACGGCAGGACTTGGCCCGCATGATGAGCAAGCTCAAGGGCCGGATTCCCGCTCCGGACGCACCTCCCGGCGCCGGCGGCGAAGATGACGAGGACGACCAGGGCGCCAAACCCGACACCCTCGCCGGCCAGAAGGAATCGGCCGGCCGGCAAAACGAGCAGCTGCCCCTCACGCTTTCGCCTGATCGGGCCAGCGAAATTCTCAACGGCCTGATGCTCGACGGCACCCGCCGCTTGGAGATGAGCGACAAGGAAGGCACGCCTGCCAAGGATCGGAAAGGACGGAATTGGTGAAAGTCGCGAGCCATATTAATTTTACACCCGCCCACCGGCTACCGCCGGGGTTCGATGCGTTCCGCCTTCGGGTTTGGGCTTTCGGCCTTCGGCTGCTGGTCGTCGGATCGCTGGGGTGCGCGCTGAGCGCGCGGGCGCAAACGCCGCCGCACCTGCCCCCCGGCGGGCTCATGCAGTTGCAGGTGCCGCAGGGAATCGTGGATGTTTCGTCCCCGGTTTCGGCCGCCGCCGTGTTTGATCCGCCGGTGGCGCACGTGGGCGACCGGGTCTTTTACCGGGTGACGGTGGATGCCACCGAAAGCTCGGTGACCTGGCCGGACGCCTTCCCAACTCCGGCCGAATTGGGATTTGGAGCCCAGGCGAGCGGCCAGATCACGCAAACGCAGGGAGCCCGTTACCGTCCGCTGGCCTCGTTTGTTTACGAGGTGAAACCGCGGGCTGAGGGGCGCTTTACGGTGACCAACTTTACCGTGGAGGTTTCCGGCGCGCGGGTGGCGGTGCCGTCCGCCAGTCTGGACGTAGCACCCAAGAGCACGGCCACGGTGGCGGCCCGGCGACTCCGCCTGGATATCCCGCAGACGAAGGTTTTTGTGGGCCAGTCTTTTCCGGTGCGGGTCATTCTGCCTACGGGGCCGGATAATGAATTGGAAGCGCTACGGGAAATCGAACTTCACGGCGATGGCCTCATGGTGGACCGCACGGCGTCGCACCAATCCATCGAACCGGTGAATTTGGATGGCCAGCTTCGAATGGCGTTCACGGCGGAATTGAACGTGGTGGCGCTGGCGGCGGGGCCGCTCAAGTTTACCGCCCAGGGTTTCACGGCCGGCCGCGAATTCATGGCGCCGATCTCGATTCGCGGCCAGGTGCGGTTCCCCTCCGGGCCCACGAAGTATATTTTGCTGGTTTCCGAGGCGGCGGAGCTCAGCGTGCGGCCGCTGCCCGAGGAGGGGCAACCGGCGAGCTTTACCGGCGCCATCGGCCGGTTTTTCAACGACCCGCCACGCCTCTCCACCAACCGGGTGCAGGTGGGTGAGCCGCTGCAGCTCAAAGTGACTTTTCACGGCGAAGGCGATTTCTGCCGGTTTGTGCCGCCGGCCGCGCCGCTCTCGCGGGATTGGCAGATCATTGCCGATCCGCCGCCGGCCACGAGTTTCACCCTGGTGCCGCTGGCCGATGACCTGAGAGCCACGCCGGCTATTCCCTTCAGCTATTTCGACCCGGACCTGGGCAAATACGAGGATCTCACGATTGCGCCACAGCCGGTGACGGTGCTGGGGCAGGGCCTGCCGCTGGCCGTGGCGGCCGCGGAGGAGCCGGGAAAAACCGTGGCGCCTTTGAAGCTGAGCGCGCTGGCGCAGGCCCCCGGCGGAGCGCTGGCGGGCTTGCGGCCATTGCAACTGCGGGGCTGGTTCGCGGGCCTGCAATTGGTGCCGCTGGCCGGGTTCATCGCCCTGTGGCAATGGGACCGCCGCCGCCGCTTCCTGGCGGCGCATCCGGATCTTGTGCGCCGGGCGCGGGCGCGTCGGGAATTGCGGCGCGCGCGCCGGCAGTTGCAGGCGGCCCTCGACGCGGGCGACGCGGCGGCTTTTGTGCAGTGCGCGGCGCGGGCCATGGCCATCGCGGCGGCGCCGCATTTCCCGGCTGAAGCCACCGCCTTGGTGGGCGGCGACGTGCTGGCGCAACTGGACGCGGCTGGTCAGGACGGGCCGTATGCTGAGACCGTCCGCCAGGTGTTTGCCGCCGCCGACGCGGCCTTTGCCGTCGCACCGCAAGTGCAGACGGATTGGCTGACCTGGCGTCCCGGCGTGGAAGCGGTCCTGGAAAAGCTGGAGGAACGATTGTGAAACCGGAACGCAATCTCATCCGGTGCTGGGCGGGCCGGTGGAATCTCGCCCTGCTCCTCGCCGTCCTAGTCTGGGTCACGACAGCGTGCCCGGGACGCGCGACGACCAATGATCTATTTGCCCAGGGGCTGGAATTCAGCCGCGCGGGCCGGTTTCCCGAGGCGGCGGAAATTTTCCAGAAACTGGCGAAAGCACAACCTGCCGCCGGCACGCTGGTGAATCTGGGCCTGGCCGAGTGGCAGTGCGGGCATGCCGGCGCAGCCATTCTGGCCTGGGAACAGGCGCGCTGGATCGATCCCTTTGACGGGCGCGCGGCGGCGAATTTGAAATTTGCGCGCGAAGTGGCGCAGGTGGATGAGCCCCAGTTGAAATGGTATGAGGCTGTTTCCACCTGGCTGTCGCCCAACGCGTGGGCCTGGCTGGGCGCGAGCATGCTTTGGCTCACGGTGGGGTTGCTGGTGTTGCCGGGCATTCTGCGCTGGCGCAAGGCGGGCTGGCACCAGTTGCTGGCCGCGCTGGCCTTCGGGGTGTTCCTGCTCTGCCTCACGGCCGATTTCGGCGTGGCCGGCCGGAGCCAGATCGGCATTGTCCTCAAGAAAAACGCCGCGCTCCAATTGACGCCCACCCAAGACGGCGAAGTGGTGTCCACCCTGGCGGCGGGCGAACCGGCCCGGCCGTTGCGGGTGCATGGCCGCTTTGCCTACGTGCGCACGGCCAACGGCGCCGGCTGGATCGACCAGGATGCGCTCGGTTTGCTCTGTCCGCGGTAGCTAGAAGAGCAGGCTGACCAGCCGCAGGCCGGCGGCGAAAAACATGGCGCCGAGGAAGACGCAGACCGGCAAGGTGAGCACCCAGGCGAGCAATACATTGCGCAGGGTCGCTGCTTGCAGTCCGGATTTATTGGCGGCCATGGTGCCCGCCACACCGGAAGAGAGCACGTGAGTGGTGCTCACGGGCATGCCCAGCCAGCCGGCCAGGCCGATGGTGATCATGGCCACCAACTCGGCCGAGGCGCCTTGGGCGTAGGTCAGGTGTGTCTTGCCGATTTTCTCTCCCACCGTCACCACGATGCGTTTCCAGCCGATCATGGTTCCCAAGCCCAGCGCCACCGCCACCGCCAACTTCACCCACAGGGGAACGAACTTGGTCGTTTTTTCAAGCGCCTGCTTGTACTTCATCAAGCCGGAGGCCTCAGCGGTGGGGAGCTGGTGGGCTTTGTCCAGCTTGCCGAGCGTGGCCGAAGTGAGATCGATGGCACTGCGTAAACTGGTCCGTTGCGCCACGGACAATTCGGTGAGGGAGCGATGTCCGTCCAGCGCGGCGCCAATCTCGCGGCTCTTTTGGGCCGCCGCGGCCGGCACGGCCTCGGTATAGACGCCCCCGGTCTTGAGATAGGCCGCGAGTGTCTTGGCGGCCGCTTCCGGACTGGGCGCCGCGCTGGCGGCGGGCAGCGTGAGCGAGAGGGCGGCCTTTTGCGACCAGGCGGCCAGTTGTCCCAGGTCATTCGGACTGGTGGACAGGTCCAATGCGTACATGCCCGGGATGATGCCCACCAGAATCAGCATGATCAGGCCCATGCCTTTCTGGCCGTCGTTGGACCCGTGGGCAAAGCTGACCCCGGTGCAGGTGAGGCAAAGCGTGCCGCGGATCCACCAAGGCGGCGGCTGGTTGGAGGTGGGGGCGGAATAGAGTTCGGGCCTCCGAACCAGGAGTTTGAGCAGCAGGAGCAACAGGGCGGCGCAGGCAAATCCCACGAGCGGCGAAATGAGCAATGACAGACCCACTTCGCGGGCCTTGGCCCAATTGATGCCGGCCAGGAAACCGGTGGAATTCATCAGCGAGTTCATGAGTCCCACGCCCATGATGGAACCGATGAGCGTGTGCGAACTGGAAGCCGGCAGGCCCAGGTACCAGGTGCCTAGATTCCAGATGATGGCCGAAATCAGCAGGGAAAAAACCATGGCGAAACCCGCCGCCGACGCGACGTGGGTGACCAGATCCACGGGCAGCAGGCTGACAATGGCAAACGCCACCGCGCCGCCGGACACGAGCACGCCGATCAGATTCCAAAGGCCGGACCAAACCACCGCCACGTTGGGCGGCAGGCTGTTCGTGTAGATCACCGTGGCCACGGCATTGGCCGTGTCGTGGAAGCCGTTCACGAATTCGAAGGCGAGTGCGAGCGTCAAGGCGACGACCAGGCACACGATTTGGACCGTTTCCAGCGAACCGAAGTGTTCCATGCAGATATTAAAGTCCATCGACCGCCCTCTGACTATCGGGCGAGTGTGACATTTCTGTGACGACCAGACCAAGGCCGGCGGTGATCGGAAAGCGAAAGCGGAGACGTGAAAGGCACGAACGGGAAGGGGAAGCACGCTTTTGGGGAGACGGGACTCGGCGGCGAGGTTGGGCGGCAAACCGGATCGCGGGGGGGCTGGTTTCATGGAAAATGGGCTTGCAAATGGGCTTGCTTCGCAGCCGGATTTTGGCGAATATAATCGTTCAAACGCGTCAAATCGTTTGCTTGGTTGCATCCATAGCTCAATTGGATAGAGCGGCTGACTACGGATCAGCAGGTTTGAGGTTCAACTCCTCATGGATGCACCATTTAAAGCTAACAACTGCAAGGCTTTATAAAAGCACTTCTCATTCCTCCTCCTGACCGAAAAAGTGAATTGGACCAGAAATTAGACCACGTCTTTTCTCCTGACGAAAATTTCTCGTTGTATCGCGCCAAACTAAAATGCGAATACAACATGAAAACAACTGGCACAATTATCCAGGTCGGGTCCGCGACCTTTATTCCGCTGCGGCGAGTCGTCGGGCGGTGCAGGGCGATACGAAAAAGCGAGACGTGCCGGGTGGCTTGGTGTCGGCTGACAATCCGCGCGATCAGGAGGCTGTCCAAGCCAGGCAGTTCCATCGTCTGGTTCATACACTGGCGAAACACGATGTGCCCATGATCTGGCTGCACTTTCCACGCCTGGTCCAGGATGCCACTTACCTATATGGCAAACTAAAATCCGTGATGCCAGGCCCGGATTGGGAACTCTTCTCGCAGGCTTTCCAGGCTGTCAGCCGGCCGGAATTGGTGCCTGTTTTCAAACCGGAAAACAACTTGGAAGTACCGTCTCCCAAAGGCCTGAAGAGATGGTTCCGGAAACGACCCGCTCCTGCTCGTCGACTTTAATTCTACCTTGATTGGTACGGGGATTTTGACCCCCTTGAATTTGTTTCATGGCTGGCGTCATCAATAAGCCAGGCGATAAAACGTGGCGGAAGATTTGGACGAATTGAGGATAACTTCGTTTTGACAATCAACTTCAGTGACGTTGTTGGTATCATCCTGCCAGTGCTGAAGATCGGCGGAGTTCTGGAGGCGAAATCCAGTTGCTTGAGATGACCAGGAAATGCTGGTCCCTAGTTGTGACTTGGAAGCAACTTGGATCAAAGGCGAGGTGGTGCTGAGTTTCGCAATGTACAGCGCCAAAGTGTGATTGGTGGATCCGACAGCATATTCACCAAATTGATTGGTTCCATACCCAGCGCCCCCGACGTAGACGTTTGCAGCGGGGTCAACTGCTCCCGCAACGCACGAAAAACCATAACCGCTGCTGGAGATTTGCTCGAACCAATGCAACTCACCGCCCGCATCGTATTTTGCGACGAAGCCCTGTCCGGTTACACTCTGTGCTTTCAATATATGAGCAACGGATTCCGATTGAATAACCACTGATCCTGACGGCAGAGTGTCAAAAGTCAAGGTGACGCCTGTCGCGCCGTCTGGATTTAGCGTACCAAAGATAAAAGCGTCGCCGAATGAATCCGTTTTCACCGAATAAGGCACGCCATTTTGACCCCCAGAGGAACAAAACGCACCAACTTGCCAACGCGGGTTTAACTGATCATCATATTGCACTAAGAATGTATCCGCACTGCTGGTCGTCAATAGCGGTAGGACCGGAAGGAAGCGCGAACCGCTCCCGAGCAATTCTCCAGTAACATAAACATGACCAGAGGAATCGACCGCGACGTCTTCGCCTATCGCACTATAGCTGGAATTATCCGTGAGGCTTTGCACTGCCCCCAACAGATGGCCTGCAGTATCAAACTTTAACAGAAACATTTGGGGTGTATTAGAGGGAGGTCCTCCACTGGGATTGCTAAGGGTCAGGGACCCAGTTGGCCATAGAGAGAGGTTAATGGATGAGTTTTCAAAAACACCGGTGACATAAACATTGCCGGCGACATCTGTGGCGATACCGTTTCCACCGGTGAGTGTTCCATGGGCGGAAAACGTTAATGCCCAAATAACGGCACCGCTGCTGCCTGAGAGTTTTGCCACAAAAGGAGCTGATATATAACTACCCACCGAAGGAAATTGATATGTCCCCAAAGTACAGCTACCCTCATAACTTCCGGTCACCAGTATGTCGTCACTCGAGTCCACCGCCAAGGCTTGCGGGGAAATTGATCCGGTCGAAGTTGTCTGCATCCATAATTGGTTTTCGCTGGTATCGTATTTGGCCACGAAGAATGAATTGCCTCCCGAAACAGTTCCGGTGATAACCGGTTGCCCTTCCGAATCGAGCGCGATCGCATTGGCAACTCCTTGAGAACCACTGGCCGCCCCGAGGATATTGCCTGCGCTATCGAGTTCCATCAATAATACGGAATGGTTTCCAGATATGCCGCCACCGGCCGGATATTGTAAGAAGCCACTGAACGCACCGCATATCCAGATATCGCCGCCGCAGTCCACCGCGACGCCGTGGTTTCCGCAGCCAGAGTAGTTCGTCGTACCCCCAGGAGCTGCCCAAGCCCACTGCGGCGGTGGCTCAAAGGCTGAAGCCTTAAAAGAAACCAGAACGACCAGCGCGACAAGTAAAATTCCGTCTAAGCAACGATGGCCAGCAACGATGGATATCATGGTGTTTTTGATTTTCATAGAAACTCGGCCAAACTGGGAGTTCCTTTCTTATCGGGGATTTCCCATTTGTTTTATTGCCCACGACCGGCGCGGGGCCTTTCTTTTGATTTTGGTTATTCTCGTCCGGCTTCATGGGTTTGCAAGTGATTTTTCCTGTCCGCCATCGGTTTTTTCCAGGTGCGCGATTTTGTTTCGTCGACATTATTGGCTCAAAAGCCCTTTTTCTCACGAATGTGAAGACACCGCCTCCGAGGTTGCCGTGGTTTTGGCATGGTCAGCCTTCACATTGACATAGCGGTTGCCAACTTCAGCGCCCAATCCGTTCCAAAATGGTCTGGAACAACTCTCGCGGAACCGCCACCTCCGCCATCTGGACAACAATCCTCCGGGAACCGTGTCCCGCCTTCTGTCCCACTGCACCGGCACAGAAACGCTCCCGGAGTCGGTATCCCAGAGTGGTGATATACGTGCCGTAATCGCCGCTGGCCGGGTTATCACGGCGCGGGATTTTGCTTTGGCGGTGCAGGCGCAGACCAACAACTTGGGCATTGGTGCGAGTGGCAATTTATTTGGCGGAAATTTGGGGTTAAAGACGCAGTATTCATTGAACTCCGAAT
>CAYTJG010000013.1:0-41959 GCA_964437865.1 uncultured Bifidobacteriaceae bacterium | reverse complement strand
GCACTCCACGACGCTGGCGCGCTTCATGCATGCCCCTTAAGTCCCGCCATGCTGAAAGGCGCAACCGTTGCAGCCGCTGCCAGCCTCGGCGGGGCGGGCAGGCAGCGGCCGTTCGTTGCTAAATATTTCTGCCAGGTGACGCTTCCTTCACAATCACGCCCCAGCGGCTGCAGAGCGGCGCGGACCGGCGCCGTTGGCAGCGGCTTCTATTTGGAGTGCACGCCAAAGGTGAACATGCGGCCGGCCACGCCCACTTGAACTTCGGAGCGGTAAAGACAGAACGCATATTCACCGTCCGGAAGATCCTTCGACACCGTCACCTTGTAAATGCCCGGCGCCACTTTCTCCGAATCAAACGTCTCCAGGCTCTTCTTGGGAATGCCTGAATTGTAGCCGGCAAACGGGGCCACCGACCCGACCACGAGCAGCCGCTCTTCCGTCTTGGGCTTTAGATCCAGCTTGGCCAGCGGCAACTGGTCCGGTGTGGTGGTGGCCATGATGCCCCAATCATTCTTGGCGGCTTCGCCGAAATACATATAAAACACCGGCCGCGACGCCGCCGTGGTCGTCTTCGACGCCAAGCCGGTCAGCACGGCGCGTTGCGCGCCGCCAAAGGGTCCGGCGCCCATCCAAAGGCGGAAGGGTTCGCCCACCAGGGGCGTCATCTTTTTCGTGCCGCCGTTCTCCTCGCAAAGCCACACCCCGGAATCGTGCATCGTAGCGGGATCATTGACATCGCCCGCCGGCGGGCTGGCGGGCGCAGCCGTACCGGCCTCGGGCGCGGCGGCGGCACCGGCGCTGGCAGCCGGCTGGGCCGGCGGCGTCCCCGCGGCCAGCATCGCCCGAATAACCTCATCGGAAACCTTCGCCTCCTTCAATTGCTTGAGGCCGGCCACCGTCACATCAAAGTCACACTTGGAACTCTTGATCTTGTCGATGATGACATTGTCGCCCAGATTGAGCCCCTGCAGTTCAATGATGGCGGCGTTGTTGAGGGTTTCACCCTTTTGGCCGTCGTCGGCCAAAATCGCCGGGCCGGTCAACAGCGAGGCCACCACCACCAGCGCAAGCCAACCGTTATGGATGCTTTCAAGTTTCATGAGTATCTCCTGTTTGGTTGTGTTCGAATCCCAGCACAATACCACAAAACAGGCTTGCCGGTGGCGAACGTTTATTTCAAGCTCCCGGCACATTCTAAGCCAAAGGACCCATCATGAAAAAAATCATCCTTCTTTTTGCCTTGGTACTCGGCATCAACGCGCTGGCTGCGGACAAAAACTCCCATCCGCTGGCGGGGGCGGACAAGGTAATCTGGGCGGGCGTGGATTATTCGCACGCCCGTTTCATCGGACCGGGCGAATTCCCCAACGCGGACACCCTCTTTCCCGGCCTGCTGGACGAGTGGAACAACTTGGTGCTCCAGGAACGGCTGCCCTTCCTGGAAAAAGAGCTGCACCTGCCCGTGGTCACCGATATCAACGGCGTCACGGAAGTGAACAAGTCAGCCACGGCCAGCCAGATCGTGAATCAGCCGGGCCCGACCGACACCATCGGAGAATCGCTGATCACCCCGGACGTGGTGGCCCAAGCCGTGCGGTCCTACAAGCTGCAAAGTACCACCGGCGTGGCCGTGGTCTTCATTGCAGACCGCTTCGTGAAGCTCGGCAAGAAAGGCGAAGGCGCCGTCTGGGTGGTGGTTTTCGACGTCGGTTCCCGCAACGTGCTCTTCTCCGAGCGCACGGTGAGCAAGGCCGCCGGCTTTGGGCTCCGCAATTATTGGTTCCGCATCATCAAGAACGCCGAGCGGGAACTGGCCAAAGCCCGCTGATCCCGCTCGGCGAATCCATTGTGCGAATGATCGCCTCCGGACTATGATTGCCGCCAGATGATCCAACTCACCGGCCACGATCTGACGCTGCCCGACGTCCGACACGTCGCCTTTGGCGGGAGCGGCTGTGAAATCGCCGCCACGGCGCGCGCGCGCATGGCCGCCAGCCGGGCGCTGGTGGAAAAGGTCGCCGCGCAGCCACGCGCGGTCTACGGCATCAATACCGGCTTCGGTCCGCTGAGCGGCACGCGGGTGTCGACGGAGGATTTGCAGCGGCACCAGTTGAATCTGCTGCATCACCTGGCCGTTGGGCAGGGAAAATTGTTTTCCACCGAGGAAACGCGGGCGATCATGCTGGCGCGCGCCAATGCGCTGGCGCGCGGTTATTCAGGCATTCGCCCGGAAGTCGTGGATTTGCTGGTAACCGCGCTGAATCGCGGTCTGCTGCCGGAGATTCCCTGCGAAGGCTCGGTGGGCGCCAGCGGTGACCTGGCGCCGCTGGCCCACATGGCGCGGCTGCTCGTGGGGCTCGGTCACGTGCGCGTGGGCGAAACCCGGCTGACCGCCGCCGACGCCCTCCGGCAACACGGACTGCAACCGGTCACCTTGCAATGCAAGGAAGGTCTCGCGCTCGTGAACGGCACCTCGGTGATGACCGCCCTGGCCGCCCTCGCCGCCCACGAGGCCGGCGAATTGCTGGGCTGGATGGAGTTGCTGTCGGCCAATTTGTTCCAGGCGTTGTGGGCGTCGCCGGAGGTGCTGTGCGAGCAGGTGCACAAGGCGCGGGGCTTCCGCGGCCAATCCGCCGTGGCTGCGCGCATCGCGGCGCATTTGCGCACCCATCCCCGGTTCCAAGCGGATATCGACGAGCACCAGTGGGGTTCAAACGCCAAGCCGGTGGCGCCGGGCGTGGAGATTCAGGATCCCTATTCCGTGCGCTGCTCGCCGCAGATCCTCGGCGCGTTCCAGGAGGCGCTGTGGCATGTGGAACAGATCGTGGAACGCGAACTGAACGCCTCCACCGACAACCCGCTGGCCTTTCCCGAAACGCAATCCATCATCCATTGCGGCAATTTTTACGGACAGCAAATCGCCATGGCCTGCGATTACCTGCGCCTGGGCCTGGCCAAATGCGCGCTGCTGGTGGAACGCCAGTTGGAGCGGCTGGTGAACTGGCGTTACAGCCTGGGCCTGCCGCCGCTGCTGGCCGGCGCGGATCCCGGCCTGAATTCCGGTTTCATGGGCGTGCAATTGCTGGCCACTTCGCTGGCCGCCGAATGCCGCCTGTTGAGCACCCCGGCCAGCGTGCAGACCATCCCCACCAACGCCAACAACCAGGACGTGGTGAGCATGGGCACCATCTCCGCCCGCATGACCCGCGAGCTCACGGAGAAGGTTTGGAAGCTGGTCGCCATCCAGGCGCTGGCGCTGGCCCAGGCCGCCGATTTGCGCGGCGGCGATATCATGGGCCGGGACTACGCCCGCTTGCACGGGCTCGTGCGCGGCGTTTCCGCGCAGCTCGCCGAAGACCGCCCGCTGTTCGAGGACATCGCCCGGGTCAACGAACTGCTGCGCTCCCCGGCAACGCAGGCGCAACTGCTCCCGCCGCGCCCGGCGGCGTCCTGATCATCATGAGCGCAGGCGATGCCACGGAAAAAGGCGCGGTTCGCTGGTCGGGCCGCTCGCGCGGCGGCGTCTTTGGCAACTGGTGGTTCATCCAATTGATCCGCTTCCTGGGGTTGCGTTGGGCGTATGCCTTTCTGGTGCCGGTGGCGGGTTATTTTACGCTCGCCAGCCCGGCCGGTTACCGCAGCTCGAGGGATTTTCTGCGCCGCGTGCTCACCCCACAGCCGTTCTGGAAATGGCCGGCGCTGGTCTATCGCCACTTCTTCTCCTTTGGCATCACGTTGCTGGACCGCCTGGCCGTCATCATGGGCCGCGCCCGGATTGAATGTACGCACGAGGGCGAATTCCTGTTCAAGGATTGCCTGGACCGCGGCCAGGGCGTCATTCTGCTCAGCGCGCACCTCGGCAGTTGGGAAATCGGCGGGCATCTGCTAGGCCGCTTGGGCAAGCCGGTGAACGTGGTGGTGCTGGAAAAGGATGAAGCGCGCCTGCGCCAGCTGTTTGCGCACGCGCTGGCCGCCCGCCAATTCACGCTCATCGCCACGGACGGCCACCCGCTGCGAAGCATCCCCATCGCCGCCGCGCTGCGCCGCGGTGAAATCGTCTGTCTGCTGGGCGACCGCGCGTTTGGCGGTCCGACCGTGCGCGTGCCGTTTCTCGGCGGCCCGGCGCCTTTCCCGGTGGGCCCGTATCTGCTCGCCGCCGCCACCGGCGCGCCCATCTTTCAAACCTACGTCGTGCGCGAGCGCCTCGGCCGGTACCGGTTCTGCTCGTTTCCGGCGAGCTTGGTTCCGCGGGCCATCCTCCGCGCCGGCACCGAGGCCGTGGCGCCCTACGTGACCCTGTACGCGGAACGCCTGGCCGGCGTGGCCAGACAATACCCTTTCCAGTGGTACAACCTTTATTCATTTTGGGACGACCCGCCGGCGCCCGCCGCCGGCAATGCCGCTGCACCCGCCGTCCCCGCCGGCTCTCTGCCATGATACCCACCGTCAACCGCTCCCATCGCCGCACGCCCCGCCTTCCCGACGCGCGTCCGTACATCGAGGAAACCGCCCTCCTGGGCGTCCGCTTCAACGAGGTGGATGCCTTGCACATCGTCTGGCACGGGCACTACATCAATTATTTCGAGGAGGCGCGGCGCGCCCTCGGGCGGCGGCTGGGCATTGATTATCCCACCTTCATCGAGCGGCGGATCGCGGTGCCGGTGATTCACCTGGAACTGGATTTCCTGGCGCCGGCCCGCCTGTCGGACACGCTGGCCGTCACTGCCCGGCTGCTCAAATCCGAGAGTGCACGGCTGGATTTTGATTATGAAATCCGCCGCCAGGGGGAAGCCACTCTGCTCGCCACGGGCAGCACCAGCCAGGTGTTCACCACCCCGGCGGGCGAACTGATCCTGAACTGGCCGCCGTTCCTGCTGGAACGCCTCGAGGCCTGGCAACCGCTGTGGAAACTGCCGTAATGCCCATTGCCGTGGCCGGCTGCGGCGCGCTGACGGCGGCGGGCCCCGGCCTGGCGTCGCTGCTGGCCGCCGTGGCGGCCAACGCCAGCGCCCTGCAAACGCGCGCATATGTCCTGGGCCGCACGACGCAGGCCATTGTGGCCGGTTATGTGCCGGCGGACGTCGTGGCGGCGTTGCGCGCCGCCGATCCGGCGCACGCGGATGCGCGCGCGTTCCTGTTCGCCGCGGCCGCCTTGGACGAAGCGGCCGCCAACGCCGGCGACCGGCTGGCCGCCGTGCCCCCGGCCCGCCGCGGGTTCGTGCTGGCCACCACCAAGGCCAATATCGACGCGCTCGATCAACTCGTGCGGCGGCAGCCCGTTTCCACCGTGGCCCAGCGCCAGCTTCAGCCCGCTCTGCTGGCGGCCGACCTCGCCGCCCGCTGCGCTTGCCGCGGCCCGGTGCAATGCGTTTCCGCCGCGTGCGTCTCCGGCTTGCTGGCCCTCGGGCAGGGCGTAGCCCTGATTCGCCGAGGCTTGGCCGATGCCGTGTGGGTCGCCGGCGTGGATTTGATTTCCCATTTTGTCCTGGCCGGTTTCACCGCCCTGAAATCGCTGGATCCCGAAGGCTGCCGGCCGTTTGACCGGGCCCGCGTGGGTCTGAGCCTGGGCGAAGGCGCGGGCGCGGTCATCCTCGTCCGCGCTGATCTCCTCGCTCCGCCGCATATCCGCCTGAAGGGCACCGGCTCCAGCAACGACGCCAATCACCTCACCGGTCCCTCGCGCGACGGTTCGGGCCTGGCGCTGGCCATCCAGCGGGCGCTGGCCGCGGCGCGGCTGGCCCCGGACCAGATTGACTTCATCAACGCCCACGGCACCGGCACGCCGTACAATGACAACATGGAAGCGCTGGCGCTGCGGTCCGTGTTCGGCGAACGCGTGCCGCCGTTCAATTCCAACAAGGGCCTCACCGGGCACCTGCTCGGCGCGGCCGGCGTGCTGGAAACCACGCTGTGCGTGGCCGCGCTGCAAACCGGCCGGCTGCCCGGCACGCCGCGCCTGCGCGAACGCGATCCCGTGGCCCCCGCCTCGCTGCTGGCCGAGCCACGCGCGGCCGACCGTCTCGAACGCGTGCTCAAAATCAACTGCGGCTTCGCCGGCACCAATGCCGCCCTGATCCTGGAAAGGTACCCGTCATGAACCCTCCCGCCGTGCTCGCCGCGAGCTATCTCGGCCCGGAAGGCTTCGGCAATGACCTCACCGGCCTGCGCCCCTGGCCCTGGCCGCTGGCCGAGGAACTGGCGCGCGGCGAACTGGCGGGCTTGCATTGGTCGCTGCTGTCCGCCTCCGATCCCTCGCGCTTTCTGCGGATGGATCTGATGTGCCGCCTGGGTTTCATGGCGGTGGAACTGCTGGACGCCCACTTCGAGGCCCGACCCGCGGTGCAACGCGACCGCCTGGGCGTTTGCGTGGAAAGTTTCACCGGGTCGCTGGACACCGATATTCGTTTTGCCCAAACGCCCCGGCCCAGCATTTTTGCCTATACGCTGCCCAGCACGGTCATCGGGGAGATCTGTATCCGCTTCGGGTTTCGCGGTCCGGTGTTGTCGCTCGTGGCGGAGCGGCCCGGCGGCGAAAACGCCGGCACAGAGGCGGCGGCCTGGCTGGCCACGGGCGAGGCGGACCTGGCGCTGTGCCTCAGCCTCGAAGCCCTGAACCCCTCGACGGCCCGGACTCTCCCTTTGCCGCCGGCACTGGCACCGTGTCTCTGGCATGGCGCAGCCCTGCTGCTGGGGCGCGAGGATGGCTCGCCGCGCGCCAAACCATTCCTCGCCGGACCGCTGGCGGCCGCCTGTCAAAGATGGGTCTGCCGATGAAACGCGCTTGCTAAAGCAATTCAGCGCTCGTTACGCTGGCAACCAACCGCTATGGAACCCTTGATCGAAGAGCTGAAACAGAAGATTATCGCCGGCTTCAATCTCGAAGGCGTCACGCCGGCGCAGATTAATCCCGACGCGCCGATTTTTGGCGCCGGCCTGGACCTGGATTCCATTGATGCGCTCGAGCTGGTGGCGATCTTGGAGCAGGATTACGGCATTACCATCCTCGAACGTTCCGTGGCGGACAAGGCCTTTGCCTCGGTCCGCGCGCTGGCCGAATTCGTGACCGCCAACCGCACGTGATGCCTTCCCGCCGTCCAGTCATCACCGGCACCGGCATCATCAGTGCCGCGGGCTGTGGTGTGACGGCCGTTTGGGAATCGGTGCGAACCGGCCGGACCGGGCTGGGCCCGCTCACGCTGTTTGCCTCGCCCCGCTTTGCCAATCATCCCGTGGGCCAGGTGCGGGCCGACGTGGACGCGCTGGCCGGTCGCGTGCGGGGCTCGCGTTCGGATAAACTTTGCTGGCTCGCCGCCCGCGAGGCCTGGGCCGCCGCCGGCCTGACCGCAAATCCAAAACAAATCAATCCCGTCCGCACCGGCGTCATGGTAGGCGCCACCGTGGGCGGCATGCCGGGCGCGGAACAATTTCTTACCACCCTCCTGCGCGAACATAAACACCGGCTGGGCCCGCTGCGTTTTCACGAATGCGCCGGGGCCGCGGATTTGTGCGCGCAACAAATCGGCGCACGCGGCCCGGTGGCCACGCTGTCCACCGCCTGTTCCGCCGGCGCCATGGCCCTCCTGGCCGCCGCCGAATTGATCGCGCAGGGTGAAGCGGACGTGGTGCTCGCCGGCGCGACCGATTCGCTCGCGCGCCTCACGGTGAACGGCTTTGGTTCGCTGCTGCTGCTCGATCCGCACGGCTGCCGTCCCTTCGATGCCCGGCGCACCGGCATCAGTCTGGGCGAAGGCGCGGCCATGCTGGTGGTGGAAGCCGAGGAAACCGCCGTGGCGCGCGGGGCAAAAATCCTGGCGCGGCTGGCCGGTTGGGGCGCCAGTTGCGATGCCTTTCACGCCACCGCGCCGCAGCCCGACGGCCGGGGCGCGCTCCAGGCCATGCAGCGCGCGCTCGAACGCGGCGGCGTGACACCGGCCCAAGTCGATTTTGTCAGTGCGCACGGCACCGCCACGCCGGACAATGACGCCATGGAGGCTCGGGCATTGAAACAACTTTTCGGCGACCACGTGCCGCCGTTCAGCTCCGTGAAAGGGCTGTTCGGACACACACTGGCCGCCAGCGGCGCCATCAAGGCCGTGCTCGCCGTGCAATCCCTTGGCGCCCAGGCCGTGCCCGGCACGGCTGGCTTCGAGGTGCCGGATGAAAAACTCGGGCTGGAGCCGGTGCGGGTATTTCGCGCCCAGCGCGTGGATCGCCTCTTAAGCAACTCCTTTGGCTTCGGCGGCAACAATGTGGCGTTGCTCTTTGAGCGGCCTGGCGTTCCCCCGGTGGCAACCGCCACCGCTCGCATTGCCTCGCCTCCGAACTTCGTTACGACAACCACCGGATCAAAATGGTTCGCGGTGTTGGGCGTGGGCGTCATCAGTCCCGCCGGAAAATCACTGACGGAAATCGCCCGCACGATGGGCGGCGGTGGCGCAGCCACGTCCTGGTTTGACGTGCCGGCTCTTTCGCCCGGCGCCCGCGCCCAAGTCTATGCCGCCGGTGAACCCGATCCGGAGCAACTCTTGGAGCCGGGCCGGCGACGCCGGCTCAGCCGCCTCCAACAAATGGCGGTGGTGGCGGCGCACCAGGCGCTGCGCACCACCTCCGCCGCCACGCTGGCACCGGAGCGCATGGCCGTGGCCATCGGCACCGGCCTCGGCGCGCTCAACGACACGGCGGCGTTCGTGGAGAACATGATTTTGAAGGAAGAGCGGGCGCCGCGACCGGCGCTGTTCACCAATTCGGTGCACAATGCGCTGGCCTCGCAGGTGGCCATTGAATGCCGGCTGGCCGGTTTGAATTCCACGCCGGTGCAGCGGGAAATCTGCTTCGAGACCGCCCTCTGGCAGGCAGCCACCGAATTGGCCGGTGGCCGGGCGGACCTGGCCCTGGCCGGCGCGGCGGACGAGCTGAACCAATACCATCTGGCCGCCGGCCGGCGTTGGGGCTGGTGGCCCGAATCGTCGCCAGCCATCCGCCCGTTTGCCAACGCGCTGGCCCAACCGGCCCGGCCGCTGCCCGGTGAAGGTTGCACCCTGTTTGCGCTGGGCCGTGCGGACAGCACCACCCCGCCGCTGGCCCTCGTCTCCGCCATCCGCATTGGCCGGCGCGAAACGAACGACGCCGCGGCCGAGGCGGCTTGGATCCTGGAGACGCTGCGGCGCGATGGCGTGGCGCCCGACGCCCCCGACCTCTTGCTGACCGGCGCGAACGGCTTGCGCGCGGCGGATGAGTTTTATCAGGCGGTGGCTGCCGCGCTTTCGCGGCTGGCCGGTCGCCCGGTCGCCTGCGGCGCCTACAAACAGGCCTGCGGCGAATTTCACTCGGCGTCCGCGTTTGGCTTGCTCACGGCCATCGGCTTGGTGCGCGGCGAAATCGCCGCCAAACATCCGTGTAAAACCATTGTGTTGCTGACCCTGTCACCGACGGGAACGAAAGGAATGTGTTGCGTCCGCGCCTGACCAGATACCGGCTGATGCTGATCGCCACCGCCGTGGGCGCGGCGGCCATCTGCCTGTTCAGCCGCGGCGCTGAGCGCTGGGGGTGGCTGGCGGCGCTCTGGACGCTGTTCGGTTTGTGCGTCGGACTGGGCGTCTCCTTTCCCCAATGGCAGATGTTCGGCGATAATTTCTGTCGCGCCCGGACGCGGGCAAAACTGGTGGCCCTCACCTTTGATGACGGCCCGGACCCGGCGAACACGCCGGCGCTGCTGGCCCTGCTGGCGGAACGCAATGTGCCCGCGACCTTCTTCGTCATCGGCGAACGGGCGGCCCGCCAGCCGGAATTAATTGAACAAATGGTGGCGGCGGGCCACGAGGTCGAGAACCACACGTTCCATCATCATGCCTTGACCAATCTCTTTTCAGTGCAGCGCCTGCGCGAAGAACTGCGGCAGGCGCAGTCGGAAATTCAGCAACTGGCCAGACGCGCCCCGCTCTTTTTCCGTTCGCCGGCGGGCTTGACCAATCCCCGCATTTTCCGCGTGACGGGCGAAATGGGATTGGCGGTGGCTGGCTACACCGCGCGCGGCCTGGACCGGCGGGATGATGCCCCGGCGCGGATCGCCGGCCGGCTGCTGGGCCGGCTGCGCCCCGGCGCGATTTTCCTGCTGCACGATGCCGGGGTGCCGCGCGAGCGCTTGCTGGCGGTGGTCACGCTGGTATTGGACCACGTGCATGCGGCGGGTTACCGTTGCGTGCGGCTGGATGAACTAAAGAGCGAACATGAAACGAATGTTTGAAATCATTTTGACGGTGCTGATGCTGGCGCCGGCCGGCGCCGGGGCGCAAACCAACCCCCCGCCCACGCTGGCACAGGCCGGCAGCGCCCTGGCCAGGGCCCGAACGGTCTTCACCAAATTTGTGCAGGAGCGGCATCTCTCCCTGTTCAACGAACCGCTGCGGTCAGAAGGCTATCTGTGCTTTCAAAAACCGGGCCGCATCCGCTGGGAAACGACGGTGCCCTACAAGTCCATCCTGGTATCGGATGGCGCCAGCGTGGCGCAATTCGAGTGGACGGATGAGCATTGGAAAAAACTGGAACTCGGCCTGGGCGACGCCCTGCAAAACGTCATGTCGCAAATCGCCGGGGTGATGGACGGTCGGTATGCCAGCGACCGCGGCGCCTACGCCGCCACCCTGACCAACGGCGTGGACAGCCTGGTGATCACGCTCGTCCCGCGCAACGAAGCGATGCGCAAGATGATGGCCGCCATCGAAATTCACCTGGCTCCGGATTTGCAGTCCACGCGGCGCGTGGTCTTGCGCGAAACCAACGGCGATTATACGGACATCGAGTTCACCGACCAGGTCGTGAATTTTGAGCCGCCGCCCAAGACGTTTGATCCCGCCGCGCCGGCGGATCTGGAAACCATCCGGGCAGCGGCCCAGGCCAAGCCGTGAACCTCATGCGCGCCCGGCCAATCACAATCCTATTGCTGCCCGTGCTGATGGCCTGCGCGGCCGGCGGCTGCGCCACCGCCACTTCACTGCCGGCGCGGTCCCTTTTGCCGGATGATGGCAGCCGGCCGGAGGCCATCGAGCGGGCGCAGCGGACCCTGGCGCATGTTTTTCCGGCGGCGTACCGATCCACCCAGCGCGCGATCATCACGGCGCGCGGGAAGCAATTCGCCTGCGATGGTTTGCTGGCGGTTTCGCCGACCGGGGGACATCACCTGGCGCTCGTCAGCAGTTTCGGCACCGTCACCGATGTGCGGGTGACGCCGGCCGGCCAGGTGGAGGTGCTGAAAGAGACGCCGCTGTTGCGGGCAGACTGGAGCCGGCGGTTTGTGGCCCGCGATTTGCAACGGCTGTTCATTCCGCCGGACCGGCTCGAACCGGCCGGGCGGCTGGCCGATGGCCGGCTGGTGTTGCAAACGGCGCCGGACGCCGGCGGCGTGACCGCCGAATACATTTTTGCCGCCGACGGTTCGCGGTGGGAGGAACTGGACCTGGCGGCGCGCGGGCAAACATTTTATCGCGCGAGCGCCACGCACTACCTAACCTTTCCGGGCATGGCCACGGAAGTGCCCGGAGAATTTGAGGTCAACGCGGAGGTCTATCGGCTGGAATTGCGCCTGGCAACGCTGGCGCGGGAGGTGCCGCGATGAGCCGTCGACGCAAATGGCTGCGCCGCGTGCTGTGGCTGGCGGGCGGCCTGGCGGTGCTGCTGCTGTTGCTCTGGGGCGTCATGCTGGGGCTCATGTACCGCTGGGTGGCCAAGCCGCCGGCGCTCCCGACCACGCCGGCCATCCTGTCCCTCGCGCCGGAGCAGCGGGGCGACCGCGTGTACCTGGGCCGGAACTGGTTTGGCGAGCGCGAAGGGTTGCCGGTGCTGTATCTCACCGGCTCGCCGTTCGAACTGGGCTACGCCAACGGCGTGCTCACGCAAAAGCTGATTCATGAGCAGGAGAATTCCATCGTGACGCTGCTCAACCAGGTGGCGCCCTACCGCTGGCTGCAATTCACCCTGGAATTCCTCGTCACCTGCAAGAACCGGCACATGAGCGAATACATTTCGCCGGATTTGCGGATGGAAATGCTGGGCGTCGCGCGCGGCTGTCCCGACGCGCACCCGGAAATGGGCCCGCTCTACAACCGGATTTTGAGCTACCACGCGGCGCAGGATATTTCCTATATGCTGATGAACAGTCCCCTGATCCGGCGGGGCTGCACCGCGTTTGGCGCGTGGGGCGCCGCCACCGACGGCAACCACCTTTTTTGCGGGCGAAATTTTGACTGGGAAGCCGATCCGGTTTTTGACGAGCACCGGATCGTGATCATCTGCGAGCCGACCAACGGCGTGGCGTTCATTTCGCTGGCCTGGGCGGGCATGGCCGGCTGCGTCTCCGGCCTGAACCGCGCCGGCGTTTCCATCACGGTCAACGGTGCGCCCTCCGACCTCCCCGCGGACGGCGCCGAACCCACCTGCCTCGTGGCGCGCGACGTGTTGGAACACGCGCATAATCTCGCGGAAGCCACCGACCTCATCCGCCGGAGCCGCACGTTTGTCTCGTCCATGTTCCTCGTGGGCAGCCGGGCGGACGGTAAATTCATCGTGCTGGAAAAAACGCCCGCGAAAACCGCCGTGCGCGAACCCGACGCGGCGGACGACACGCTCGTCTGCGCCAATCATTATCTCACCGCGGAATTCAAGGACACCGCCATCAACCACGTCTATGAGCGCGCGGACACCTCGGTCTCGCGGTTCGACCGGCTGACGGAGCTGCTGAAAGGCGAAACGAACCGGCTCGACGCCGCGGGGTGCGCGACCCTGCTGCGCGATGGGCGTCTGCCCGGCGGCCGGTTTGCCGGCGCGGGCCATCGCGGCTCGCTGAATCCGCTCATCGCCACGCACGCGGTGGTGATGGACCTCACGGCGGGAATCTTCTGGGCCGCCCGGCCGCCGCATCAGCTCGGCCAATTTGTGGCGTTTGACCTGAACGATCCGGAAAGACTGCTGCCGCAACTGGCGTTGGCGGCCGACCCGAGTTTAACCAACGGCGACTACCCGAAATATCTCGCCGCGAAAACGGCCTTGGGCCACGGCTGGCACGCGTTGCGCCAGGGAGACTTCGCCGCCGCCGACCAATACGCGCGGCAGGCGGAGACGAACAATCCCGGTTTCTACCAAAACGCCTGGCTGCGGGCCGAGGTTTTGTTCCGGCAAGGCCGGCGCGACGAAGCGGCGGGTGCCTGCCGGGAAGCCCTGGCCGGCGAGCCGGCGCTGGGCGGCGAACGGCGGCGGATTGAACAGCTTCTGGCCGATAGTCAAAAGCACCCATGAAATCCGCCCGCGATCTGCTCTACCCGTTGAAGGTGGCGCTGGCCTGTGTCGGCTACGCCAGCTATCTCCTGTCGAAGGCTTTTTTCGTGGCGGTCATCTTTCCGGTGTTTCTCCTGCTGCTGCCGTTTCCGCGAACGCAACAGCGATTCCTGCAGGTGGTGACGCATCGCTACCTGGCCTTTTTTTCGCGGTGGTGGCTGCCGTTCATCGGCGCGTACCGGCTGGTGGAGATTTCCGGCCTGGCGGAGACGGTCGCCGCGCGCCCGGTGGTCCTGGTGGCGAACCATCGCAGCCTGATGGACGCGCTGTTGCTGCTGGGCCTGCTGCCGCGCACCGGCGTGGTGATCAAATCGCGGGATACCCGCAAGCTGATGAACGGCCTGCTGGCCCGCTTTTTTGACCTGGTGAGCATCGACCGGTATTCGCTGGAGTCGGTGGCCGCCACGCTGGAGAAATGCCGGCGGCTGGTGGGCGAGGGCAAGAACGTGCTGGTGTTTCCCGAGGGCACGCGCGCGCGGAGCGGGCGGCTGCAACATTTCAACCGCCTGGCCTTTGACCTGGCCTTGGCCGAACGGCTGCCCGTCGTGCCGGTGATCCTGCATTCCACGCAGCCCTTCATGGCCAAGCTGCCCGGCAGCATTTTTCCCCGGCACCGCAACGATTACCGCATCCGCTTCCTGGCTCCGGAACCACCGGGCGGGCGCAACAACGCCGCCGCGCTCTGCGACCGCGTCCATCAGCGGATGGCTCGGGAACTCAAGACGCTCGATGCCGGCACCCTCTGGGAAATGACCTCCGCCAAATCATGAACGAAAAAGCGCTGTTTGAACTGGCTGATCTGCGGGCGATCCTGCCGCACCGCGAACCGTTCTTGTTCGTGGACCGGGTGCTCAAGCTGGAACCGGACAAATTCATCGTGGCCGAGCGGACATTGCGGGCGGAAGAATTTTATTTCGCCGGGCATTTTCCGGGCCGGCCAATCATGCCCGGCGTGCTCATCGCCGAGGCGCTGGCCCAGACCAGCGGCCTGCTCATTGGTTTGAGTGAACAGGCCAGAGCCGACACCCCGCCCACCCAACCGAAGGCGTTCTTCCTGGCGGTCACGAATATCAAATTCACGCATCCCGCCCTGCCGGGCGACACGCTGGGATTGCGCGCGGAGGCCGACCGTCATTTCGGGGACCTGTTCCGTTTCCACGTGGAGGCCACGGTGGGCAGGAACCTGGTGGCCAGCGGCTCATTGACCCTCGCTTTGGTCGTCGCGTAGGGGAAGGGAATTCATTGTCCTGAGAAAAAAGACGCGCTGCACCGCCACACTCGGCGCCGCGCCCCCGTCCTCGGCCGCTGAGACGCGATTCTGAACCAACCGTCGTCTGCCAGGGGCTTTCCAAAACGAACGGCCGCACTGGCCTCACGTCGCTCAATTTGCCAGTGGCCGTGCCGTGCGCGCGCCGGTCAGGAGACAGCCCAGTTCAAGATGGCCTTTTGCACGTGCAGGCGGTTCTCCGCCTCCTCGAAAATCGTGTCGGCATTGGCTTCCAGCGTTTCCTCATCGATTTCCTTGCCCCGATAAGCCGGCAGGCAATGCATGACCAGCGCGTCCTTTTTGGCCAGCCGCACCAGGGCCTGGTTGATTTGGTAGCCGGTCAGAATCTGGATGCGTTCCTTGGCCTCGGCTTCCTTGCCCATGGAAATCCAGACATCCGTGTACAACAGATCCGCGCCGCGCGCGGCCGCCTGAATGTCACTGGTCACAGAGATGTTCCCGCCGGCGCGCTTCAATAAATCCGGGGCCGGCTGAAACCGCTCGGGGGCGGCAATCCGCAGGGAAAAATTGAATCGGGCGGCGGCCCAAATCCAGGAATTGGCCACGTTGCAGGCGCCGTCGCCAATGAAAGCCACCGTTCGTCCCGCGATGGAGCCGCGTTTCTCCTGGAACGTAAAGATGTCGGCCAGGATCTGGCAGGGATGCTCTTCATCCGTCAGCGCGTTGATCGTGGGGATCTTCGAAAAACGGGCAAATTCCTCCACGTCGTTTTGCGCAAACGTACGAATCACGGCGCCATGAACCATGCGTCCCATGACGCGGGCGGTGTCCTTGATGGGTTCGCCGCGGCCGAGCTGGATATCCGCCGCGCTCAAAAACATGGGCGAGCCGCCCAATTCGCGAATGCCCACTTCGAAGGAGAGCCGCGTGCGCGTCGACTGCTTGGAAAACATCAGGGCCCACGTCTGGCCGGCCAGCGGCTGCTGGCCATGATGGCCGCGTTCTTTTTTGAAGGCGGACGTGTCCTGCAAAATACGATCAAAGTCGGCTCTCGGCAAATCTTCGAGTTTCAACAAATGTTTCATGGCTGCAAGTATTTGGGAAGCCCCGGCACCGCTTCGATTTGCACCCGAGCCCCTTGGGACCCAACCCAACATCACGCAAATCAGGCACCTGCCGAAATGAATACCCAAAGGATATTATTTACCTGAATTGCGCGGCCACGTCACTCCTTTTTCCGCGCTTTTTTGCCAGTCTCCGCCGCCGTGAACCGGTCCGCCACCGTCCGTTCTTGGGGCGGCGGATCGGGCGACACGTCTTAACGCGCTCTGTCTTCCTGTGCTTGAAATCCAATGGCCGATCAAACGGCCCGACCGGGCGCGTGATTGGAAATGGTGACGCGCATGGCCGCCCCCGGATTTCGGTCCAGAATTTCATCCGTCTTCAAGATGCCGCGTTCCACGAAATAGTATCCGTAGTCGCCCTCGGCCGGTGGCGCGAGCAGGGCGGTCATGGACGCTTTGTTGCCGCGCCGGCTGTTGCCGATATCGTGGTCGGTGCGAAAGCGGTCCTTGCACCCCGGTTTGTCCGCCTTCACGGCCAAGGCGATCAGATCCCGGTCGGTGGGTTGGATGTTCACGAATTCAAAATGCGCCCAGATTTCCCGGCCTTTTTCCGCGCGAAAGGGGGTGGGGTCAAAATCGGGCGAACAGCGTCCGCCTTCGGCATACGGCCAGAGCGGCACCAGCGCCGTGCCGCCCACGCCATTGGCGGTGAAGCGCACCAGCGGATGCAAATGATCCGCGCGACTGATCGCCCGCGCCGCGTCCTGGATGCCCGCCGCCATCACTTCGGCCCGTTCCTTGTCCGGCGACCAGAGCACGTTCTGCTGGGCCGACCATCCGGCCTGGCTTGAACCGATCGTTGCCAATCCGGCCACACTCAATGCGCGAATACATTTGAACATAGATTCCTTTCGTCATGGTTGTTGCCCAAGCCGATCGGGACGAATTCGTCTCGCAGCAATCACCCGGGCAAGCCGCGCGGGGCGGCGCTCTCCCGGGAGCACTCGCGATGCCAGCAGCTTTGGCACAGTGATTTCACCCCAATTGGCCGGATTACCTGAAAATCCAAGCCAAACCAAGTTTCCCGGTTGCGCCGCCACGCCGCGGTTCCCTGTCACACAGTGCGCCAAATTAGCACGCTCGGCGCAACCGGGCCGGCGGTGCCGCTGAGACGATGCGGCCTGCCGTCGGCCACCAGCGGCACGGTCAGCGTGGGGACTTAGCCGGGGGGAAAGGTATTTACGAGCTTCGGGGAAAGGACCAAAAGGACAGAAGGGACGAAAGGGACGTCAATGGACCGCGGCGGCCTTTGGTCCCTTTTGTCCTTTTGGTCGCTTTGGTCCCTCCTGCTGGCCCCTGGTTTATCGGGGTGGGTGTTGCCGGGACCGGCTGGCCAAGCGGGCGCGGGTCATGCGCTCGCGCAGGCCGCCCTCGCGCAAAAAATCCTGCTCCAGCCGCCGGAGTTGCTGGTCAAGCAAATAGCAGGTCACCTTGATCACGCCTACAATCACATTCGCACAGATCTCCGGGTCCGCATGCTCGACACCTTTTTTGAAGGTCTCATAGTTTGCGCCGGGCTGGTGGTTCAGTTGGCGCAGGCGGCGGGCGTAGCGGTGGTCAGGAGTCCATTCCTCAATCTGACGTTCGCGCATGAAGTCGCGGTAATCCTCCAGCAGCTCCTCCTGGCTGGCGCGGGCCACATTCGTGAGTTTGATTTCGGTTTCCTTGGAAGTGCCGCTGGCCAGGCTGCCTTCCAGGATGTTTTGTTTGCCCGACCGGGCGGCCTGCACCATTTGGTCATGGGTGCGGGATTTCTTGTCGATGAAACGGTCGCAGAAATATCGTGTGGCCTGATACACCACCAACGATTTTTGATAAGAAAGCAGGTCTTGATAACCTCCGTGGGGCGGGATGAAGCCAGCCTCCTCGTCCAGCGAACGGCCGCGTCGGCCCTGTGTCCTTTCCGTCCCTTTTGTCCCTTTGGTCCTTGTTTCTTCCATTGTCTCCCAAAAAACTCACGGCTGTTCCACGGCGCGGTAAAAGCGGCATTGATTGGTGGCGGGCACCGGGTCAATGAAGGTGATGGCGTTCGTGGTGGCCGCATTCGTAAACACTGGCAGCCAATCCGCCAGATTGGTCGTGGCATAAATGACCACGGGATATTCGCCGGAGGAGCCGGTCACCCGCAGCCTGAAGCCGTTGGTGGCCAGGTAGGACAAGCCGTAGGGATCAAACCTCAACACGGGTACGGTCACGGAAATCGCCGGAGTTTCAAGGCTGCCCAACGGGTAACTGATGATGGCCCGGTAACTGCCGCTGTTCGCCCAGGCCAGATCGCTCAGGGTCAAAGTCGAGTTGGTGGCGCCCGGAATATCGACGCCATCAAATTGCCATTGGTAGGTGGCATATTGGTTGGCATAAGCGACCGCCGACAGGGTGGTGGAACCGCCGGCGGGCACGGTCCGCTGCCGCGGCGGGCCCAGGACCGATAAGCTGTGAACTGAACCCGCACTGATGAGCCCCATGGTCTCGCCGGTGGCCGGGATCTGGCATTGCGAGAAATTGGTGCCGCCCCAGGCAATGACCACGCCATCCGCCCGCAGTGCCACAAAATGAAAATCACCCGCGGCCAGCGCCACAATGTTGGTCGCGTCGGCCGGCACATTCGTCTGGCCGTCGAGGCTTTCGCCCCAAGCCACCAGGCTGCCATCGGCCTGCAACGCCAGGCTGTCCGAGGCTCCGGCGCAAATGCCGATGACATTCGTATAGGCCGGCGGCGATGGCATGGCGCCGGTGCCGGTTTCCGCAATGGTGCCGTCGGCCCGCAGGGCGACCGAGTGGCTGCCTTTGGTCGATAGCAGCAGCACATTGGTGAACACGGTTGTGCCCTGGTATTCATTGGTTGAACTCAATTCGATGACCTCGCCATTGGTCAAAAGCGCCAGGCTGAAGCCGTCGCCGGCCGTGACGGCGGCCACGCTCATCCCGTTTGGCGAGATCACCGTTGGTCCCAGTGAATTGGTGCCCCAGATCGCCAGGGTACCGTCCGATTCCAAGGCCAGGCTGTGCGTGTCGCCTTCGGCAATCGCCACCACCGGATTCGCAAAGGAGGGAACGGTATTCTGGCCATAGGTATTGTCGCCCCAGGCCACCACCGCGCCGCTGGAGGTGAGCGCCAGATTGTGGTCGCCACCGCTGGCGAGAGCCACCACATTGGTCGCGGCCAGCGGTATCTGCAGTTGCCCGGAAGAATTGTCACCCCAGCCGAGGATCGAGGTCACCGAGAGATCGGCGAGGAGACCGGTGTAAGAACCGGACTCGTTCGTCACCACCATCGTCAACGCGCCACTGTCACCGAAAACCGTGGAGTCGAAACTCAAATCCGGGGACGTGGAGCCGCTGATCGACGCGGAGTCGGTCAGGTTCACGCCGTTCAATTGCGCCTGGAAGCTGAGCGGTTGGTTTTCTTCGCCCTCGATGGCCACGTCAAACGGCCAGCCCACAAGCACATTTTGCCAGACCGGCAACGGCGTCAAGAAATACGGTGCCGGATCCACGGTGTAGGTCACGGCCGCGCTGCTGGCACTGCCGGCGCAGTTGCTGGTCACCAGCGTGTACGCGCCCGCATTGGTGGCTTGCAAATCAGCGAGTACCAGCCAGGGATGGGTGGCCCCGGGCAGCGGCGAGGCATTCAGGCACCATTGGCAGGCCAGCGGGTACGTTCCGGCGGGATTCGCATTGAGCAGGCTCGCTGCCCCGGCATGCGTTGAGGTGATGACCGCGTTCAACGAGGCTTGCGCGCCGCCGATGCCGACCAGCGCCAGGTCGTGATCCTCGCCGCACGATAGGTCCGCCACATTGTTCAAACCCGCGGGCACATTGGTTACGCCATAATAATTCTTCCCCCAGGCCACCAGGGTGCCGTCGCTCAGGCGCGCCAGACTATGGCCGAAGCCGGCCCGAATGGCCGTGGCGTTGGTGACCGTGGCGGGCACGTTGCATTGTCCATAGGAATTGTCGCCCCAAGCGATCACGTTGCCCTCGCCGGTCAGGGCCAGACTGTGATTCCACCCGGCGGCAATGGCTACCACGTTGGTGACGCCGGCGGGCACGGTGTATTGCGAACCCCAGGCGACCACCGAACGGTCGGATCGCAAAGCCAGGTTGTGGTAGTAGCCTGCGGCGATCGCGATGACATCGGCGAGGGCCGGCGGCAGGTTGGTCTGCCCGAAATCGTTGTTGCCCCAGGCGACCACCGAGCCGTCTGCTCGCAACGCCAGGCCATGCGCCCAGCCGGCGGCCACGGCAATCACGTTGGTGGCCGCTGCCGGCACGCTGGTCTGTCCGCTGAGGTTGGAGCCCCAGGCAATCACCGAGCCGTCGGCCCGGGCCGCCAGGCTGAGGTCTGTGCCCGCGGCAATGGCCACCACGTTGGTTGCACTGGCCGGCACATTGGTTGCCCCCAGCCAATTCCGGCCCCAGGAAACCACCGTGCCGTCTCCCTGCAAAATCAGGTTGTGATACGCCCCGGCCGCCACCGCCACGGCCTTGGTGATTCCCGTCGGCACATCGCTCTCGGTCTCCAAATCGCTGCCCCACGCGCCCAGGGCGGTATAATATGACGGACTGGATAGCACCGTGACCGTCGCCATTAGATTGGTCGTGATCCCGTATTGATTTGAAACCACCAGCACATAGCTGCCGCCCGCCGAGCTTTGGACGCCCGATACCAATAAATAGCTGTTGGTTTGTCCGGCCAATATCACGCCCTCCAGCAGCCATTGGTAACTGACCGGCTCCGCGCCCCCCATGGCTGAGTTCAGAAACAGTTCATCGCCCGTGTTTATCGTCAGGGAACTGGTCAATGAGCTGGCTTGCGGCGGACCGGAGCCGACCAGTGCCAGGTTGTAATCTTCACCAGCGCCGATGGCTGTCACGTCGATCAAGCCCGAAATCATATTCGTTATGGGTTGATTCAAGTCGCCCCACTGCAGGAGCGTGCCGTCCGCCCGCAAGGCCAGGCTGTGATACCAGCCGGCGGCGATCGCCACTACGTTGCTCGCGGCGGCCGGCACCGTTGCTTGTCCGTAAGTGTTGTCGCCCCAGCTCAGGACCGTACCATCCTGACGCAGCGCCAGGCTGTGTCCCCAACCGGCGGCAATGGCGGTGATATTGGTGGCCGACGCGGGGACGTTGGTCTCATAACCCCAGCTCACCACGCGGCCATCTGCGCGCAACGCGAGCGAGTGTTGGTAACCGGCGGCGATGCTCACCACGTCGTTCGCCAGGAAGGAGACCGTGGCCTGCCCGTAATCGTTGTTGCCCCAGCCCACCACCGCGCCATCAGCACGCAGGGCCAGGCTATGCGCCCAACCGGCCGCCACCGCCACCACGTTGGTGGCCGCAGTCGGCACGTTGGTCTGGCCATCCCAGTTCTTGCCCCAAGCAATGACCGAGCCGTCGCGCCTCACCGCCAGGCTGTGCTCACCGCCGGCCGAGATGGCCACGAGGTTGGTGGCGTCCGCGGGCACATTGGTTTCGCCAAACCAATTTCTCCCCCACGAGCAGGCGGTGCCATCGCCCAAAAGCGCCAGGCCGTGAAAGCGTCCGGCGGAGATGGCGATCGGATTCACAATTCCAGCCGGCACCTCCAACTGACCGTCGTTATCATATCCCCAGGCCCCCACGGCTGAATAGGTGGCCGGCGTGCCCAGCACGTTGACCATGGCCACGAAGTTGGTCGCCAGACCGAAACTGTTGGAAACCACCAATTGATAACTTCCACCCGCGTTGTTGGTCACATTAAATTGGGCCAGGTAACGGTTTGTGGCGCCAGCAATGGCTGTTCCGTTCAGGAACCACTGACAGGTTAGCGGCGCCGCTCCAACCGTCGGCGGGCAGAGCACCAATAATCCGCCAGAGTTGACGGTGAGCGAGGCAGCGAATGGGACACTGCTGGGCGAACCGGAAGCGAGCAAGGCCAGATTAAAATCCTCCCCGGCGACCACTCCGGCGACGGCCGACAACCCGCTGGGCACATTGGCCACCGGCTGATTTGTCCGCCCCCACACCAGGATGGTTCCATCGGAGCGCAGGGCCACGCTGTGATACCATCCCGCCGAAATCGACACGATGTTCGTGGCGGCTGCGGGCACGGTGGCCTGACCAAAGGTGTTGTCGCCCCAACCGATCACGGTGCCATCGCCGCGCAAGGCGAGATTGTGTCCCCAACCGGCCGCGATGGCGACGACATTGGTGGCCGCCGCCGGCACGGTGGTCTGCAAGCCCCAGCACACGACGTTGCCGTCGTACCGCAACGCCAGATTGTGGTAGTAGCCGGCCGCAATGGCCACCACTTGACCCGCCAAAAATGGCGCCGCCTGCCCATAATCATTGTTGCCCCAGGCGACCACCGAGCCGTCGCAACGCAGGGCTACGCTGTGCGCCCACCCGGCCGCCACCGCCACCACGTTGGTGGCTGCCGCCGGCACCTCCGTCTGCCCATCCCAATCCTTGCCCCAGGCAATCACCGAGCCGTCGCTGCGGACCGCGAGGCTGTGCTCGTTGCCGGCGGCGACGCCCAAAACATTGGTGGCGTTCGCCGGCACATTGGTTTCGCCAAACCAATTCCGGCCCCAGGAAACCACCGTGCCGTCCGCCTGTAGCGCGAGGCTGTGGAAACCACCACTGGCCATGGCTACCGCATTGGTGAGGTCGGGCGGCACATTGGTGACGCCGTCAGGGTGAATTCCCCAGGCGACTGCGTTTTGCGCGCACACCACCGGGCCGGTCAGCAGCCAGGCCAGGCCGAGCATTGTGCCGAACCAGATCGCGCCTCGTTTGCCGGTTGTTTTCATGGAGAAAAGGGGTTTAGGTTCCAATCATCGCGGGCGTTGCGCACCGGCCTGCCGCCGTTTAGGGCGCCGGGATCATCAGGGCATGAAATTGACGGCTTCCGTGGCTGCGCTATTCGTGCTGCTGCTCAAATAGTAATGCAGACCGGCAATGGTCGCCGACTGGCAACTGCCATCAGAGAATCCGAGGTTTCCGGACTTCTGATGGAAATCGTCCGCCGTCCAAGACCAGTTGCCGGTCGTAGCGGCGTACGCGGTCGTCGTAATGCCGCAGCAGGTCGCCCTCGAAGCCTGGCTCACCGAGGCGGAACTGGCCGACGCACCAAAGCGGTAATTCGCCGGCGTTGCGAGGTCGGTGGTTTGGTTGCCAATGTTATCGTCGCCCGCCATGAGATCCTGGGGATTCGCCTCGGTCGCATCAGCATTGATGAAATAGCTGACCCTCGAAAAGCCAGCGCCATTCTCACCAGCCTGAGTTATGCTGCCGGTCTTGCCGGGATTCGAGGTAAGGCCCAGCAAAGCGTAATAGGTGAAATTCGTGGCCGCATTCACGTGGATACCGTCCGCCGGACAGAAAAGGATTTTGGGCGAGGAGAGTTCATTCGTTAGCACCATATATGTCATCCCTGGGCAATAACCTCTGGAAGGTGTGGTCGGTGACGCGGAGCCGCTGGAATGCGCCAGGAATTCACTCGTGCCCCCGGCCGTAGAGCTTAAGGCCATCGGATAATTGTTATCGTGGTTGCCTTCCCAGACGCGGAATGCTAAAGCCACCTGCTTCAGGTTGTTGAGGCACGTGATTTTCTGTTCCTTGCTCTTGGTAGCGGCCAGCGCCGGCATGAGCAGCGCCACCAGCAGCGCAATGAGCGCAACTACGACGAGCAATTCGACGAGGGTGAAGCCTTTTTCCGGTCGTTTCATAATTCAGGGATCTTCAGGGCATGAAATTGAAGGTTTCCGTGGGCGTGCTGTTCGTGCTATTGCTCAAGAAATAATGAAAAGAGGCAATGCTTGCCGACTGACAACTGCCATCGGTAAAACCCAGGTTGCCGAAATTCCGATGGAAGTCGTTCGCCGTCCAAGCCCAGTTGTGGGACGCAGCGCTGTACGCTGTCGTCGTAATGCCGCCGCAGGTAGCCGCCGAGGCCCCGCTCACCAAGGGGGAATTGGCCGAGGCGCCAAACCGATAGCTCGCCGCCCCCGTTAGGCTGGAGGTTTGATTGCCGATGTTATCATCGCCGGAAATGATATCCTGGGGATTCGCCTCGGTCGCATCAGCGTTGACGAAATAGCTGACCCTCGAAAAGGCAGTGCCGTTCTCACCAGTCTGAGTGACGCTTCCATAGCTGCCGGGAACCGAAGTGAGGCCCAGCAAGCTACTATAACTGAAATTAGTGGCGGCTTGCGCGTGGATATTGTCTGCGGGGCAGAACAGGGTCTTGGGCGTGGAAAGTTCGTTGGACATCACCAGGTACGACATTCCCGGGCCATAACCCCGACCGGGCGCGGTCGGAGTCGCGGAGCCGCTGGAATGCGCCAGGAATTCACTGGTGCCACCTGTGCCATAACTGCTTATGGCCATCGGATAACGGTCATTGTGTTCACCTTCCCAGAGGCGGAACGCCAATCCCACCTGCTTGAGATTGCTGATGCACGTGATTTTCGCATCCCTGTTTTTGGCAGAGGCCAGCGCCGGCATCAGCAGGACCACCAACATGCCAATGAGTGCAATAACCACGAGTAATTCAACAAGCGTGAAGCCTTTGTCCAATTGTTTCATAATTCCGGTTCCAAATGACAAACCCTGTTTTCGAGGTGAAGCAAGGCTGCGTTAAGCGTATTAACGTTCCTGGATCGCAGGTCGTTTTTACATCGGCTCATGGAAGTTGTCAACCTGGTTCGGTGCAAAATGCTAACGCGGGGTTTGGCAGGGTTGCCCTTCGCGGAAAAGGAACGGAAGGGACGGCTTTGCGACCTTTCTTGCTGGGCGGTTCTCTCACTAGGTCACACCTACGGCGTTTGGCCTCGGCTACTTCCTGATCCACCCGGGCGGATTTCCCAGGCGGCTGCGTCTTGCGCACCTGCCACCGTTTGGGGCGGCAAGATCATCAGGGCATGAAGTTAACGGCTTCCGCGGCTGCGCTATTCGTGCTGTTGCTCAGGTAGTTATGCAGGCCGGTAATGGTCGCCAACTGGCAACTGCCATCCGAGAATCCGAGGTTGCCGGACTTCTGATGGAAATCCTTCGCCGTCCAAGCCCAGTTGTTGTTAGCGGAACTGAACGAGGTGGTCGTGATGCCGACCGTGGTGGAGGAACTCGCTTGGGTCACCGAGGCGGATGAGCTGCTCGCGCCAAACCGCCAACCGGAGGCCATGGTGAGGCTCGAGGTGTTGTTACCAATGTTGTCGTCACCCGTCATGATGTCCTGCGGATTGGCTTCCGTGGCGTCACCGTTCACAAAATAGCTGACTTTCGAGCTGGACGTGGAATCTTCGCCCCTCTGGGGGCCCACATTGCCCGAGGGAGGCGGAACCCCGGAGATGTACAGGAGATCAAAATAGCTGAAGTTCGTGGCGAACGAGGAATGGATGTTGTCCGCGGGGCAGAACAGGATTTTCGCCGTGGAAAGTTCGTTGGACATCACCATGAAAGTCATGCCGGGCGCATAACCTCTGGAGGGCACGCTGGCGGTGGCGGAGCCCAGGGAATGCCCCAGGAATTCGTTGACGCCGCCGGAGCTAGCGGCAACCTGCATGGGATACCGGTCATTGTGGTCACCCTCCCAGACGCGGAAAGCCAACCCCACCTGCTTGAGATTGTTGATGCACGTGAGTCTAGCGTCCTTGCTTTTGGCGGAGGCCAGCGCCGGCATCAGCAGCGCCACCAGCATGCCAATAAGCGCGATAACCACGAGCAATTCAACGAGTGTGAAGCCTTTGTCCGATTGTTTCATATATCCTATCTCCATTTGGCAAACCCTGTTTTTTGAGGTGAAGGAAGGCCGCCCTAAAAATATCAACGGTCCCTATTCCCGAGATTCGCTATACACCCAACGAATGGAGTTGTCAATATGATTCGGTTCCCTTCACGGGCTGACGGGCTGCATGGGCGGATATAATTGTTGATCGTCGTTCTGGTGAAAAGAACATCAGCCGCGTCAATGGGCCATCCTCCATCCTCATCCGCGTCCGCCGTCCGCGGCCGGGGTCTCGCGCCCGCGCTCCAGCCAGGTGAAAAAAAGGCAGGCGGCGAGCAACAGCACGTTGAAAATACCGAGCGTCTTGAGCACCGTGACCAGGCTGTCGTGAAATTGAGTCAGGGCGATGCCGTAGGCCACCGCCAGCACGATGAGCACCGGCACGATCCGGAATTGGAGCCGCGCGAGCAGGTTGCTCACCAGTACGTTCGCCAGGGACAACGGCACCATGGCCCAGGCATACCAAGGCAGCACGTGAGTGGCTACCGGCACATATTCGGCCGTAAAGGCGAACTTTACCGCAAACGGCCCCAGCACCGTTAAGCCGATGGCACCTCCCGCCCCCAGGACGATCGTACCCACCATGACCAGGCCGAGCAGGTTGCTTTTCTCGGCGCGGGCCGTGCTATGGACGATCTTGGGGAACATCACCGTGGCCAGCGGCAGCACCAGCCAGAGCAACGCCCGCGACAGCGTGCCCGCCCCCACGTAAAATCCCGATTCGTCGGGAGAAAAATAGGCCTTCACAAACATGGTGTCCGCCGTGAAGAGAAATTGCACCGCGCCAAAGCCCAGCATGAGCGGCACGATCTGCCCGAGCAATTCACGCACGTCAAAGGGTTCCGACCGCACCGCCCACAGCGTGCGCGTCTGCCAGATGCCCACCCCCACCCCCACGGCCAGGCCGACCGCCGCGCCGAAGATCATCTCGGTGGACGCGCCCGTGAACACCAGCACCAGGACGGCGGCCACCGACAGGCGGCCGATGCCGTTGAGAATATTGGCCCAGCCCAGCCAGAGAAAATTCTGCTGCCCTTGGAGCAGGCCGTTAAACATCGGAAACCAGAAGCAGAGGAGGACCACCACCAGCGTGATCCACAAACCGGCTTCACTGGGAAGTTTCCAGGCGGCGAGAATCTGGCCATGCCAGATCGCCACCGCGACGGTGAGCAGCAGCGTGAGACCCAGCGTGCCCAGCCAGGCCAGCCGGATCATGCCCGCCAGCGCACGCTCCCGGCCGGTGGCCAGTGCCCGCGCCGTCTGCTGGGCAAACACCATCTGCAACGGCAGGTTCGGCACGCACATCGCCACCGCCAGCATCACGCCAAACGCGCCATATTCCGCCACGGATATCTTCTTGCTCAGCAGATGCACCAGATAAAACAGGATGCCGCTGCCAATGTTGGCAATCATCAGCCAGAGGCTCTGGCGGACAAAGGCCGCCTGGGAAGGTGGCGCCGAGACCCCGGCTTGACGGGTTACTTCGGACATGGAGATGGGAGAGTTGGCACAACGAGTCGGTTAGGGGAGGGAGGTCAGAAACTTGAGCAGCAACCCGCGGGCGCGTTCGAGTTGCGCCAGGGAAATCCATTCATCGGCCGTGTGGGCCTGGGCAATATTCCCGGGGCCAAACGCCACGCTCGGAATGCCACCCGCAGCCAGAATGGCGGCGTCGCAGAAATAATCCACGCCCACTGGCCGGGTCTGGCCCACGGTGGCGCATAGCTGCCGGACCAGCGGCAAACGGGGATCGGTTTCCAAGGGTGGCGCGGGGGCCACCTTGGTATCCGCAATCGCGGCCCGCAACCGCCGCTGGCGCAGCAACGCTGCCATTTCCCGCAACACCCCGGCGTCGGTTTCGCCCGGCAGCGTGCGCCGATCCACCACGATGGTGCAGGCGTCGGGCACAATGTTGGGCTGCGTACCGCCGGAAATCTTGCCCACATTGATGGTGGCCGTGCCGAGCAGCGGATGCTTGCGCCGACGCAACTGCGCCGCATATTCCGTCTCCAGCACATCCACGATGCGAGCCATCTCGTGCACCGCGTTCTTGCCCAACTCCGGCCGGGCGCCGTGGGCGGCCTTGCCGCGCGTGGCCAGTTGCAACCACAGGCTCCCCTTGTGCGCCGTGACCACCTGGAGTTCAGTGGGCTCGCCCACAATGGCCAGATCCGCCTGGAAGCCGCGGGCCACCAGCGCCCGTGAACCGGCCTGGGCCTGCTCTTCGTCAATCAAGCCCGCGAACACCACCTGGGTTTCCGCCGGCCGCGCCCCGGACTCCGCCAATTCGCACAAGGCGGTGAACATGGCGGCCACGGAACCCTTGGTGTCGCAGGCGCCGCGGCCGTGCAACCGGCCGCCTTTTTTCCGGGGTTCGAGCTGGGCCGCGGTGGCGCCCACGGTATCCAGATGGGGCGCCAGTAAAATGGTTTGTCGGACTTTGCCCTTGGGCAGCAGCCGCACCAGCAGGTTGGCGCGTCCGGGCCGGACTTCCTGAAACTCGATTTCCAAACCGGCCAGGGCGGCCTTGGCGGCCAGGAAATCGGCCACGTTTTTCTCGCCGTATAGGGCGAGGGAATGCGGCCCGCCGGCCGCCGCTCCGGAAGCCGGGGCGAAGGCGGGATTTACGCTCGGCAGGGCGATCAGCTCCGCCAGCAGTTGTTCCGTCCGCGTCATCGGGATCGCAGTTTAGGCGTGGACCAGACGAATGTCGAGGAGTGCGGAAAAAGTGCGCCCGGAAAACGGAAGGAGCCCCTCACCGAGGATCATGAATTCAATGGCTCCGGAGTGGCCGATTGAAGGTGCGCTTCCGGTTTTGTGCAAATTCATGCCCTTCGTGTCCCCGCGCCGTTCCCGGTTTTGCGTTTTTGATTGCCTGCGGGCCGCGTTGCTCTAGGGTGTTTTCGTAACTACATTGGCATGAATCCCAGGCTGCTGATTGTCGACGACGACGAGGAAATTCGCACCCAGATGAAATGGGCGCTGACCAAGGACTATGAAGTCCTGCTGGCGGAGGACCGCCCCACCGCTCTCGAACAGTTCCGCCTCGGCCAGCCGCCCGTGGTGCTGCTGGATCTGGGCCTGCCGCCGCACCCGGGCAGCCCGGATGAAGGCCTGGCGATCCTGTCCGAGCTGCTCGCCCTGAACCGGCTGGTCAAGGTGGTCATCATCAGCGGCCAGGGCGAACGGGAAAATGCCCTGCGCGCCATCGGCGCGGGCGCCTACGATTTTCTGTCCAAACCGGTCGAAATGGAGGAGTTGAAGTTTTTGCTGAAGCGCTGTTTCCACGTGGCCCAACTGGAGCGGGAGTATGCCGCCATCCAGCAGCTCGTGGGCGGCGACTCCTTTGAAGGCATGCTCGGCGCCAGTTCCCAGATGCGGCCTATTTTCGAGACGATTCGCAAGGTGGCCACGTCCGACGCGCCGGTGCTCATCCTGGGCGAAAGCGGCACGGGCAAGGAGATGGTGGCCCGGGCCATTCACCAGCGCAGCAACCGCCCGGGCGGCCCCTTTGTGGCCATCAATTGCAGCGCCATCCCCGAAACCCTGCTCGAAAGCGAACTGTTCGGCCATGAAAAGGGCGCCTTTACCGGCGCGCACATGCAGCGCAAAGGACGCATCGAATCCGCCGGCGGCGGCACCCTGTTCCTGGATGAAATCGGCGAGATCCCGCTGCCCTTGCAGGTGAAGCTGCTCCGGTTCCTGCAGGAACAATCCATCGAGCGCGTCGGCGGCCGACAGACCATCGCCATCGATGCCCGCGTGGTGGCCGCCACGAATCAGGATTTGCGCAAGGCCATGGCCAACGGAACATTTCGTGAGGATCTATACTATCGGCTGGCCGTGGTGCAAATGGTGCTGCCGCCCCTGCGCGACCGGGACCACGACGTGCGCCTCCTGGCACAGTATTTCCTGAATCGTTTCGCCGCGCAGGCCAACAAACCGCACCTCACCTTTGATCCGGATGCCATCCGCGCATTGAACCGGCACACCTGGCCGGGCAACGTGCGGGAACTGGAGAACTGCGTCCGTCGCGCCGCCATCATGGCCGACGGACGGCGCGTGACCGCCGCCGACCTGGAATTGGACACCTCCGGCCTGGGCCCCAACGTGGTCACCCTCAAAGACGCGCGCGAGGCGGTGGAACGACAGATGGTGCAGCAAGCGCTGAAGAAGCACGGCGGCAAGATCGCTCCCGCCGCCGCCGAATTGGGTTTGAGCCGGCCCACGCTTTACGAGTTGATGGAAAAACTCGGCATCACCAAAGCGGCTTGATCAGAGCCGCCGGCCCGGCGCCACGCGTCCGGGGCGGGAAAAATCCCTCGTGCCGCGGCCTCAAAACGGCGAGAACCGTTCGGGCACGAACACGATGTCATTCGGTTGCAGATAAAACGACTTGGTTTCCGTGCCCACCAGCAGCGCCTTGAGGTCCTCGGTGTAATGCTGCATCACGCCGTTCTGGTTGCGGTCGATCTTCACATGCCGCATGTCAGCGGTGTCGTAGTTGAATCCGCCCGCCTCCATGACCGCGTCCAGCGCAGTCAGCGGATGATCCGAAAGCACCTTTCCGGGATGCAGCACCGCGCCGGTGACAAACACCGGGAAGGTGGACGATTCCACCTGCACGATCACTTCCTTGGTGGAGATTTGTGAGGCGTAAGCCTTGATCAGTTTATCCTGCAGACTGGCGGGCGTGAGGCCGGCCGCGTCCACTTCGCCGATCAGGGGCAGATTCAGTTTGCCGTCGCGGCGAATGGGCTGGGCGGTATCCAGGCTGGGGGAACCCGGGAAAGTGATCTTCAACGTGTCGCCCTCGCGGAGCGTGATGGGCGTGGAGCTGGCTTCTTGCATGGCGGGCTGCACCGGCGCGGGGTTGCCCGTGGGCATGGTGCCGCAACCGACCAACCAGGCGGTGGAAACAATGGCCAGCGCCGCCGCCTTGATCGCGGCGGCCAAACGGCAGGAAGTTTTGTTGGTGTTCATGATTTGTTCGCGAGACAACGTGCTGCGGCAAATCATAGAGCGCGCCTGCCGCTTTGCAACCCGCCTTTTGGAAACCCGTCGAATTCAACCCGCGTCGGCCGCGCTGCCGTGGGTCGCCCACTGGGCAACCCAGCGTGAAACGAGAGGTCCCACCAGCAGCACCAGGAAAAGTCGCGCCGCCTGCATGGAGACCACAAAAGACATGTCCACCGGGCAGGAAGCCGCAATGACCGTGGCGGCGTCAATCCCTCCCGGACTGGTGGCGAGATAGGCCGTCAGCGGGTCAACGCCGTTCAGTTTCACCAGCACCCACGCCATGCCCCAGCAAATCCCCATCAGCAAAATCACGGCTAAAATGGTTTGCGGCAGGGTGCGCGCCGCGTGCCGGACGATCTCGCGGGTAAACCGCAGCCCAATCGTCCAGCCCAGTAACGCAAAGCTCACCGCCAGCAGCCATGGCGGCAGTTCCAGCGTCAAGCTGCCCGTCAGGTTCAGGAGCGAGCCCAGGATCATGGGCACCAGGATGCCGCCGGCCCGGATCTTGCACCATTTCCCCAGCACGATGCTGGCACCCAGGAAAGTGACCGTCTCCAGGAATGCGGGCCAATGAACGGCCGGAAACCACACCACGGCTGGGAAGTGCCCGCCAGCGTGGAAAAACCGGGCCACGACCGCCGCCGCCACCGCCACAAAAACCACCCGTAAATATTGCATGAAGGCCACCAGGCGCCCGTCGGCGCCAAAATCATCGGCCATGATCGTCATGACCGACGCCGCTCCCGGCAGCAACCCCCAAATGGCCGTGGTGTCGTCAAAAAGCCGGAGCCGGTTGAACAGCCAGCCCAGCACCGAGCTGCCGGCAATCACCGTCAACATGATCCCCACGAACAGGGGCCAGTGACCCGCGAAGGTCTTGAGGATGGGCGGCGTGATGGCCCGGGCCACCAGACAGCCGATCACCGCTTGGGAAAACCGATACAGCCAGGCCGGCACGCGCACGCTGCCGCCGCCGGTTTCCACCAGGATACCGGCAGCCATCGCCCCCAGCAGCAGAGCGGCCGGCAGGTGAACAAATTCCAGCAGGGCCACGAGGATGGCTGACCCCAGGCACAGCACCGCCCATTGCGCGGGCCGCGGCCAATGCCGTAACGGCTCCCATCGGGTCTCGGCCGGCACGGCGGCCTTCACGACCGAAAGCCGACGGCGGCCGCGGGCACAACGCGGCTGAGGCGCGGCAGAATATGACGAATGGAAAAGTCGTGCATCTCCACAGATTGACTGCTGGTGACGTCTTCAACGAGAATCACAGCATAGCCGTGTTCCCACGCCTGGCGGGCGGTGGACTCCACCCCGATGTTGGTGCTGACGCCGCCCAGCACAATGGTCTGCACGCCGCGGCGACGGAGTTGCAGATCCAGCTCGGTGCCGTAAAAGGCGCCCCACTGCCGCTTGGTGATGCGCAGGTCGCCGGGACCGGCCAGACCGTCGGCCAACTCCATGAAACCGGCGGGATAGCCGCCGGGCGGAATCGCCGGGGGCTGATCCACCGGCTGGCGCAGGGCATCTTTGAAATCCGCTGAAAAGCCGACGTTGACCAGCACCACGGGCGCACCCGCCTGGCGAAAACGCCCGGCCAGACCGATGGCTCTGGCCAGCACGTCGGCCGCCGCATGCGGCGCCAGGGAGCGGTTCACAATGCCTTTTTGCAGATCAATCAGCACCAGGGCGGTGCTCCGGGGATCCAGTGGGGGCAGATTCATGTTGGCAACGAGATTTGGATTTCGGGCTGGTCAAGGACCGTTATTTGAGTGTACACTCGCATAAAGAGAAATTAGAGTATGAACTCAAATAAGGCAAGCGCCAAATCGCGGCGGGCCCTCGCGCCCCAGCGCCGCAACGGCCGGGCCCGCGTGGAGGCGGTGCTCGCCGCCGCCGCCGCCGTCATTGCCGAGCGCGGCTACGACACCGCCACCATGGCCGAAATCGCCGCCCGCGCCGGCTCACCCATCGGCTCGCTCTATCGCTTCTTCCCCCACAAGGAAAGCCTGGCCGACGCCCTCATGCAGCGCTACACCCGCCTGGTCAACGAGGCGTTCGACGCCCTGGACGGACAGGCGCGGGTGGCGTCGCTGGAGCAGATCGCCGATGCCATCCTGGATTTCAAGGCCAGCCTGCATGCGGAAACCCGGGTGATGGTGGCCCTGCTGGAGGGAACCTCCGGTTGGTCCGCCAAGCGCCGGCAGTTCCACGAGCACACCCTCCGGCGAATCGCCCAAACACTCACCTTGGGCGCACCCGCCCTGCCCCCGGCCGAGGCCCGCGATGTGGCGGTGATCCTGTTGCACAACATGAAGGCGATGAAATGCTTGATCCTGGGCGGGGACGCGCCCAGCTCGCCCGGCGCCGCCACCGAGCTGCGGCGCATGAACCGCGTCTATTTGCGCGACCGCTTGGCCGGGTTTCAGGACAACGCCTGAAGCCGGCGCTTTTGGTCAGGCGCCGGATCAGGCCGTCCATGATTTCAGAGCAGCGCGTTGGGTTGGCTTGCACGCAACGGTTGACAGGCGCGGCGCGCCCGGAGTACGCGTCCCCCTACGCGCTTGCCAAGCGGCGGTAGGGCGCGTCACTCCGTGCGCGCCGCGAGCGTAGCGTGGCGGCTCGCAGACGTTGGCAATCACGAACAAAAGGCGTCATCGATGACGCGCAGCGGGCAGAGCGTGATTTCAGGGCCGTGCTTTGGGTGGGCTTGCCCACGTTGGTTGGCAGGCGTGGCGCGCTCGGAGAGGCGCGCCCTACCGCGCTGGTCAAAATGCCAACCCTCAGCGTTCTCCTGGGTGTTTTTGAAGACGAGCCGAATTTCGTCGCCCCCCCCGGCCAACTATTCTCCAAAAAGAGCATTGACATATTTTGCTTTTGAGCGACAAAATAGAGTCGATAAGGTAATGTACTAATGACGGAGACTACAACCCGAAACGCAGTATCCTCGGTAACAACGTTAAATTCGGCGGCGGCTTTGGACAAAAGCTGGGCGTCGGTCTTTGCTGATCTGGTCAAGGCGCGGCTGACGCTGCTGGTACTGCTGACCACGTGCGTGGGCTTTTACCTGGGCGAACGCGGGCCGGTGGATGGCCTGCTGATGTTCCATGCCTTGCTGGGCACCGCCCTCGTGGCGGCGGGCGCGGCAGCCCTCAACCAGTTGCTGGAGCGCGATTACGACGCCCGGATGCACCGGACGGCCAGCCGGCCGCTGCCGTCCGGCCGGTTGCAGCCGGCCACCGTGGCCATTTTTGGCGGCCTTTGCTCTGTGGCCGGTCTCATTTACCTGGCCGCCTTGGTGAATCTCCTGACCAGCGTGCTCGGTGCGGTCACCTCCATCAGTTATCTCTTCATTTACACCCCGCTGAAGCGCTTGAGCTGGGTGAATACGCTGGTGGGCGCCATTCCGGGCGCCTTGCCGCCGCTGATGGGCTGGGTGGCCGCCCGCAACGAGCTCAATGGCGAGGGCTGGACGCTGTTTGCCATCCTGGCCTTCTGGCAGATCCCGCATTTCATGGCCATCGCCTGGCTGTACCGTGAGGACTATGCCCGGGCCGGCTTCGTGATGCTGCCGAATGTGGATGCCGAGGGCACCCGCACCGGTTTTCACGCGGTGGGGAATACGGTGGCGTTGTTCGTGGCGAGCCTTTGTCCGTTCCTGCTCGGACTGAACGGCGTGCTGTATCTGGTGGTGGCGCTCCTGGCGGGTGCGGCTTATGCCGCCTGCGCGGTGCGTTTCGCCCGCCAACTCACCGCCCGGCGAGCCCGGCAACTCTTCCTGGTTTCCATCATCTACCTGCCGCTCCTGCTGCTGGCCATGGTCTGCGATAAGCTCAAATAAACGCTATGGACGATTCAGTTGCCCAATTCCCCCCCTATCGCGGACCCGAAGCCACGTCCGACCACGGGGACCACGGCCACCATGCGCACCCGGAGCCGAGCTTTTGGAGCAAGTACATTTTCTCCACGGATCACAAGGTCATTGGCATTCAGTACGGGCTGACTTCGTTGAGTTTCATGCTGTTTGGGTTTTGCCTGATGCTGCTGATGCGGTGGCAGATTTCACATCCGGGCATGCCGGTGCCGGCGCTGGGGCCGCTGCTGGAAAAGATTCTGGGCGCGCCTGCCGCCGGCGGCGCCATCTCGCCGGATCTGTACAACTCGTTCGGCGCCATGCACGGCACCATCATGGTGTTTCTGGGCGTGGTGCCGCTGGCTTTTGCGGCCTTTGGCAACTATGTGGTGCCGCTGATGATTGGCGCGCCGGATATGGCTTTCCCGCGGATCAACATGGCCAGCTATCACGCCTTCTTCCTCGGCGGCGTGGTCATGCTGGTGAGCTTCTTCATTCCCGGCGGCGCGGCGCAGGCGGGCTGGACCTCGTATTCGCCGCTGGCCACCACCATCCCCACGAACGGCCAGGCGTTCTGGCTCATCGGCATGGTGCTGCTGATCACTTCCTCCCTGCTCGGCGCGGTCAATTTCATCGCCACCATCATTCAACTGCGCGCCCCGGGCATGACCTGGATGCGGATGCCGTTCTTTGTGTGGGCACAGTTCGTGACCGCCTTCATTCTGCTGCTGGCGTTTCCGCCGCTGGAAGCCGCCGGCGTCCTCCAACTGATGGACAACGTGGCGCACACGAGCTTTTTCCTGCCCACCGGCCTGGCCGTGGGCGGCCAACTGGCCGATCGCAGCGGCGGCGGCAGCCCCTTGCTCTGGCAGCATTTGTTCTGGTTCCTCGGCCATCCGGAAGTTTATGTGCTCATCCTGCCGGCCATGGGCATCGTCGCTGAAATCCTCGCCAACAACACGCGCAAGCCGCTCTGGGGCTACAAATCGCTGGTGTATTCGGTGCTGTTCGTCGGCTTTCTCTCCTTCATCGTCTGGGCGCATCACATGTACATGACCGGCATGGGACAGCGCATCGCCATGTTCTTCCAAGCCACCACGATGATCATCTCGATTCCGTCGGTGGTGATTTTGACGTGTCTGTTCCTGTCGCTGTGGGGCGGCTCCATTCGCATCAACACGCCGATGTTGTTTGCGCTGGGGTTCCTGCCGATGTTCGGCATCGGCGGGTTATCCGGCCTGCCGCTGGGGTTGGCCGCCACGGATTTGTACCTGCACGACACGTACTACATCATTGCCCACTTCCACTACGTGGTGGCGCCGGGCACCATTTTCGCGCTGTTTGCCGGCGTCTATTTCTGGTTCCCCAAGATCACCGGCCGGCGCATGAATGAATTCTGGGGCCGCGTGCATTTCTGGTGCTCGTTCGTGTTCATGAACCTGGTGTTTCAACCCATGTTTTTCCAGGGCATCAAGGGCATGCTGCGCCGCATGAGCGATGGCGCGGCGAATTATTCCGCCGCCCGCGTGCACGACGCCATCGACACCCTGCCCGGCACCATCATGGAATTGAACACGTTCATTCTGTGGGCCGCCATTGCGCTGGGCCTGGCGCAAATTCCGTTCATCATCAATCTCTTTCACAGCATCAGCTACGGCGAAAAGGTGACCAGCGACAATCCCTGGCAGGCCACCACGCTGGACTGGCAGACACCCACGCCGCCGCCACACGGGAATTTTGCGGACCTGCCGGTCGTGGCCCACGGCCCCTACGAATACAGCGTCCCGGGCCGGCGGGAGGATTTCACGCCGCAGAACGAGCCGTTGACCGAACCGGCGCCCGCGCCCGCGCCCCAGCCCCAGCCCCAACCCGCGCACTGATCTTTCATGGAAATTCCTTACACCGTCGACCTGAGACCGGATACCGGCGTTTACAACGCCAAGATCGGTATCTGGCTGTTCCTGGCCTCCGAGGTGATGCTCTTCGGCGCGCTGTTCTCCGCGTACATTTTGCTGCGCGTCGGCGCGGAGCCGGGCCTGTGGCCGCATGGCTGGCTGGACGTGCGCCTGGGAGCCATCAACACGCTGCTGCTCGCGCTTTCCGCCATCACCACCCTGTTGGCTTGGGCGGCCTGCAAGGTCCGCCAGTTCGGCAAGTTCAAGTTCTTCCATGCCTGCACCATCCTGCTGGCCCTCACGTTTCTGGGCATCAAATCGTATGAGTACCACGATAAATGGATCCACTACGAAATCGCCCTGGGCAGCGGCCCGGAGGCCGGCAAGTTTGCCGATGGCCATCTGGTGGAGAAATCCGCCGACTTTGACCTCGCCAAAAAGACCGGCACGGTGACGTTGCACGGCCACTTCGTGGCCGACCGCAAGGAGCTGATGGATCTCCGCAGTCCGGCGGCCCAAGCCGTCCAGAACGAAGAATTGACCATCAAGGCGGCGGACATTGCGAAGATGGAGAATTACGGGCCGAAACATAATACGTTCACCGCCATCTATTTCACGCTCACGGGCCTGCACGCGCTGCACATTCTCGGCGGCACCGCGGTGATCTTTTACCTGTGGGGCCCCGGCAGCAAGCTGTGGCGGCGCGACCCCGAGCGCTTCACCAATCGCATCGAAGTTTCCGGCTTGTTCTGGCACTTCGTGGACTTGGTGTGGATTTTTCTGTTCCCGGTGCTTTATTTGACCTGAGAAGTTATGAGCGACCCCAAAGTACCCAGCCACAACCCGCCGGCGGCAAACCACGCGGCGACGGAAACCGCCCACCCGGTGGATTTTAATCGTTACGTCCGCCTCTGTGGGGTGATCTTCCTGGTCGTGCTGTGCACCACCTCGGCGATGATCGCCACCTCCTTTTCACACCTCGGCGAAGGCTGGACGCTGAAGGTGACCCTGATCCTCGCCATCGCGGCGATCAATGCATTCCTGGTGGCCGGCTTTCTCATGCACCTGCTTTCGGAGAAGAAACTGGTTTACTCGGTACTCGGTCTAACGGTGGCCTTCTTCATCGGCTTGGTGGGCCTCACGATTTGGGCCACCTCCAATTTTCCACCCGGCACCGTTTCCCATTGACGCCCATGTCGCTCAAAGCCGTTCATTTGATTTTTGTGACGCTGCTGACCGCGCTGGCCTTCGGCTGCGCGGCGTGGGCGTTCCAGGCGGGCAGCGTGATCTGGGGTTCAGTGGCGGTGGCGGCGGGAATTTTTGTCATCGTGTACGGCCTTTATTTTTTGAAGAAACTGAAAAACATCAGTTACCTGTGAAAACCGTTCGCACTCTCATGGTATTGCTCGCCACGCTGGCACCGGCCAGGCTGTGGGCCTGCGCCGCCTGCTACGGCCCCAATATCGACGCGCCCATGGCCGATGGCATGAACTGGGCCATCCTCACCCTCGGCACAATCATCATCACCGTGCTCGGCGCATTCCTGACCTTTCTCATCTACGCCATCCGCCGGAGCGAAACCTTGGAGGCCGCGAAGCAGCCCGCCAACGGTGCCATTCTCAAGACCAAAACCCCCATCGAGGAACCCGCATGATCGAATGGTTTGCCCAGCATGTTCTGTTTATGCCTGAACTGGCGTCGGTCCACGGCCGGGACGTGGATGCGCTGATGGTTTACCTGCACTGGCTGATGTTCGCGCTGTTCATCGGCTGGAGCCTCTATTTCGTCTTTGTGCTCTGGCGGTTCAGCGCCCGGCGCAATCCGCAGGCGGATTATGACGGGTCCAAAAGCCATCTGCCCAAAGGCATCGAACTGGGCGTGGTGGCCGCGGAAGCGGTGTTGCTGATCTTCGTGGCCATGCCCATTTGGGCCAAGGCCGTGGATAACTTCCCCAAACCCGAGGATTCCACCGTCATTCAAATCATGGCCCAGCAGTTTGCCTGGAATGCCCGCTACCCCGGGGCCGACGGCAAATTCGGCAGGCAGGACATGAAGCTGATCAGCAATAACAACGTGTTTGGCGTGGACCCGACCGACCCGGCCGGCAAGGACGACGTGCAGGTGCTCAACGAGATTCACGTGGTGGTGAACAAGCCCGTGCTCATCTACCTGAGTTCCAAGGACGTCATCCATTCGCTCAAGCTGGTGGCCATGCGGCTGACGCAGGACGCCATTCCCGGTCTGCGTATTCCCTGCACGTTCACGCCCACCAAGCTCGGCCGCTTCCAGATTGAATGCGCCCAGCTCTGCGGCAACGGCCATGCCGCCATGGCCGGCGGTTTCGTGGTGGTGCAGAGCCAGGAGGATTTCAACAAGTGGCTCCAATCCAAATCCCCCGCGACGCCCTCAAGCTTTGAATGACCGGTTTCGGGGTAACCACCGCTCGGCCACTTTCTTCTCGGGTGAGGATTCATGGCGGAGCGGGAACCGAAGAATCACTCAACGACGGCTTGCGCTGGGATTTGTCAGCAATTAATTTCGATTCATGACCGAAGCCGTGTCCCGCCCGCCCCGCACCCTCTGGATTGGGGTCACAATATTTTTTGCACTGTTCGCCCTCGCCTTTGGCTTGTGGCTGCTCGCGGCGGTCCGGAATTTCGGCCAGGTGCCGCTGCCGCCCCTCGGCCCGGTCGCGGATTTTACGCTCACCAACCAGGACGGCCAGCCCATCACCCTGGCCTCGCTCAGCAATCATGTCTGGGTGGCGGACATCATCTTCACCCGCTGCGCCGGACCGTGTCCGCGCATGACCGGCCAGATGCACTCGGTCGAAACCCTGGTGCCCGCCAGCAGTTCGACCCGGTTCGTCACGCTCACCACCGATCCGGACTATGACACGCCGGCGGTGCTCAAGCGTTACGGCCAGCATTTCAATGCCGATTTCAGCCGCTGGACGTTCCTGACCGGCACGAAGGCCCAGATCGCCGGGCTGGCCTCCGACAGCTTGAAATTGAGCGCCGTGCCCGTGAAACCCGAGGACCGGCTCAACGACGCCGACCTCTTCATTCACACCACGATCTTTGTGCTGGTGGATAAGCGCGGCCAGTTGCGCGCCTCTTTTGAAACCGGGGGCGACAGCGTGGATTGGACAAATTCCGTGCTGCCCAAATTGCTAAGATCGGTCCGCCAACTGGATGACGAATAGCCAGGCCCCATGACCATTCACGATTTGCCGGCCGTCAACGCCACGCTCAACGGCTCGAGCGCGGTACTGCTCGCCCTGGGATTTTTCTTCATCAAGCGCGGCCACCGCACAGCGCATCGTAACTGCATGATCGCGGCCTTCGGCACGTCCGTGATTTTCCTGGCGTGCTATTTGACTTATCACACCTGGCTGGCCGTGGTGTTGCACCAGGGGCCCACCCGGTTTGAAAACCCCGCCTGGTTTCGCCCCATTTACCTCGCCATTTTGCTCACGCACACCATTCTCGCCGCCGTCATCGTGCCGCTGATCCTGGTGACGTTGAACCGGGCATGGCGGGAGCGGTTTGAATTGCACAAACGGATCGCCCGCTGGACCTGGCCACTCTGGATGTATGTTTCCGTGACTGGCGTGCTGATCTACTGGCTGCTGTACGTGGAGTTTCCGCAGCGATGACGGACGGTCCCGCGCTCAGAACTTGGTCAGCTTTTCCAACTCCTTCACGCGCTGCTCGATCACCGCCCGTTTGGTCTTGGTGGTGGCCTGCAGGCCGAAGCCCTCACAGCAGAATGACGCCGTGACGCTGCCATAGACCATCGCCCGGCGGAGGTTGGAATCAATCGAGCCACGGGCTGCGGCCAGGTAACCCGTCAGCCCGCCCACAAAGGAATCGCCCGCCCCGGTGGGATCCTCCACCTTGGTCAGCGGATAAGCCGGGCACAGGAAATAGCCCGCGGGCCCGGAGAGAATCGAGCCGTGGGAACCCTGCTTGATGATGACGTATTTCGGCCCCAGCTGGTGCAGCTTCTTGAGCGCCACAAAGACGTTGTCCGCCTTGGTCAGCAGTTGGGCCTCGCTGTCATTGAGCACAAAGCAATCCACGCGCTTGAGCAGGCGCAGCAGCTCCGCGAGCGCGATGTTGATCCACAGATCCATCGAATCCGCGATCACGAACCGCGGCTTTTGCATCTGGTCGAGCACCGAATTCTGGAGCGCGGGGGCGATGTTGCCGAGCAGCACAAACGGCGTCTTGCGGTACGCCTCCGGCAGCTTGGGCTGGAACGTCTCGATCACGCCCAGTTCCGTCAGGAGCGTGCGGCGATTGTTCATGTTCACTTCATACTCGCCGGACCAATGAAACGTCTTGCCCGGCAGCAGTTGGAGACCGGCGAGGTCGATGCCGTGCCGGCGGTACAGGGCGAGATATTTTTTGGGGAAATCCTCACCCACGCCGCCCACCAGTTGCACCGGGGAAAAAAAACTGGCCGCCACGGCCGCGTGGCTGCCTGACCCGCCCAGCAGGCGCGGGTTTTCCCGGGTGGGGGTTTTGATGGAATCGAGGGCGGTGGTACCGACAATAAGGACGCTCATGCTTGGTTGATAAGAATAAAACTTCAGGGGGTTCGTTTTTCGATCAATTCCACTTCATACCCCTCCGGCGCATCAACAAACGCGAACGTAGTGCCGCTGGAACTGGTGGTGGGACCGTCGGAAAATTTCAGGCCGTGCTGCGCGAGCTGTTTCGCAAACTCATCCAGGCTGTCCACCTCGAACGCCAAATGCGTGAGGTCGGGCTGCACCTGCACGGGACCGCCGGCCGGAAAGTACGTGATCTCGATTTCCTCCGCGCTGCCCGGCGCCCGTAGAAACACCAACTCTGATCCGCGGGGCGACTTGTGCCGGCGGACTTCCGCCAGGCCCAGCACGTCGCGATAGAATTTCACTGTGCGTTCCAGGTCGTTCACCCGATAGCGCGTATGGAGGAGTTTGCCGACTTTCATGGGGCGGATTAGGATTGTTCGTTTTCGGTACTGACGGGTTTGGCGGCGTCGCCCTTCAGAGCGCCCATGAGGGCGTGCCACGAAAGGATGGCGCATTTGACGCGGGCCGGATACTTGTACACGCCCGCAAAGACCGCGAGCTTGCCCACATCGCCCTCGGCCTTGCCGGTGGTGACCAGATCGTGGACCCGCGCGAACATTTGTTCCGCCTCGGCCCGGGTCTTTCCTTTGACGTTTTCCGTGAGGAGCGAGGCCGATGCCTTGGAAATGCAGCAGCCCGAGCCCACAAAGCTCGCGTCCTTGATCACGTCGCCCTCCAGCGTGAGGAACAACTTCAACTGATCGCCGCACAGCGGATTATGGCCCTGGGCGGAACAGGAGCACTGGGGCAATTCGTGGAAATTGCGCGGCTGCTTGCAGTGATCCAGGATCACCTGCTGGTAAAGATCGTTGATGTCGTCAAACATGGCTTACTTTACCACGAATCGGGATTATTTTTTGCCGCCGAGCAACGAGGACAATTTCTCATCGGCCTTGGACAAATCGGCCGGCTTGGGGCCGGTCGTTTCGGGGGCCTTTTCCGCCGGCCGGGCGGGCGGAGTGGGCTGCGCGAGCGCAGCGAGTTTGCTGTCGTCCACTTTGGGGGCAGCCGCGGCGGCGGGAGCGGACTTCGGGGCCGACGCTGGCGCCTGGGGCAGCGAGAGCTTTTCCAGCACCTTTTCGCCGGTCGGCCGCTCCTCGGCACCACCCCGGAGATAA
>CAYTJG010000012.1:34789-43922 GCA_964437865.1 uncultured Bifidobacteriaceae bacterium | reverse complement strand
GCCTTGGGCCACAGCTCCAGAGGACTGGAGCACTCCACGACGCTGGCGCGTTTCATGGCGCGCTGCGCGATGTGTCAGCGGCCGCAATGCACGTACCCCTCAGCGCCCGGGGCGGGCGCGGACCGATCCGCCCGGGGAATTATCATTGCCGCGCGGGAGGGCAAGTAACTATGCTGGGTAACACGCATGGATTCCTTCCCCGACATCAATAATCCGGATATCGGCGGTCAAAACCAAGTCCGGCTGCCGGAACGGATGGCGGGCGTTGCCGTGGCGGAATCTGGCCGGGCCGTCGGAAGCTGTGAAACCGTGACGGCCGCTCCGGCCCTGTTCACCGCATGACCCCGCCCTGCCGCGTCCTACTCATCAGTGTCAACCGCTGCACGGACCCCGATCCGGTGTTTCCCTTGGGCTTGGCGCACATCAACGCCGCCTTGCGCACCGCCGGCCATGAAACGCGCTGGCTCGACCGCTTATCCAATCTCGACCGGCTGGCGGAGACGCTGGTGGAATTCAAACCCGACCTGGTGGGCATCGGCGTGCGCAACATTGACGATGTGTTGATCCGCCAGCAGGAGAAATTCTACGACGAATTGGCACCGGTCATGGCCACCATCCGGCAACACAGTCGCGCGCCGGTGGTCTTGGGCGGCAGCGGTTTTAGCATTTTCCCCCAGCAACTCCTGACGTTGACGAACGCGGATTACGGCATCACCGGCGAGGGCGAGCCGGGCATCCTCGCGCTGCTGGCCGCCCTCAGAACCGGGAGTGATCTCGCCGGCGTCCCGGGACTGGTCCACCGGCGCAACGGGATCATCGCCATGAATCCCGCCGCGTTCGATCCGTTGGAACTGCCGCTGACGGAGGCGGACCGGCCAACGGAGATCGCGCAGACGTATCTCAAGGCCAGTGCCACACTGAATCTCCAAACCCAGCGCGGCTGCCATTATCTGTGTTGCTACTGCACCTATCCGGTGATCGAAGGCAAGACCAACCGCCAGCGGCCGCCGGACGTGGTGGCGGCCGAGCTCGAAAGCCTGCAACGGCAGGGCGCAAAATTCGTGTTCATCGTGGACTCGGTCTTCAATTCCACGCCCCGCCACGTGGAAGAAATCTGCGAGGCCATCCTGCGGCGGGGCGTGAAGATTTCCTGGGGCTGCTTCTTGCGGCCGCGCGGGCTGACGGCCGACCTGATGGATTTGATGGCGCGCGCCGGCCTGACCCATATCGAGTTCGGCACGGACAGCTTTTCGGACACCACCCTGGAGGCGTACGCCAAGCACTTCACATTTGCGGATGTGCTGGCCGCCAGCGAGCTGGCGCGAGGGCGGAAACTGGACTATTGCCATTTTCTCATCTGCGGCGGTCCGGGCGAAACCGAGGCGACGCTGAACGAGGCCTTTCAAAATTCGCTGCAGCTGAAAAGCACGGTGATCCTGGCGGTGGTGGGCATGAGGATTTATCCGGGCACACCGCTGTTTGACCGGGCGGTGGCGGAAGGGGTGATCCGGCCGGGGGCGGATTTGCTGGCACCGGTGTATTACGTGGCGCCGGGCCTGACGGCGGACCTGGTCTTTGCCCGGCTGAAGGAATTTGCCCGGCGTTCCCCCGCCTGGATTGCCGGGGATCCGTTGCCGGGCTATCGCGAACTGGTGCAGCGCCTCCGCCAGCGCGGCGTGGCCGGCCCGCTGTGGAGTTATCTCTCCGTGGTCCAACGCCTGTGGCAACCGGTTCCCAACCCCGCCGCCAAATGAAACGACTCCTGCTCATCGCACCCAAGGTCAAGAACAGCCTCATGGGCGGCGGCATGTTTTTTCGTCTGCCCAATCTCGGCCTGCTGCGCCTGGCCGCCCTCACCCCGCCCGACTGGGAGGTGAAAATCGTGGACGAAAAGATCGAGCCGTTCGACGGCAACGAACCGGCGGACCTGGTGGGCATCACCACCATGACCACCACCGTCAAGCGCGGTTACGAGCTGGCGGATCGTTTCCGCGGCCGCGGCATTCCGGTGGTCATGGGGGGGATGCACGTTTCCTGTCTGCCCCAGGAGGCGCTGCAACATTGCGACGCCGTGGTGGTGGGCGAGGCGGAAGACCTTTGGCCCACGCTGTTGCAGGACGCGGCGCAGCACGCGCTGAAACCCATTTACGAGCACACCGCCGGCTGGCCAGTCCTGGCCAACCTCTCGCCCAACAATTGGGAGTTGGTGCGCGAGAAGAAATATCTGCCGGTGCATTTCATGGAGACCACCCGCGGCTGCCCGATTGACTGCGAGTTTTGCGCCGTGACCAGCGCCTTCGGCGGCACCTTCCGCAATCGGCCCCAGGAGGAAGTGCTGGCGGAATTGCGGGCGCTCCGCCCCTTCACCGGCCTGCTCACGTTGAAAAACCTCGTGTTCTTCATCGATGACAACATCGTGTGCAACCGCGCGTACGCGCGGGAATTCTTCAGCCGCATCGCCGATCTGAACCTGAACTGGTTTGCGCAGGCCTCGGTGAACATCGCCAAGGACCCGGAGATTCTCAAGCTGGCGGAAAAAAGCGGCTGCACCGGCTTGTACATGGGCTTTGAAACCCTCTCGCCGGAAACCATCAAGTCCATCGGCAAAGGCGTCAACAAGCCCGGCGAATACCTGGAGGTGGTCCAAAAGATCCACGACCACGGCATCGGCATCGACGGCTCGTTCGTGTTTGGTTTCGACACGGACGACGCCGGTGTTTTTGATCGCACGGTGGAATTTGTCATTAAAGCCCGGCTGGAAGTGGCCTATTTTTCCATTCTCACGCCGTACCCCGGCACGCGGCTGCACAAGCGGCTCACGGCGGAGGGCCGGCTGCTGACCGAAGACTGGAACCTGTACGACGCCAACCACGTGGTGTTCCAGCCCAAGACCCTCACGCCGGACCAGTTGCTGGCCGGTTATTATGGCGCGCTGAAGGAGATTTACAGCGTGTCCGCCATCTTCCAGCGGCTCTGGGGCACCACAGCCTGGAAGAATTTCTTTTACCCCATGAATTTTGGTTTCCGGCACAGCGTTCGCAAGCTGGCGGCGAGCATGGGCCATTGATTTTGCACATGATGTTTCCCGCTCCCCCGCTGCCCACCGAACCACCGCGCGTCGTGGTGACCGGCGCAGGCATTGTCACCGCGCTCGGACGAGGCTGGCCGGCCAATGCGGCCGGTTTCCGCGCCGGCCGAACGGCCTTCCGCGCGGTCACCCTGTTTGACGCCAGCCGCCAGCGCGTGAAAAAGGCGGCCGAGGCGGACCTGCCGGCACAAATGCCCGCGACCCGTTTGACCGCCCGACAAGCGGCCCGGCTGGACCGCGCCAGCGCGTTGCTGTTGCTCGCATGCGTCGAAGCCTGGCGGCAGTCCGGCTGGGAAGCGGCGGACGATATTCCGGTGGTGCTCGGCACCACCTCCGGCGGCATGCCGCTGGGTGAGGATTATTTCCGGCAGGCCGTGCGCACGCCGCACCGGCATCGCCACCAGCCCACGCGCGCGTTCCATTATCAAGCGCACGCGCAAGGCCGGATCGTGCTCGATGCGCTCGGGCTGGGCGGCACGCTGAGCCTTGTTTCCAACGCCTGCGCCTCGGGCACCTGCGCCGTCGGCGAGGCGTGGGAACTCATCCGCCGGGGCGCGGCGGAACGGGTGTTCACCGGCGGCTACGACGCGTTGAGCCAATTTGTCTTTTCCGGGTTCGATGCCTTGCAGGCCCTGTCGCCGACCTCCTGCCGGCCCTTCGCGCAAACCCGCGATGGCTTGGCCGTGGGCGAAGGGGCGGCCATGCTGGCGTTGGAAACACTGGCCAGCGCCCGGCAGCGAAACGCGGAAATCCTGGGGGAGATCATCGGCTACGCGTCGACCATTGACCGTCACCACCTCACGCAGCCGCAGCCGGACGGCGACACGGCTTTCGCCGCCATGACCGCGGCCTGCGCCACCGCGGGGGTGACGCCGGCGGAAGTGGATTATCTCAACGCGCACGGCACGGGCACGCCGTTGAACGACGCCGCGGAGGCGGCGGCCATCAACCGCTGGGCCGGGGCGCGCGCGGACACCTTGCCGGTGAGTTCCACCAAGGCCGGCATCGGGCATCTTCTCGGCGCGGCGGGCGCGGTGGAAGCCGTCGTTTGCCTGATGGCGCTCGGCGGCCAATGGCTGCCGCCCGAATTGATCGCGGACCCGCCCGATCCGGTCTGCCGATTTCCCCTGGTCACCCGGCCGCAGGACGCGCGCCTGCGCACGGCGCTTTCAAATTCGTTCGGCTTTGGCGGGGTCAACGCCACCCTGATCTTCAGGAGGTGGGCATGAGCCGGATTTTTGTGAGCGGCTGTGGCGCGGTTTCACCCGCCGGCTGGAGCGTGGCGGAAATGCAAAGAGTCCTGGCCGCGGGCCAGCCATTGCCCGTGCAGCCGCTCGCCCGGCCCGGCTGGGATAAGCCTTTACGGATGCGCGCCGTGCCGGCACCGGCCGTGAAGCCGGCCTTCCTGGCCCACCCGCGGCTGCGGCGCACGAGCGCCATCACCCATTACGCGGCGGCGGCCCTGCTGGAAGCGCTGCACGGTCTGCCGCCCGATCCGGCGCGCCGCCTGGGCCTCATTGTCTGCCTGCAATCCGGTTGCGTGCAATACACGCACCGATTTTTCGAGGAGGCGCTGGCGGATCCGGCCACGGCCAGCCCGCTGCTGTTTCCGGAAACGGTTTTTGCCGCACCAGCCAGCCATCTGGCCGCCTTGCTGGAAAACGCGCCGCGCGTCACCACGCTAATGGGCGATCCGGGGACGTTCGCCCAGGGGCTGGCGCTCGGAGCCGACTGGCTGGGGCAAGACCGCGTGGACGTGGCGGTGGTGATCGGCGCCGAGGAGGTCAACTGGCTCCGCGCGGACGCCTTGTGGCACCTGGAACACGCCGCGGTCATCAGCGGCGGCGCGGGCGCGGTGGCGTTGTGCCGCAACCCGGACTGGTCCGCCGGCACGGAATTGGTCGCCGTGACCCAGCCCCGGAGCTACTGCGCGCATCGCGACCGACAGCAGGCCGCCGCGGCCGTCCGGGGCGACCTGGCGCCGATGGAAAACGAATTATTATGCGACAGCCTCGGGGACAGCCCGCGCACTGACGCACCGGAAACCGCCGTCTGGCGTGATTGGGCGGGGCCGCGCGTGAGCCCCAAGCGAATGCTCGGCGAGGCCTTGATGGCTGCGGCCGCGTGGCAATGCGTGGCCGCCGGCGCCGCCGTCTCGGCCGGAACGCACCCGTCGGCCATCGTGAGCATCACCGGCTGCAACCAGCAGGCCATCGGCGTCCGTTTTCGAGCTTGCCCCGGCCCGAAGGACTCGCGCAACATTTGCGTCTGAACATGGACAACCTGGCGACACTCAAACTCGAGACCAAGCAACTGCTGATTGAAAACCTCATGCTGCAACTCACTCCGGAAGAGATCGGCGATGAGCAGCCGCTGTTTGGCCCGAACAGCGTGGGATTGGATTCGGTGGATGCACTGCAAATTGTGGTGGCGCTGGATAAGAAATTCGGGCTGAAGATCCAGGATCCGGAGGCGGCCAAACAGATTTTGCAAAGCGTGCAGACCATTGCCGAAGCGGTACAACGACACCGGGCCACCCCAAACGTACCATGAATCCTTGTGTCCGCCCTCGCCTCCCTGCCGGGGCGCCGGTCCGTTCCTCATTGCCATGAGACGCTGGTGGTGGCTTCTGTTGTTCGTGGCGATCCTGCTGGGCGCGTGGCGGCTGCGGTTTGATCCGGAAATCCTGGACTTGCTGCCGGCCGACGAGCCGGCGGTGGCGGGGCTGAAACTTTACCAGCAGCATTTCACCAACGCGCGCGAGGTCATTGTCACCGTGCAGGCCGCGGAGGCGGAAACGGCCGCCCAGTTTGCCGAAGCGCTGGCAGGCCAATTGCGCGCCGCCACGAATCTGGTGGCCGACGTGACGTGGCAACCGCCGTGGCTGGAACAGCCCGGCCAACTATCCGAACTGCTCGCCTGCCTCTGGCTCAACCAACCGCCGGCCGTCTTCGCCGCCCTCACCAACCGCCTCGCGCCGGGCCACGTCGATGCGGTGCTCGCCGAAACGCGCGAAGCCCTGGCCACCTCGCTCTCGCCCACCGTGCTGGCCAGCCGCGCGTTTGATCCCTTTAACCTGCTGAACCTGCCCGCGCTCACGAACCTCAGCGGGCTTTCCCTGGATCAGAAACAAAACATGTTTGTGTCGGCGGACGGCACATTCCGGCTGGTGTTTGTGCAGGCTCGGCCGGAGCTGGGCAACTATCGGGAATGCACCGCCTGGCTGAAGGATTTCCGGGCCCTGGTGGAGCAGGTTCGCACCGGTACGGCCGATTTCGCCGGGATCAAGGTCCACTTCACCGGCCGCCCGGTTTTCGTGGCGGAAATCTCCTCGCAAATGCAAACGGACCTGACCGGTTCGGTCACCGGTACGGCCGTGATCATCGCGCTGCTGTTCTGGCTGGCGCACCGGCGCTGGCTGCCGATGTTATGGTTGCTCACTCTGCTGCTGCTGATTCTCGCGGCCACGCTCGCGCTGGGGGGATTGGTGCTGGGCACCATCAATCTGGTGAGCCTGGGTTTTGCGGCGGTGCTCCTGGGCCTGGCGGTGGATTACGCGGTGGTGCATTACCAGGAAGCGCTGGCGCATCCGCACCTGAGCGTGCCCGAAATCCGCCGGGCGATCGCCCCCAGCATCCTCTGGGCGGCCATCACCACCGTCAGCGCGTTCCTGGTGCTGAACCTGGGCGGGTTGCCCGGTCTGGCCCAACTTGGCTCGCTGGTGGCCATTGGCGTGGCGCTGGCCGCGCTGGTCATGGTGATGATCTATTTGCCCCCGCTGTTTCCGAACCGGCGCCAAGCCCCGGCCGCCGCCCCGGCCCGCTGGTGGAGTTATCTGATACCGCCGCGATCCAGTGAAACCGCGACGACCGCGCCGGCCAATCCCCTTTATCACCGGTGCGCGTGGGGGCTGACCGTCATCCTCGCCCTCGTCGCCGGCGGCCTCATCTGCGTTCGCCCGCCGACCATGGATCATAGCGCCGATCCGTTGAAGCCGCGGCACAGTGAAGCGCAAGCGACCTTGGATCAAATGACGTTGGAAATGGGGATTCCGCATGACGCGCTCTGGCTCATCATCTCCGGCCGAACGGAGGCGGAGGTGGCGGAGCGGCTGGCCACGGCGGAACAGATCCTCGCGTCCGCACGGGCGCAGCAATGGGTGGGCGACTGGGTGTTGCCGGCGGCGCTTTGGCCGCGGCCGGATCACCAGGCGGCCAACCGGGCCACGGCAGCGTGGTTTGCGCCCCAGGCCCCGCGGCTGCAGGCCGCCGCCCTCGCGGCCGGCTTCAACACCAACGCGCTGCAACTCACCGATCTGTTGTTCGCCACCTGGACCCGGGCCGCGGCCACCCAGGACACGGTCTGGCCGACCAACGAGGTGAGCCGCTGGCTGTTCAAACAATTTGTGGCCCGCGGGGACGACCGCTGGTATGTCCTGGGCCTGATTTATCCGGCAGCCGGCCACACGAACAGCGCCGCCCTGGCCAGTCTCTCCGCGCAGTTGGCCCAAAACCAAATTCACCTTTCCGGCTGGGGTCTGCTGGGATCCACCACGCTGAAGCGGGTGCAGGACCGGATGTGGCGGGTGGTGTTGCCGATGGCCTTGCTCGTGTTGGCCTCGCTGTGGCTGGCGTTCCGGCGCGCGTCGGAAATTCTGCTGGGCCTGGGCGTGCTGCTGTTGGGCGGCCTGTGCCTGCTGGCGGTCATGGCGCTGGCCGGCTGGTCGTGGAATTTGCTGAACCTGATGGCCGTGCCACTGCTGCTGGGCACGGGCGTTGATTACGGCCTCTTCATGCAGCTCGCTTTGCGGCGACATGGCGGCGATGTAATCCTGGTGCGGCGTTCCGTGGGACGCGCGCTGCTGTTATGTGGCGGCACGGCGATTGCCGGGTTTGGTTCGCTGGCCTGGTCCGGCAACGCCGGCATGGCCAGTTTGGGCAAAATCTGCGCCACGGGCATCGCCGCGAACATGCTCATTGCGATTTTTCTGCTGCCGACTTGGTGGCTGAAGTTTTGCGTGTCCGTCCCGGCCGGCGGGGCCCAGGCGGCGCCGTCGGTTTTTTACCGGGCCTGGCTGTGGCGAATCGGTTTGGCCGGCGTGCGGCTGCTGCCCGCCACGCTGCTGAAACTGATCTGCCGGACGATCGGCGAGCTTTATTACTGGTTGAATCCGGCCCGCCGGGAGATTGTCGTCCGGAACCTTCTGCCGGCGGTGGGTGGCGACCCACAGTTGGCGGAACGCAAAGCCCACGAGCTGTTTCGTGCCTTTGGCGCCAAGCTGGCGGAACTATGGCGGTTTGAAGCCGGCCTGGCTTCGGACCGGTGGCGGGTGGCGGGCAACGACTGGCACATTTTGGAAGAGGCCTGCGCCCGCAAGCGCGGCGTGCTGCTGCTCTCGCCGCATCTGGGCAATTGGGAGTTGGGCGGCGCCCTGCTCATCCGCCGCGGCATCAAGCTCGTGGTGCTCACCCAGGCCGAGCCCGGCGATGACCTTACGCAACTGCGCCGCCAATCCCGCGCCCGCTGGGGCATCGAGACTTTCGTGGTGGGCGGCAACGGCTTCGAATTTGTGGAAATCATCCGCCGGCTGCAGGACGGCGAGAACGTGGCGTTGTTGGTGGATCGCCCGCCGGCGGCCAAGGCGGTGGAAGTCCAGTTATTTGGCCAGCCATTCCCGGCCTCCGTGGCGGCCGCCGAACTGGCCCGCGCCTCGGGCTGCGCCCTGATCGGGGTGACTGTCGTGGCGGAACGCGACGGTTATTTCGCAAAAATCCTGCCCGAATTCACTTACGACCGGGCCGCCCTGGGCAACCGCGAGCATCGCCAGGCCCTCACGCAGCAGATCATGTCGGCATTCGAAGCCGAGATTCAGGCGCATCCCGAACAATGGTTTCACTTCGTCCCCGTCTGGCCCCGTTGACTCATGGCTAAATGACACCGGCAGAAATGCACCGCACTCGGTGATCCTGCTTGCCGCGCTGGCTTGACCCGCGTAATTTCGGCGGCCATGTCGTCGACGCCACGCCGCTTTCATCCCTGGGTTTT